>JBDRKP010000069.1:0-33199 GCA_043813875.1 archaeon | reverse complement strand
ATTTTTTACGTGATGATCGCTCAGTCTCGCAACCTTTGTTTCCAATGCATTCGTGGTTTAATGCGTGCGTTTTAACGCATAAAATATCAATTTAGGTGCTTCAAAAAAGACACACTATCACGGAAATTTTTGGCATACCCCTTTTTGGCTTTTGAGTTTATCAGGCAATTTTATTTTAATAACACATTATGAAATACAAACGAATGATTTATAAAATTCGGATGTTGTATTTATTTTATGGTGATTAATACTTTCGGCAATAATGACCTTGAAAAAACACTCAAAGCTAGAGGTATGTATAGAGAAAGGGGATTAGATGATTATAATCGTCAGTTAGGTTTGAATCTTGTTGAAATGGCACGTCAATCAGTTGGAAGACGAGGTAAATTCGTTTGGTATGATTTATGTTGCGGAAATTTTTGTGCAAGAGATGAGCTTCTTGTTCAAGTACCAGATATTGTTGATAGAGTTCAAGCTCATGGTGTAGACTTAGATGTTAGAAAGCAAGGTATAGAATATGGGGATGCTGTATCTTATAAACTCCCCTATCAACTCGACGTAGTTACTTGTTTACAAGGACTTGACTATATCCAAACATATCTTAGAAAAGGAGCAGAAGCAGTGCAAAACTGGTATAATCAGATGGATGAAGGTTCAATTTTATCATTTGATGTTGCTATAAGTCATGTGCGATTAAGTGGAAAAGATCTTCCTGTTTATCTAAAGGAAGTTTTAGGAGATGATGTTGTTATATTTCCAACACCAGAAAGAGAAAAAACACATACAACTACGAAAATTTATTGCAGAGATCATCAACTTGAATTGCCAATCACAAGAGGGCTTCATTGACTTCAAAAAATAGTCACATCACACCCCCAAAAAAACCATCACTCTGAAATTGCCTTCATGACAATCCCGCTAACATCGACATTCGCCTGGTGCCCATCAATCGAATTCGTAAGATAAAGCTTTGAATATGACTCCATTATCCTCTTTATGCCCCGCTCAAGCACCCCGTGAGTGGCGACAGCGACAACCTTCTTCGCCCCCATAAGAGAAAGCGCCTTCCCCGCCTTCGACATCGTGCCGCCAGTCTCGATGAGATCATCCCACACGACGGCAGTCTTCCCCTTCACCTTATCCTCAAGCGTCGAATCATTAGACAGCTCAACATCAAACGAATTCATCCTCTTCTTTAAGAACCCGCCGATATCAAGCCGCGACTGCGACCCGAGATCAGGCGCGACCTTCACCGCATCAGTCACACCGTCAGCAAGGAGCGCATCATTTATCGCATCAACAGCCTTCACGACAGAAATCGGATACTTCTTCGCCCATATCGCCCCCTCAAAATGAGGATCAAGAGCATATATCTTACTCACATTATAATAGGAGACAAGCTTCCTGACAATAGACTCAGCCATATTGCACTCACCGGTATCGAAAACCTTATCCTGCATCCCGTACGGGAAATAAAGAAAAAACACCTCTACAGACGCTGGCTTCTTCAGCTGCCTGTATGAATATTCCTTATCCTTGATGTGAGCCGAAGCGACAGGATTATTCAGTATCTCAAGGACATTATACAGCTCAACAAGACCGGAATTCGGATCAGGCTGCCCCGAATGCAGCACCACGACGCGCTCCCCGGCCAATCTCTCTACTTCCTTGATCCTTGTATAAAGCTCGCCGTCAGGAAACTGGCTCTTATCATCCTTGTTCTTTGACGCAAAAATGACATTCATACCCTTCTTCTGGAGTATCCGTGCGATATGCTCTGCCTTAGTCGTAGGTATTACATACATGATGACCATCACTCAATGTTTGTATGGCGGTCTTTCATCTCTTTCTCAGAGATGCCCTTCTCATGCATGATTTGCACGATTGCCGCATCAAGAAGTATCAGGCAGGTATCCTCGAAAAGCGTGCCAAGCGGCGAATAAGGCACATGCTGCCCTCTAAGCTGGTTCACAAGATACTCTTTCTTAAGATCCTCTACATGCTCCTTGGTCCTGCCTTTTACGATAACAAAAGCATCAGCAAGCTTTGCGATCTCGGATTTCGGGTTGGAAGTCAAAGCACCGACCCTCGCGCCCTTCTCCTTGGCGATTTCAGCAGCCATCACGACAGATCTCGTATTGCCGGAACCTGAAATAAGAAACAGGAAATCATCCTTATGGATGGCCGGCGTCGTCACGCCCCCAACGATATGCACCTGGAAATTCAGGTTCGCAAGCCTCATGGCAAAAGCCTGTGCAATCAGCCCCGACCGGCCCATACCATAGACAAAAACCCGTTTAGCCGAAAGAAGCTCATTCATTATGGCCCTTACTTTATCAACATCAACTTCTTCTGTCACTTTTTTGATATGCTCGATAATCTCATTGACCGTACTTTTTGCATACTTCATTATGTCACCCACACAAATTATGGCATTAAGCCTTATGATGTTATATTGATACAAATTTTATTATAGTTAACGTCGTTATGAAATGGGCAAACTTAACCAAAAACCAAAAGACGTTAATCTATCCGGGCAAACTTTCAGTTTGCTGGATTTTCGAAATGTAAACCTATTTCGAATTTCGAAAATTGAAAATTTAGAATAAATTTTCGAAATTTCGCAATTCATCCTGAATTGCTTATTGCGAAATTAGGAATTGGGTCACAATTCCGCAATCCTAAAATCGCAAGGCGATTTTAAGGATATGGTGAAGACATTGTTTCAAAAGTTATGTCTTCAACTATGATGTTGTGCGCAATCAGACTATATGGCTCACATGCTCTTTTTTTTCGACCCTTATGGTCTTCTCCACAAAACCCTCTATTTTTTCTTCATGCGACACGATGATAGTCTGCGCAAGATTAAGCTCAATAAGCACATCCCTCACCTTATCAAGCTGCTCGCTTGAAAACCCGTCAGTCGGCTCATCAAGGATCAGGAGATTCTTGGTCTTTATCTCTTCTGACATATTGTTGATGACCTTGTTCAGCGCAAGCCTGTAAGCAAGAGCGATAGACGTCTTCTCCCCGCCGGACAGGTAATTGTAAGACGTCTCGTAAGCATTCTGCTCGATGACCGGCGTGAATTCCTGATCGATCCTTGCCTGCAGCGTATCATCATCTATAAGCATATTGAACCATTCCCTAAACAGCATATCAAAATCATGCAGGATGCTCAGCATTATGTGCTTTTCCATATTCTCCATCAACTGCAGGAAGTACTCCTTCATCCAGTCAGTGATCTCGTTGAGGGCGACAGACTCTTCCTTTGCTTTCATCTTAAGAGTGATCTCCTTTTCAAGAGCTGATTTTTCAGCGTCAGCGCTCGATACCTGCTGCCTTGCCTTCTCAAGCTGCGCAAGCGTTATCGTATATTCCCCGTTAAGTATCTCAAACTCCTTTTCTATTCTTTCTGATCTCTCTTCTGTATCCTTCAGCGGCTCGATATCTTTTTCAATGCCGATGATTGCCGTCTTAAGCAAGCCGATAGACTCAAGAAGCTCTTTTGCCTTGAGATTCTTCTTCTCTATTCCATCCTTTATCTCATTGAAAGCCCGAAAATCGCTCCTCAGCCTCACAAGAACCTTTTCTTTATCATGTATGGCGTCCACTTTCAGCCTGATGTCTTTCTGCCCGGCGCGAAGCTCATCTAAAGTCTTCTTATGCAGCGCGATAATCTTCTCGAAATTCTCTGCCTTCTTCGTCTCTGTCTCTCTTATCCGTTCCTTGTGCTGGTCCGGCACCTGCTGCTTGCATGTCGGGCATTCAGACAGCGCAAGTATGTTCCTGATGATTTCATCACTCGTATTTTTTCGCGTATAGGACTCGGTCATCTTCTGCTCGATATGCCTGATATCATCATCCGCCTTCGCTGCCTTCTCTTTTAGCATTGCCAGTTCGCCAATCTCCTTTTCAAGGTCCCTGATCTTCTGCTCAAAATCATTCTCAGCCTGCATCTTCTCTACCCTCTTTGCGGCATCATCTATCTCTGTCCTGTAGGATTGATGCATTTTCTCATCGCTCTCAAGCCTCGTCTTTTTGATAGACGCCTCCCTCATCAAAGTGACCAGCTTTTTCATCGCATCCTGTATCGCTGCCTTCTCTTTCTTCTTGTTCTCAAGATTGCCCTTTATTTTCGCATGCACTGTTTCTTTCTTTTTCAGGTCATCAAGCATGCTCTTCATCTGTGATTCGAGCAGCGCTCTTTTTTCCTGTTTTTCCTTGAGGTCATAAGCGATACCCTCAAGATGGCTTGCAGTCTTTTTGAGTTCGCGAGACACTGCCTTTGCATTCTCGCGGATGCGCTTGTATTTGTCGATATTGAATATCGATCTTATCGTATTCAGCCGCTCATCCGCCTTCATCATAAGAATCTGCTTCATCTGCTCCTGCGGCGTATAGACAGTATACCTGTATATAAGCGACTTGCCTGCCTTGATATCAGCCGCCGGGTAGCCCAGAAGCTCAAAGACAATCGATTTCAGTCCCATGGACATGAGATCCTTTCGTGTGCCATTGATAGCGATATACCCTGCAGTCTGCGCAACCGAATTCGCCTTTTTCTCAAGCACCCGTTTGATCTCCACCTCTTTGCCGTCGATAGTGAACTCCAGCACAACCTCGCCCCTCTTTGCGCCGTTTCTCAGAAGCGAAGACGCAGGAAGCTCGTTGGGACGTGCGCCGAAAAGCGCAAAATCAATCGCAAGAAGAATCGTAGACTTTCCAGAGCCGATATCGCCTGCGATAAGAAGCGAGCCTGAAGGGAACTCTATTCTTTCATCAATATAACTTCGGATATTCTTCAAAGCAAGCGATTTCAGGAACATAGATTCAAGTTGGATGTAAATCAATAAAAATAGTTATGATGATTGACCTCCCTCTAAAAATCTTGAGAGAAATCTATTATTGATACAAAAACAATTCGTCAAAAAAGAAAGAAATATAAGGATTCTGTATTTTACTATCAAGTGATAATATGGGTCGGAGTAATTTATATTTTGATATCGTGAAGCATTTTGATAAATGTCCCCGCGATGAATATGACTGGGCCAAAGATTTTGTTTTTACAGCAGAAACAATAGGATTCGATGACATAGATGCATATTTCGCATCAGCCCTCAATTGCAGATATCTGAAAAAGAATAAGAAACATAACGACAGGTTTACTGCATATGCCGTAATTTATCTTGTTGATTTCCTTAAAAATAATGATCGGGCTGTGGAACGTATATCCTTTTATGCACATGACGACACCCCTGAAGTGAAGGAACGCTGCTGCGACATAATAAAAACACTGGAAATCAAACCAGATAAAGATGACGATTATAAATACATGAACCGATTTCTATCTCTTGAAAAAAGCATGCCTGAAGAAATTGTCAAAAGATATGTGGCCGAATTTGTAGAAAATTCAAAAGAAGGAGTGCCAAATGAAATCCTTGATGCATGCGAAAAATACAATATACCCTATGATGGATGATGTGTCGCCATGAAAGCAAGATCTTCAAATCTTTCCGCTTCTTACAATCGTAATCGCAAGCCAGAATCCCAGTATGGCAGCGAAAACATAACCCATGACGCCAAGAAAAGACACGATGATTCCGCTGTCAGATTGTATCAGGAGCGATGAGCTGATAATAATTGCGGCAATAACAAGCGCGAACGTGATCTTGTTCGACGCATTTTCGATATGCATGTTTGTCTTGTCAAGACCCACGTGCTCGAACTCGATCTTCAGCTTGCCATGCTCCAGCTTATCGAAGATACTATTGATTCTTCTCGGAGTCTTCCAGATGAAATCATTGAACGATACCAGCCCGTCCTGTATGTTCTTCACAAGATATTTCGGGTCCATCTGTTCCTTTAGGATTTTCGTAAGGAACGGCGTCATATGCTGCGTCAGGTTGAAGTGCGGATCAAGCTGCTGGCACAGGTTCTCGATCTCTCCGATGACCTTGACGAGATAGATGAAATTAGGGGGGAGCCGCACTTTATGTACTCTCACCACTTCGAGTATGTCATGGAACATCTCTGACACATGTACTTCTTTGAGTTCCGTGTTGTAGTATTCATGGAGCACTTCATAGAAATCATTCTTGAATTGCCTCACGTCTGTATCATCAGAAAGAATCCCGATATCCATGAAGAGTTCTATGGTCTTCTCTGTATCCTGTCTTGAAAGCGCATGCATCAGGTTGACAAGCATGTTCCTGAAATCCTTGTCTATGTAGCCTATCATCCCATAATCCACAAGGCTGACTACATTGTCCTTCTGTATGAGGACATTCCCGGGATGCGGATCCGCATGGAAGAACCCGTATTCAAGTATCATCTTCATGTAGATGTCATTTATTCTCTTGGCAAGCACTTTTTTATTTTCGACAGGCGGCTTAGACCTGAGGTAATCATTGAATCTTTTGCCATCTATATATTCAAGGACAAGGACTTTTTTTGTGTTATATTCCCAGTACACCAAAGGCACATAGAAAGTATCATCGCCGATGAAATTCTGCCGGAAACGCGTGGCATTGCGCGCCTCTCGCCTGTAGTTCTGCTCCCTCCTGATGGTCTTTGCGAACTCGGAGACAATCCGTTTCGGCTCGAGCTGCTTGGATTCCGGGACATAGGTCTCAAGAAGGTCGGCGATATCGTAGAGGATCTTTATGTCATTCTCGATTGTCTTCTCGATATTCGGCTTCTGTACCTTGACGACAACCTTTCTCCCGTTCTTCAGTTTCGCCGCATGCACCTGCCCGATGGAAGCAGATGCTATCGGCTCTTTCTCAAGAGAAGAAAACATCTCCTCGATCTTCCTGCCTGTCTCCTGCTCGATCACATCCTTTATGACATCATATGGTATCTTAGGCACGCTGTCCTGTAGTTTCTCCAGTTCCGCTCCATAGGTGGCAGGTATAAGGTCCGGCCTGGTGCTTAGTATCTGGCCGAATTTGATGAAAGTTGGCCCGAGTTCCTCAAGTATCATCCTCACGCGGACCTCGATAGGAAGCTTTGCAAGGGCCTTATGCTCTGGCTTTTCAAAACGCTTTCTTAAGTAGGAAGTCTCCTTGAGATTGAGTGAAGCCACGATATCCTCAAATCCGTACTTTACAAGAATCTCAAAGATCTGCCTGTATCTCTTATAAGGGCGCTTGAACATCATGATTAGACCTGCCTGCATATATCCCAGAATAAAAAAATAAGAGATGAGCCCCCTCGGACCCATCGTGGATTTACTATTTCTTCTTTGCCGCGCCTACCCTTTTCTCAAGTTCGGCGACCTTTTTCTCAAGCTTTTTCATATCTGATTCTTTTGCGAACCTGGCGGAATTCATAGCCTTTTTAAGCTCTGTATCGACCTTTTTCTCAAGATCCCTTTTGGTAGCTATAGATTTATCTATAAGTTCCTTGGTCAGCTTGCGACCCTCTTCCTGCGTGATATTGCCTTTCTTCACAAGATCTGATGTTATCTTCTCAGCCTTCTCTTTTGTCAAAGATGCGATACCTACGCCAAGAAGCCCTATCTTCCTGATGACATTCATCACTGCATTATCAGCAGGTTTTTCTGCTGTTTCCTTTTTTTTTGTTGCCATTCAACCACCACTCCTTTTTTATAAACTCCATGCGCATATGATGTATTTACATGTATATATTGGATTCCTCTTTTTATATAAATGCTCTTCCTTTTCAGCTTCCTTTGCCGAAATCAGCGATTTTCAGGACCTTTTTAGAAATTTCAAGAACCCGTTCATTATAATGATCGATTGTCTCCTGTTCCTCTTTAAGATTATCAAGGGCACTCATCAGATCGGTCGTCAGTTTCTTTTCATCCTCAGTCTTGATCTTAATCTTGCCGATGTGTTCCCGGATAAGGTCCGCCTCAATCTGCCTTATATCGCCCTTCGCCTCTATAGAGACCTCCTCAAACTCTTTGGAAGAAAGTTTCACAGTTGAGCGCTTGAAGATCAGGGCGCCCTCCTTTTTCACATACTCCGCGACAGAATTCATGTCGATATCAGTCGGCTTGCCGCTTGCAAGAGTGCCGTTCAGGCGAAGAAGCACAATCGCATCAGTCATTATTTCTTTCTTCAGCGCATCCATAATCCTCTGCTCAGCGCTCTGTGGCGTCAGCCCTTCAAGATTCAGTTTGAAAGCGACAACCCTGTGCGGCTCCATCCTGACGAACTTCGATCTAATCTGCCCGTCGAACTCGACAATAAAAAACCCGCCTGCCTTATACTTCTCAAGCTCGTCGAACTTGACCGGGTAAAGCGCCCCCGGGAAAGCTATCCTGCCATAGCCCAACTCATCCTTCTCGAAACGCTCATGCACATGCCCCCCGGCATAATAATCAAATCCTTTAGGCAAAAGCGACAGAGGCAGCGAGGAGATATTCTTCAGGAATTCCGGCTTGTACTCCTCGATTGCCGAATGGAACATGAATATCTTGAAACCCTCCTCTTTCTCGGCAGCGCCAAAATCAAGATTCTCATAATACTCCATCTCAAGCGAACCCGCCCGCCCAAGCAGCCCGGTGATCTTCGCTCCGGTCTTATCATCCACAGTGAACTCAAGCCTGATCTTCCCCTCCTCATCCACATTGCCGCGGCTCACATTGACAAACAGGCCGGCAGCCTCAAGCACGCGTAGCATCGTCTTCTCAGAATAAGAGAAATCATGCGATCCCGGGATGATATATATCCTGATGCCTGCGTCCTTGAGTTCCTTCAGCTTGGCAACCGCAGTCCGAAGAATATCAAGCTCAGGAGTGCTTGCATGGAATATGTCCCCTGCGATAAGGACGAAATCCACATTCTCGCTCTTGCAGATATCAAGCGCAGAAAGAAACGCATCAAGATTCACTTTCTTGAGCTCCGGCTCCCTCCACGAGTCGAGATGGCAGTCAGCCAGATGCGCGAACTTGAACTTCGTTTTTTTGACAGATACAGGCGGTTTCACAACCATGAGTAAACTATCATCTCAAAATATTAAATATAGTTGACATCGCAAGAAAAGAAGAATAAGAAAGATAATGCTATTGCGGAATCATCTGCCATTGAAAGAGAAGGTTCCGTCCCCGTTGTTCAGGAATATGTACACATTTGACGCCCCGTCTTTGTATGGGGCGACGACTATATCGAGCTTCTCATCGCCGTTCATATCGCCGACAGCAAGCCCTATCCCGCCCTCAAAAGCAGGTACTGTTCCGATCTTTCTTTTCTTATAGCGCCGTCCGTCCTTGTTCTCGACAAGATATATATGGGCCTTCCCGTCCTTGTACGGCGCGATGACTATGTCCTGCCTGTCATCGCCGTTCATATCGCCGACAGCAAGCCCTATCCCGCCCTCAAAAGCGGGAATGGTCCCGATCTTTCTTTTCTTATAGCGCCCTTTGTCCATGTTCTCTACCAGATATATGTGCGCCTTTCCCTTCTTGTATGGCGCGACGACTATATCAGCCCTATCATTGCGATTCATATCGCCGACAGCAAGCCCTGCGCCTCCCTCGAAAGCGGGTACAGAGGCGACTGGTCTCGGGCATGTTTTGCATGTTTTTTGACGCATGGGTTCCATGCGCTTCATGAGTTTGGTCATTATTATCAACCTGCTTGATGCTTTTAATCTAAATGTCCGTCATAGATTTATAAATCTTTCTATGTTAAACTACTATTTAGTAAATAAATAAACAAAAGAAAACAAAAGACGCCGATTCAGGTCTCAGGAAAGGATCCAAGAGCCGCTACGAAGAGTCCTCAAACGCTTCTCCGATATCAAGGGCAACATCTTCCTTCATGTGGTCAGCCATTATGTGAAGGCCCACAGGCATGCCCTTGGAAGACCCGCAGGGCAAAGAAAGCATCGGCATCCCTGCGAGGTTCGGCGCCCCCGTCAGTATGTCCGCATTGTAGCACTCAAGCGGCGTAAGCTTCTTTATCTCGCTGAACTTCGGCGCGACAAACGGCATGGTCGGCGCCACCAGCGCATCAAACTCCTTAAACACCCTCTTGTAATCATCGATGATAAGCCGCCTGACCTTCAGCGCCTTCAGGTAATACTGGTCGCGGTATCCCGCCATCCTCGTGTAAGTGCCGAGTATGATCCTCCTTTTCGCCTCGCTCCCAAGATACTTTCCCCTCACGTAAGAGAAATACTCATCAAAATGCTTATCCTTCGGGTCCTCCTCTTTCCCGTACCTCATGCCGCAGTACTTCGCAAGATTGGTAGACGCCTCGGCCATCGCGATGATATAGTACGCGGGAATCGAATACTTCGTATGCGGTAGCGAGCATTCAGAAACGCTTGCCCCAAGCCCACGAAGCTTATCGATTGCATCCTCTACGGCCTTCCTCACGCCCTTGTCCATATCATCAGTAAAATATTCCTTCGGCACCCCAAGCCTCGCCTTCCTGATATCAGTCTTTTCTGCCTTCTTGCCCTCATCCTTTATGCTCGTCTCATCAAGCGGATCATAGCCGGATATGACATCATAGAGGAGCCGTGCATCACCGACCGTCTTTCCGATGGTCCCAATCTTGTCAAGCGAATTCGCGTAGTCGATCAGCCCATATCGCGACACCCTCCCGTAGGTGGGGGTAAGTCCCACCACGCCACAGAACGATGCAGGACAGGATATCGAGCCGCCTGTAGACTGCCCAAGAGCGATATGCGGCAGACAAAGCGCAGCCGTAAGCCCGGCAGCCCCTCCGCTCGATCCCCCGCAAGACCGTAGAGGATCAAGCGGATTTTTCGGAATTCCATATCCCGAATTAGTAGAAAAAGTGCCGAACCCGAACTCGTCCTGGACAGTCTTGCCGATAAGCACGCCGCCCTCCGACTTCGCGCGCGCGATCACAGTCGCATCAAACGGCGGCACATACCCTTCAAGTATCCTCGATCCCGCAGTCGACTGCACGCCCTTCGTGCATATGCAGTCCTTGGCAGAGATCGGCAGCCCTGCAAGTTTGGTCTTGGAATCAACAGAGATGTCCTTATTCTCGACAACAGTAACAAAATAATTATATTTCTTCTGGAGCGCAGCAATCTCGTTGCCGAGCTTCCCGTAAAAATCAGCAAAGTCGATCTCCTTCTGTTTTGACTTCTTAATGAATTCTGCAACAGTCAGTCCTTTATAGTCCATAAGATTACCCAGATATACGATTAAGTCTAAATATTATAAAGAATCTTATTAAGTTTTAGGTTTTTGAAATGTAAACTCAGGGATAAACTCCCATATCCATAAAATGAAGAATCAAACATCAGCCAGGTATGACGTGATCTAAAAACAAGATGCCAATCAGCCTAAAACAAGATGGATTACCTTCGCTTGGTACAATTTATGAATGGTAGAACCTGAAGATATTTCAACGTGCGACCCTTAAAACATCAATTAACAGTTTTCTTTGAGAATATATTCATAAATTTCTTTAGTTGTATCAATTACCGCATCTTTTAGCTTAGTTGGATTGTCAAGATGCTTATATTCGTCTGAAAAATTCACAGCAATTTCTTTGACATTATTACCACTATAAAGAACATCAACTAGATAGTTGTATCTGCCCGTCTTCATGGAAAATGATTCTATAATCTCATCTGTACCGATATTCCTGCATATATCACTAATAGTGCACCCCTTTTCACGAAACAGATTTGTTAATCCCTCTATATATGTATCATAAATAGACATAATAATCAGCTACCTATAAGTAACAAAATATTTTAAACCTTTGCCAAGATTGAATATACATTGTCTTAAAAATAAGATATCAGAACGATTCCCGCAATCATCAGAAGAATAGCCAGGTACTGCAGCGTACACAGCTTCTCCCTATAGACGATTTTCGCATATAGGGTCGACACGAGCGGGTTGGCGAACGTCAGCGCAGCGACGATGCTAACATCCGCGAAAGTGATCCCGTAATTATATGCAAGCGCTCCAATCGCCCCGAAAAAAGACGCGATTCCGATATAGCGTATATCCTTCTTGTCAGGGACAGTGAATTTCATCCTCATAAGCCCCATATTCGCTGCAGCAAAGATCATGATGCCGAATTCCGTCACAAAAGCAGTAAGTATCGGCCCCAGGACATCGACAGGGATTTTGAACAGGAAAAAGACAACGCCCCACAAGACGCTCGTGACAAGGGCATAAGGCACGCCGGACGAGACCTTGAGCAGCATAGAATTCTTAAGACCGCCGAAATCCACCGATATCAGCACGATGCCCAAAACGATAAGCGCTATAGAAAGCGTCTGCACGCCGCTCAATGATTCCCCGAAAAAAAGGATTGAAAAAAGTATAGTGAATATCACAGAAGAATTCGCGATAGGAGTCACGACCCCCACCTTTCCGGAATTGAGCGCCTTGAAAAACATGACAAGCGGTATATAGCCCATAAATGATATGGCAAGCGCGATACCCACATACTTCAAAGACAGGGTGGCATGCTGCTGAAAAAGCAGGACTCCGGCAAGCAGGATAGAGCTCGTGAAGATATTCCTGAAAAAGATGGTCCGCACGATCCCGACACTCCTGATCGGCACCTGCGATATCGCAGTATGCAGCCCGAATCCTGCCATCGCGATCAGCCCGAAAACAATCCCCAAAGATAAATCCATTAATGAGTTTTATTTTCCTGTATTTATATCTATTAGTGCTGGCGCAGGTTCTCAAAGAGAAAGATTTAATATGTCTCTTCTCAAAACAGAAAGGATGCATTCCAGTCCTAATGATATAACAGGTGAAATCATTGTTCAGTATACCGGATGTACAGGTCTTCTGGAAGAGCTGTATAAGATTGCCCCGGATCAATGCTGGCACGAGGACGGCGTAGGATGCTGCGATATCACTAAAGAAGAATCCGAATTTGATTTGGCCGGCATTGCCTACAAAAGGCTCAAAGACATGCGGGAGCTTATGAGGATAGAGTCTGCACCGGAAAGTGACGCCTTATGCCCGTATCATGAAAAAGGCCATGGATGCGTCTTAGGCGCGTATAAGTCCCCTCTATGTGCGTCAGCATACTGCAAAGGCATGCTTGAAGGTCGGGTCGATTTTTCCTATGTTCGAAATAGACTGAAAAAAATACTTGAAGGAGGATACGATTCAGAGGAGAATGTGTTAAGGCCGGAAGCAAACGATAATCTCGTGAAAGGATTCAGGGATTATATCGGCGGGATTCTCGATAGATTGGACCGTCAGCCCCTATCTCTCAAGACGCTCTCTGCCCCGGAAAAATCCCTCTCATAGATATGCGCAGACACAGAATAGCTGTGTATCTCGCCGGGAATCACGTTGTTCCCGTTCTTCTTCGATACCTCGCCTGCGACATATTTCTGGAGATTGCCAAGCGCTATCCAGTTGGCATAAGAGGCTCCGAAGATATCATGCGACCTGAAAAGCACAGTCATCAAAAGCTTCTTGACCGCCGGCAGCATCGGAGCGATCTTCACTTCCCTTATCTTGAAATCAATGATCCGGAGGCATGGCGGGTCATTGGATGTCGTATCCTTTGAGGGAATCGCAAGATCACACGTCGCCCTCCTCGTGTGCGGGTTGGCAGATATCCGGTCGATCGCAAGCTGCACCTGGTTTATCTTCCCGTCCCAGTTCCATATCCTCTCTCCGTAAGTATACTCGAAATTCCACTTGTTGACAGGCGTCATGAGCTGGTCGATATAGTCCTCAAGTGCCCGCCCCTTGAACGGGTATTGCGCCGGCACATCCTTGTCGCCAAGCGACGGCTGCGATATCTTCACAAGAAGCCCGAGTATCTCCCTCGTCTCATCCCCGTCTTCGGTCCTGAGCACATCTCCCTTGGAATAGACAGCACTCACTGCTTTCCGCCAAGCCTCTTCCGTATCCCTTGCACGTATAAGAACCATTATCTGTCGCTCCACAAGCTCAAAGCTCGATCTTCCTGATATTAGTCATCCCGTCCATCGCTTCCTCGATCGCGATCTCGGCAAACGCTGCGATATCAAAGACCCTGTCAGCATACTCGATCGGCCCGAAAAGAACAAAATCAGCGCCAAGGACGATAGGGATGATATTTGACGACACGTCTACAAGGCTCTTGGTCGGTCTTCCTGAAAGCCACTGCCATGAGACAGCCGCGTTATGCGTCGCGCACCCGGTCGGGTACCCGAACTTCGACTTGCACGCGATAATGCCCTTGAGCGCGATGCCCGCCCCATGATAAAGCGGCGTCATCGCAGTATCGACAAGTATATTCTTTATCCCTGCCTCTTTTGCGATATCAAGCATCCCCTTCCCGAACGCCCCTTCCTTCTCAAGGAACCGCAGTTTCCCCTCAAGCGAAGAGTCTACAGGATTATAGGCAAGGATGATTGCGCTATCCACATCCGATTTTTTCAGCGCCTCGATCTCCTCCCTGTTGACAGAAAGATTGATTGAGTTGTATATAACCCTCTTCGAAAGCCCTGCCTCATCCACATGCTTGAGCGCCGCTATCCTCACGCCGTAATCCGGCGAATCGATCATTATCGGCAGCCTGCAGTTATCAGCGACAAAATCGATGCGCTCACGGAAAGTCTTCACACTGTCGCCGAACACATTGATCATCGACGGGATTTTGGTCTCATCCGACATCTCAAGCTGTTTATTTATCAGGCCGAGCGCAGCATTCTTATCAAACCCTGCGCCAGTCAATATCTTATGCCTCTCATAGAAGATTGTGCCGGCCAGCACAGGCGGATTTTCGCCCGGCTGCCCGCCGATTTTCACACCGGCTATATCGATCGTTTTAGGGTCAGGGAAAAGGAACATGCTATTCACACACATAAAACTTATCGATAAGATTTATCTATCTTTCGAAAGACCATGGACTTGACTCAGATATAAACAGATATATAACAGAAAGACAACATCTCATACATGCCTTTGTAGGATTAACCTTTATAAACAAATTCAATCCAATACAACTGATGGATACGATCACAATCCTTCTCATCGCGATCGGCCTCTCGATGGACGCCTTCGCGGTATCAGTAACAAAAGGCCTAACACAGAAGAAGGCAAAGATAGGCTATGCATTGAGGATCGCACTCTTCTTCGGCATCTTCCAGGCGCTCATGCCCGTCCTTGGCTGGTGGGCAGGCATCGGCTTCGCCGGATTCATATCCGGCATCGACCACTGGATAGCCTTCACGCTCCTCTCCATCATCGGCATCAGGATGATTTATGAGTCCGCAAAAAAAGAACAAGCAAATGATGATATCTCAACATTGACATTATCTGCCCTCTTACTCTTATCAATAGCGACAAGCATCGACGCGCTCGCAGTCGGCCTGAGCTTCGCCTTCTTAAGCATACCTGTTCTTGCCCCGGCGCTCATGTTCGGCTCGACCACATTCATGATATCGTACGCAGGCGTCTACATCGGCAACGGCTTCGGCCGGATGTTCAAAAGCAAGGCAGAGCTCCTTGGCGGCCTCATTCTCATCGCCATCGGAATGAAGATACTGATAGAGCACACGCTGTGATATAGTGAATTCAACAACTTTTGATGACTCATGGCATTAATCATGCCAAGCTTTTTGAGCTAGCTCAAAAAATGTTGAATTCCCATATCTCTGCCACTTTGTGGCAAGCTCCCGAGCATTTCGCAAGTTTATTTGCGAAATTGAAAACTTGCTTATTTTGAAAAACACGTTTTCAAAATAGCTCAGGATACTCAATTGAATTTGGTTTTTGGGTATGTTTTTGCTCAAAAGTAATTCAATTGACTATAGTAAAACCATAAAAAGATATGTCTCCAATCAATGGACATACGATGGCTTACGTGATCCGATGACATACGAATCCCTTCTTGACAAAGTAAGAAAAGACAACAAGATACATTGCCCTGGCTGCGGCTCCGACAACATGAAATTCATGTCGCATCTCAGCATGTATGGCGGCTACGTCTGTTCCGGCTGCAGCACGATATGGCCTGATAGCGACCCAAAGATCAAAGAGCAGAAAAGGCGCACAATCTGAATCAATAGATATCCTGATTTAAGTAGTGCTCAGTGCATGTGGCACAAACAGCATTCATATAATTTCTTAAGGTAAGTGATGATTCATTTCATAACTTCTGCTCACTGGCAACACAGTTTCCAATAACTATATATAGTTTTCCATCGATTATAACACTACATAATACAAAGTATGATGATTGTATTTAAGTACTCAACCGTGTGAGCCATGACTATTATGAATCCGCAAGCAGAAGAACTGAACAGTATATTGGAAAAAGAAAACAAAAACATTCTGGAAATGCTCTCAAAAAGAGGAACAGAGATATTCTTCCCCAAAGCCGGCATACTCGGCCAGTCAAAAGATGCTAAAGGAAAAAAGATAAACGCCACCATCGGGATTGCCACAGAAGACGATAACACTCCCATGAGATTAAGATCGATCGCAGACAACATCCGTCTCCCGCCATCAGACATCTTCCCTTACGCGCCAAGCTTTGGGCGCGACGACTTAAGGAACAGGTGGAAAGACCTCATCTGCAAGAAAAATCCATCCCTTAAGGCCAGGATCTCGACACCGGTGATCTCAAACGGCCTGACACATGGCCTGAGCATAGCCGGGTACCTGTTTGCAGACGAGAACGACGAGATAATACTCCCCGATCTCTTCTGGGGCAATTATAAGCTTATCTACACAAACGCATACGGCGCAAGACTCACCACGTTCCCGTGCTTCAAGGGCGACAGCTTCAACATTGAAGGCCTGAGAGAAAAGCTGGACACCCCCGGCAAAAAAAAGATAATCATCCTCAACTTCCCAAACAACCCGTCAGGCTACACGCCGAAAGATGCAGAAGTAGAACAGATAACAAGCGCAATCAAAGGCGCAGCAGACAGCGGCAAGAACATCGTCGTGATAATAGACGACGCATACTTCGGCCTCGTATACGAAGACGGCATATACAAAGAATCCATATTCTCAGGGCTCGCAGACATTTCAAAAAACGTGCTTGCAGTCAAGATTGACGGCGCTACAAAAGAAGACTACGTCTGGGGCTTTCGCATCGGCTTCATCACATACGCGTATCAGGGCATCACAGACGAGGCATGCGGCGCTCTCGAATCAAAGACCGCAGGCGCCATACGCGGAAACATCTCGAACGCCTCTAACCTCTCGCAATCACTCGTCCTCCACGCGATGGATTCGCCGTCATACTCACAGGAAAAGAAAGAGAAATACGATATACTGAAGGCAAGATACGATCGCACGAAATCCATCCTGAAAGAGCACCCCGAATACGGCGAATATTTCGAGGCGCTCCCCTTCAATTCAGGATACTTCATGTGCTTAAGATTAAAAAAGACACAGGACGCGAACATCATCCGTAAGATCCTTTTGGACAGATACGATACAGGCGTCATCTCACTTGGAAATCTCCTCAGGATCTCCTATTCATCAGTGAACCAGGTTCTACTTCCATTATTATTTGATAACATCTACAAGGCATGTAAAAATGTATAATAGGGGCGTGGTTGAATGACAGAAGAGCTGATAATCAATATGAAAGGAAAGATATACAGGAACCTTGACATAGACACACTTGTAAAAAAAGCAGTCGAAAGAAAAGAAGGCATCATCTCTAAAAACGGCGCATTAAGCGTCCACACAGGAAAATACAACGGCAGGTCCCCAGACGACAGGTTCATAGTAGACACCCCGTCGGTCCACGACAGGATCCACTGGGGCAAAGCCAACCGCCCGATAAGCGAGAAAGACTTCAACCGGCTCTATGATACGATCGCACAGCACCTAAGGCAAAAAGACGAGCTGTTCGTGCTGGACGGCATGGCAGGAGCAGGCCATGAGCACTCCATGAACATAAGAGTGATAAACGAACTCGCCTCACAGAACCTGTGCATACGCCACATGCTGAGACGTATAGACAGCACGCAACTAGAAGGATTTGAGCCGGACTTCACGATACTCTCCGCACCAGGGTGTCATGCTGACCCCCTGATCCACAACGTCAACTCAGAAGCATTCATCATAATAAACCTCGAAAAAAAGATCGCGCTTATCGGCGGCACAAGCTATTTCGGCGAGATCAAGAAGGCCGTCTTCTCCATCATGAACTACTTCCTTCCCGAAAAAGGCATCCTCACCATCCACGGCTCGGCCAACAAGGACGAAGCCGGAAACACTGCGCTTTTCCTCGGCCTCTCCGGCACAGGCAAGACGTCATTGTCCGTAGACGGTAAACGGATATTGATAGGTGACGACGAGCACGCATGGTCGCCAAACGGCATATTCAACATCGAAGGCGGTTGCTATGCAAAATGCATCCGGCTCTCAAAAGAGAAAGAGCCGGTCATCTACGGCGCCATCCGGCACGGGGCTGTAGTCGAAAACGTGGTCATCGACGCGAACACACTCGAATTCGACTTCAACAGTGAGCTTCATACAGAAAATACAAGAGTGACATACCCGATAGAGCACCTCGAGAAGGCAGAGCCTGACGGCACAGGAAGCCACCCCAAGACCATAATATTCCTCACAGCCGATGCATTCGGCGTCATGCCGCCGGTCGCAAGGCTAACAAAAAAGCAGGCCATATATCATTTCCTCTCAGGCTACACGAGCAAGCTCGCAGGCACCGAGCGCGGCATAATCAATCCCGTAGCCACGTTCTCGACTCTCTTCGGCGAGCCCTTCATGCCGCTCGACCCGAAAGTATACGCAGGACTGCTGGACGAATACCTCACAAACTACGGCGCAGAAGTCTACCTTATCAACACCGGCTGGATCGGCGGCCCGTACGGCATCGGAAAAAGGATAGACATCACCCACAGCAGGGCGATAGTGGATGCGGCGCTTAACGGCGACCTGAAAAACGCCGAATATGCGCGGGACGACATCTTCAACCTGTGGATCCCAAAAACCTGCCGGGGCGTCGATGAGGCCATCCTGAACCCTAAAAACACATGGAAAGACAAGTCCGCCTATGAAGAGAAAGCGATAGAGCTTGCGTCTCTTTTCAGCAGGAATTTCGCGCGCTTCAGCGACATTCCCGAGGACATAAGGAGCGCAGGCCCGAACCCACCGGTGAAGCAGCCCGCTTAAGTCACAGCTCGAACTCATCGACGAACCCGAGTATCAGCTTGTACTTCTCAAGATATTTGAATCCTTTATCTGTCAGTGTTATGTATTTTTTTCCTTTCTTGTCGACCACCTCTTTGATGAATCCTTTTTCCAAAAGCTCCAGATAATACTCAGAGAAGCTCTGTGACGACAGGTTGGAATATCTCAACAGCGGCGTGGACCTGATGGAATTATAATTGGCCCTTATTATCTTCAGTATGTCATAGATGACTTCCAAGCGTTCCCTTTTTCTCGTCATTTTACCCACTTGGTCACTTTGTGATATATCAATAGAAACACGGCGACAGAGATGATCTGCAAGATGACCTTCAATTCGATGGGTAGAAATCTCATCGGGTCAAGTACGAACAGGTTTATGAGCCAGAATACAGATACCAGGTAATAGACCGCCCTCATCGGCAACAGCTTCTTGCCTTTTTCCTGTTTCATCGCGCTGATGACTATGATGAACAGAAGTATCAGAAGCTGTACCAACGATACAAGGACAGGTGATCTCGAGGCGAAAGCCAGTCCCGCGACAATCAGGGCAATGATGCTTGAAAGATGCAGGAAATGCTCGAAATTGAGCCTCTTCCATATCGTCGTGTAAGCCATGTAAAGGAGCGCCATCGTGCTCAGGTATGCCACGACCATGCTGGATACCGGCAGGAGTGTTCTCATCGGCACGATGAGGTCAAGGGCTATGTTGCTGATCAGGAAGACGTAAAGGAACAGCCTCGAAGCGTATGCAAGGCCGAAGAAAAGAAAAGCGTACCGGAAATATTTGATTCCCTTGTACCCGGTCAGGTCATATATCTCTCTTGTCCTGTAATAGACAAGAAAGCAGAGCACTACCACTATGAGCGTATAGGTAAGCTCAATCCCGAAACTTACCGGGTCGATGTATAGCATGTATGGTCTTGCCATCAGATGATTCTTGTATCCGAATATATAAATAATATATGGACTTCAAGTGTACATCTTTCCTTCGTCCTGCATTTATATCACCGTATGCATATCTGCTATACGGAGGTGAATAAGATGAAAAAATCATTGATATTAGGCATGGCAGCGCTCCTTGTATTCGGGCTGATAGCCGTGGACGCTTTTGCGTTCGGCGGCCATTTCAGGGGAAACGCAGCAGCAGCAGAGGCGCTAGAGGCGAACGACTACCAGGCATACCTGACAGCTCTTGATGAGAGTTACCAGGCATACAGGGCAGGCGTGACAGAAGAAAAATTCAACACGATGGCCGGGCGCCACCAGCAGATGTCTGAAAAGAGGGCTCTGATGGAGGAAAACAGAGCAGCAGTTCAGGCCGCGATCGAATCCGGCGACTATGAGGCATGGCTTTTGGCGATAGAAGGAAACCCAGGGGCAGAGAAGTTGAAAGAAGTCATAACACAAGACAACTTCGCCACATTTGTCGAACTCCATCAGGCGATAGAGGACAAGGACTTTAAGACTGCAAAAGCGATTTCAGAAGAGCTTGGGATTGACGGGCCAAATAATGGCTTCGGCAGAGGAATGAACAGGCATGCAAGAGGCGGATGCAGAATGTTGTCCGGCCGATAAGGGGGAAATCCCCTCTTTTTTTATAATAAAAAAAAGCTTGAAATCTCTCCACCTTCCCAAAGATTTCATGATATTTATTTCTTGCTATCCACAATGTTCATAAGAGACGGATAAAAGGTTGCCGGAAATGAGAAGATTAAAAGAGAATACGAGACAGCATATCATCTACGGTCTGGTCCTGCTTATAGCAGTTTCCGCGCTCCTCTATCTGGGCAACGAGCAGGTGAAAGTCATGAAAGACGACTATACTTCCCGGATAGCACAGTTAAACCAGGAGTTTGATGCCGCAAAGTCAGATTCGGCAAGAGAGCTTGAGGATAAGCAGCGCCAGCTCGATGCCCTTAGCTCTGATGTGGATAGTCTCGATAAGGAGCTTGCTGACACAATAAATGGCTATGATTCAGAGTTAAGAAAGCTGTCAGATAAAGACAAGCAGTTCGGATCAGATATACAGCAGCTCGAATACACAAGCGACCTCTACAAGTTGCAGATAGGCGAGCTTGGCCAGCAGATAACAGATATCGCTGTGACGAGCGACAGCTTCAGCATTGTCATCCCGGATGTCATCGATTCGGTGGTGAGCATCGTGACAGACACAGGCCAGGGTTCAGGCGCCATAATCTCGTCCGAAGGGCTTGTTGTCACCAACTACCATGTCATCCGTGGGGCGACAAGAGCATCATTGATGACATATGACGGCAGTTCCTACAGGGTCGGCCTTGTAGGCTATGATTTGAGGAACGATATCGCGGTCCTGAACATAAGCACTGGTGAGACGTTCCAGCATTTCGATTTCGCTGATTCGGATACATTGAGGACCGGCCAGAAGGTCGTGGCTCTCGGCAATCCTGTCGGGCTTTCTTTTACAGCTACTGAAGGCATCATAAGCTCGCCGTCAAGGTTAGCGAATGACGGTCTCTACTACATCCAGACAGATGTCACGCTCAATCCCGGCAATTCCGGCGGGCCTCTGATAAACTCAAGAGGAGAGATAGTAGGCATAGTCGATTTCAAGGTAGCCGGCTATGAAGGCCTGGGATTCGCCATTCCCGCGAACCGTGTAGAAGATGTGGTCAGCAATATCCTCGCCAGATGATTTCAAAGAGGCATCAATTATCATTAAATGGGTACATATTATTATGAAGGAGCTCTATTTTGAATCCTTCTTTAGGATCATAGACCTCACTCGGGTCACAGACCAGGATCTTCTCGGCCTCATTTGGCGTTTTGTACTTTTTGTCCTTCAGCGCAAATATTTCTGGTTTGAATAAGACCATTTCGAATCTTTTTACTCCATCTTTGCATATCTGCAGGATTTCAAATACTCCTATATCGTTCCCGCTACGGTTATCAACATCATATTCGGTCAGTTCAGGGGTCGAATACAGCGCTCTCAATGGAATAGTATATTGCCTCAACTCATGTCCGTGGTCTTCGCGCACGATAGGGCCGTCCGGTTGCGTGTATAGATAAAGGTATAATTCCTGGTCTTTGCCGAGCTCCTTAAGGTAAGGATTTTTGTCAATCTCCATCTGGCCGATATAATCAGCAAGAAATTCTTCAATGGTTTGAGAATAAGGTATCTTTGCGCCATCCCCTTCAAGTATCCATTCAATATTCATTGAACTCATGAGATGAATATTCCCCGGAAGTTTTATATTTATCGTCTATTCCATGATTAAGAGACATGCTTCATTTGAAGCATCATCGAAACGATACGAGTAATCCTGAAGCCCCTGAAAGGATTTGACCAGTTCTCTTTCAGTGATTGATTTTCATAGAATTGCCTTGCTGTATCCTCATCTATAGAGAGAAGCTCGAATAATGGCTCCAGCTCAATTTTCCAGACACTATCTGGAATTTCGGGTATTTAAGATAAAACATCCTCATCAGATAGACATTGCTCTTGCTGAACCCTTTTCTATATCTTGATCTGAGGTCTTTTGAGAGATTATCTAGTAATGCAGAACCATAATCCGTCTTCTCTTTCCTTTCCTGCTCATATTCAACTATCTGTTTTCCGATCTCCCAGCATGTTTTGACAAGGATCTGGTTTACTGCATGATATGCCTGTTTTCTGCCATGCTCAAGCAATGAGCTTATGTTGCTTATCAGGGCTAAGTATTCTTTTTTTACGGTGATTGTCTTCTTCATGAGTCCTCACCGATCTTTATCTCATTCAACATGTCTGCTTGGCTGAAAACACAATATAAACTTATTTCATATACCCTACCGAAAGAAAAAAGACACCATTTTGCCGGGACCAATAAGATGGGAATAAATTCAAAAAGCTGAAAATAAAGAATATGCATATGAACAGGAAAGACGTATTTGAACTCATACAGACTGGAGAAGGATACACTTCAGAGTTTAAAGCAGGTCCTGGCAATTCAATAGGTAAAGAGATATGCGCATTTGCAAATGCTTCCGGGGGGAAGATAATCCTCGGCGTCAGAGACGATGGCGAAATAAGCGGATGCAGCCTAAAAAATTCAGAAATATCACAGATTCAGGATATTGCAAGAAACATGGATCCGTCCTTTTCTGTGAATATCGAGCAGATTGATGATTTAGCTGTCATTTTTGTTCCGGAGGGAAAGCAAAAGCCATATGCAGTAAATGGCCATTTCTATCTGAGGCAAGGCGCGAATTCACAGCAGCTTAAGCGTGATGAGGTGCGCGATTTATTCCAGAAAGAGAATCTCATACAATTCGACAGGATGGTAAATCCTGAATTTAAGGCTGATGATTTTGACGACAATAGATTTGGACTGTTCAAAGAAAAATTAAATATCCCAAAAGAGCTTTCGAAAAGACACATCCTTTCAAATCTGGCATTGATGACTGACGGCAAAATAAATAATGCAGGGGCTTTGTTTTTTTCCAGGAGTATAAGCAGGTTGTTCCTTAATGCCGTCATTGTCGGCGTAGTTCATGGAGGGACCAGCCGCGCCAATATACTGGATAAAAAAGAATTTGATGAGGATATCATTTCCAATTTCAATAATGCATTGAACTACGTTCTTGCGAATATTCACACAAATATCTCGATTGTTGGCCGCGAAAGAGTTGAAAGGCCAGAGATTGCGCAAGTGGCTTTGAGAGAAGCGATAATCAATGCGATTGTGCACAGGGATTATTTCTCGAACGGCCGCGTCCAGATTGATATTTTTTCTGACAGGGTTGAGATTTCAAATCCCGGCGCTTTGCTCTTTGATAAGTCGAAATTCGGGGAATTAAGCATAGCCCGAAACCCGATAATCGCAGACATGTTTCACAGGATGCATTTTATTGAACGTATCGGTTCAGGAGTTACCCGGATGATGGAACTTGAGCCGTCGGTTGTATTCGACATCAGCTCAAACTGGTTCAAGGCGATATTCAAGAGAAAGGCAATAGTAAAGGGCGCGCCTGGATCGGAAGAGACTTCACAGAAAACTTCGGAGAAAACTGGGGAGAAAACTAGGGTGAAAACTAGGGAGAAAATAATTGAACTGATCAAAGAAAATCCAAAAATAACAACAACAGTGTTAGCCGATAAGACCGGGCTGACCCTAAAGGGCATAGAATGGAACATAAGAGAGCTTAAAGAAAAAGGAGTGCTAAGGCGCATCGGTCCCGATAAGGGCGGTCATTGGGAGGTGATAGGATAAAAACAAACGAATTTGCTGGTATCTGGCGCATATATGAAATGGAAATGTGGGACAAAGACTACTTCAACATGGAAGTTCAGGCATACATTAAAATAGAAAAATCCAAAAGAGGGGAATTCCAGTTCGGGCTCGTATGGGGCGCGATTGACGGAAGAATAGTAAATCATCCTGGTGGAAAGCGATTCGAGTTCACATGGGTTGGAAACGAAGAATGCGATGGCGCTTCAGGAAGCGGATGGTTTATGTTGAAAGGCGCGGATGAGATCAGAGGCAAAATAAGAATCCATGATGGCGACAGTTCGGGATTTAAGGCGCGACGGGCGGCTTTGATGGAAAACAACAATTTTGAATATGATTATTTATCAAAAATCCGCGAAGCTCCCCGACAAAAATTTATGTCTGGGCAGATAAATAGTTTCAGCAAAACATAGCATTCATGATAAATAATAAAAATATTGACAGAGGAGGTAATAATATGGCAGGCGACAGAAAAATTATTCCACAAGAAACCGTAGATAAATTCGAAAAGAAGATCCAAGAATTAGGGATAAACCTCGACTTGGAAAACATGGATGAACGGATAAACAAAAATACGTCTCATATGAGTGCTTTCCCGGAAATATTCAGATTTGAATACAAATCAAAAAGAGACTTCAATGAGACCATGACGCTTTTGGCGAATTTATGGAACAGCTATCCGCGCGACGAATTCAGCGGAAAGAGCCCGGAACAGGTTTTCAACGAAAGCAGAATGGAATCCCATATCAAGAACCTCTTATCATCGGAATTAATGAGCAGCCTGAATCCAAATGATTACACTTCTGAAAAAGAGTGCGAAAAAGCAACTGATAATTTCCAGAAAAAATGGCTCAATACTCCAAGAAAAGATCTGGGTGGAAAGACTCCCATGGAAGTTGTTCTTGAAGAGAGGAAGAAAACAGGCAATCCTTCAAAAACCCTTCACTTAAGCTTTGAAAGAAGGAAAGTAAAAGCGAATGATCTGGTCTAGTATCGGCAAAGAAGATTTAGAAAAAATTTGATGGTGAACAAGTATGGTATTTTTGGATGTATATGACAAGATATGGAACTTCCTAGAAGAGGAAGGCATTCTGAATGACATAATCTCCGAATTTGAAGAATATATCGGGAAAAAGAATTTGGCCCAATTTAGGAAGCATGAGGGTTCGGAAAAATATGCGGATGTCATATTAGAATATGGCTTATTCAATTATACGCATAAAAAAAAGCTACTTATTGACTACGTTTCCGAGTGCCACAGGAATTCGCTTGACGAAAGCGAAAAAAGGCAATTGTTTGCACTATCAGAATCTCAACGGGAAACTTTTACTTTCCTTAAAAAAATTACACGGAATGAAAAAGACACAAACGGAAAAATGCTATCTGACTTCTATTTTAAAGACACATCTACAGGAAAGATAAATATTGTTACCAGTTCTGCAGAACTTGATAAGCTGACACCTGAACTCAACATGAGGCTCATACGAAGCCCGTTCCATGAAATCGACAGATACAATATCATAGGACTAATCCATTCGCCTGAACAGGCAGAATGCCTGGCCAGTGCAGCGAAAATGAAGACAATAATCAAAAACATAGACCATTCACGCGAAAGAAAAGACATCTTATTCAGACTGAGCACACAATTGAGCTTTGAGGAGATAGATTCGTTCGAGGACAAAAGCAGCAGATTCAAGGAGCAGGACAGGATAATCATGAGGCTGAACAAGCAGTTCCATGAGCGGTTTAAAATGAATCTGGATGATTTTATGAACAATGCTTATGAACTGTCAAATGAGAAGAGTAAATTCAGGGAAATGTACAGATATTATGAGTCAATTTCAGGGCAATTACACCAGACAGTCTATAACACAAGTTACATTATGGGCATGAAATTTTTTTCGTATAATGCAACATTCAAAGCGTTTTTTGGATTCATCATGGAGGACCCGGAACTCCTCGAAAAGGGAATTATCGCATTAAAAGAGGAAGCAAAAGAAGAATTTGAGCTGGAACAGCAACGTCTCCTATCATTGACAAGAGAAAGAATTATCAATCACCAGAGAAACCAGATAAAAAAGATAATTGACGATTTGGGTGCATCAAAGGAGAAATCAGCAAAACATAAGAAAGAGAGATACAAATCGATTTTGAGAAAGATAAATAAACTTAAAGCAGATGACATCGATATGTTCCTGAATGAATTTATCGAGTTTTTAAGCAGAGAAAAAATGCTTTTGGTGGGCATTGAGGATGGAGATCATATTGACATGCGTCTTGACTTTATGATGATGCTAAAGAGTAAAAGCGATGAAATACCATATCTTGAAGATGCTGAAAAGGAACTGAAAAAAGCCAGATTTGAAGATGATGGATTCTACAACTATTACTCTGGCCTATCAGATGAAATGTATGATCTGATAAAAATATTGTATGCAGCACACTTGTTTTCAGAAAAAGAATATCGCCGGGCATACGACCTCATAAAAGGATTGAATATCGAGACGAATCAGTCTTTCTCAGAGATGTTTTTTGTTGGCAAAGTCTTTAGCCTCTTTGAAAATAAAGCCTACAAGACGTACTTCCATCATGCAAAGAAAATCGATAAGCAAAGATATAAAACAAATCTTGAAAAATTCCTCGCATGGAAAGGCAGCATTCCAGAGGATGAATTAAAGCAGACCACTGCAAAATAACAATAGGCATCAGACCCAGTCCACATATCACGTCTCTCTTTTTATTTATTTACAATGACTTAGATTCTCGTTTTTCTTCTCAAGCCCCTTGATATTCTTATATTCCTGCACAGTCATCCCAAAAGTAGCTTTAGTTATTTCATTTGTAAGTATCGCAAAATCAATATCTTCCCTGATGCCTCTGTCTTTCCATTTTTAGCCTTCATCAATTATTTAGGCTAAAAAGCCGAGAACAAAGTGAACGGATTCGTCAGTCAGTTCCTGCCTTATAGCTATGCCTCTAAGTCTCTTATCTATCCATTCTTTGGGATATCCTTTTAGTTCATAGTATCCCTTGACCCTGTTCTGCGCCAATTCCGGGTTTTCTATTTCCTGCACTCTTTGATAACCGATATCTACAAGCCATTGCTTGAACGGCTCTGCTTTTGGAGAGGGAATCGATTGAATGATCCTAAACATATTTTTTGTATTGGCACAGTCTGTGAATCTTGATTTGCCATCATCAGCCATCAATTTCAACTGTCCGATTTTTTCGGACACTTCAAAACCTTCCTCTATTAGCTTGGTTTTTAAGTCAGATCAATATTTTCTGGATCTTTTGCTTTCTGTCAATGCTTCTACAATATCAACTATTGAGAACCACCATTCATCATTAAACCAGGTTCTTCTGATTTTATTGCCTTGAAACGACTAATGCATTTTCCTTATTTGCCATAATCCGTCACCACAACAATTTTTGTCTCATCCATCATAAATACTGACCGTAGATAAAATATAAACTTATTTCCTCCACCTTGCCGAAAGAAAAAACACACCTTTTTGACGGCGCCAACAAAATGGTCAGTGTTTCACTATAATCTCTTCTTCCCTGGATCCATAACAGGCTCTTTCGCCCTCACTCCTCCTTGAAAAATCCCCATCCTCTTGAGCGCAATATCAACATACTCTTCCTCTGTCTCAATGCCGATATACTTGCGCCCTAGCATCTTCGCGACAAAGCCGGTGGTTCCTGACCATTAAAATGATCTGGTTTTTCAGAACATTTCAAATTCCGGACACATCAAACTATATATGCATCTTGGCACATAAATTCTCTATATAATATTTATGGAGCGCCATCAAAATGCCGACAACACAACAACAACAAGCGATTGAAAAGGATTCCGGGCCTTGTATCGTGCTTGCGGGCGCAGGCACCGGCAAGACCCACACGATCGTCGAGAAGATAAATCATCTTGTGAATGTCGTAAAAAAGTACAGGCCGGATGAGATCCTATGCCTCACTTTCTCCAACGGGGCCACCAACTCTCTCAGGAAGAAAGTCCAGGAGAAGCTCGGCGCTGTGACATCAGTCAATGTCAAGACATTCCATTCATTCTGCGCAGATATCCTCAAGGAAGACGGGCATCTTGTCCATATCGATGAGGGATTCCAGATCCTTCTTCCGGATGATGCGAAGATACTTCTGCATAAGCACCTGGGGATCACACCTTACTGGTCTAACAGGTACATAATGACTATCCATTCTGCAAAGGATTTCGGGATATCGCTTGGCCAGATTGAAGGATTCTGCGATGATATCAAGGGAAAACTGCTTGGATACTGTACTGAAGATGAGCTTGAAGGTTATGCTGAAGAGCAGAGGATCAGACTCAGCACTCTTCATCTTCTGCCGCAGGAGACAGTCGAGCAGAGAAGGGCTATCAAGGAACAGAAAAAGGAGATCTCGGCATTCATACGTATCTATGATGAGTACAAGAGATTCGTGGAATTCATCGATGTGTGGAAGAAGTACGAGGGACTGAAGACCGAGAAGAATCTCCTTGATTTTTCAGATCTTAACCGGCATGTTCTTGATCTTCTACGCCAGTTCGGGTCTGAAAAGTATGCTGCGCTTTACAAGTACGTGTTCGTTGACGAGTTCCAGGACACCAACATGGTCCAGTTCGAGCTTATCGAGTTTTTCGCGACGCACAGGAACATAACTGTCGTCGGGGACCCCAACCAGTCTGTATATGGGTTCCGCGGGTCGTACAAGAAGAGCTTTGATCGTTTCAAGAGGTCGTTTGAGGTGAATGACGATACGGACGTGTTCAGGCTGGACAAGAGCTACAGGTCGCCGAATACTGTGCTCAATGTCGCACATTGCCTGATAAAGAACAATTATGAGGATGAATCTGACTGCCTGCTTGTAGAGAATGCCGACGGCCGCGAGGGGGACAAGGTGAAAGTGGTCGAGCTTGTCAATGCGGATGAGGAGGCAAGATACATCGCAGAGCTTGTCGAGAAGGCGATTGATAAGGGCACTAAAAAAAGCGATATATGCATACTTTTTCGGACGCACAAGCAGTCTCAAGTCATAAGGCGGGCGCTTGAGCTGAAAAGTATCCCGGTGATCGCATCCGGCAAGACCAATATGATGCAGAGGCGGGAGATAAGGACTGCTGTCGCGTATCTATCCATACTTTCCAATATCGTTGAGAGGTCGGGGACCGGCGAGCAGGCATGGTGGGATCTTTTCCATTATCACAATACTTTAAGTCCGGCTGATTCTGTGAAGATCGGGCGGTATCTCAAGGGAAGAAGGGATGTCTCGATTGATGAGGCGCTTCTTGCTCTTGTCGATGAGGTGGATATGACTGATGATGCCAAGAGGATTGTCGGGCATGTTGCCCGTAAGCTGCATGAACTGCAGGATGTGTCTAACAAGGCACTTCCGGACCTCGTGCTTGATGTCTATGAGATATCCGGCCTTAACAGGGCATTCACTTATGAACGTACTGTCGAGAATATCGAATGCCTCCTGAATCTCAAGAAGTTCCATGAGATCGCCACTAATTTCTATGAGATGCATGATAGACGCCTCGCTGAATTCATCAGGCATATAGAGATAATTGATTTGCTTGGCGTCGATATCAACTCTTCGCAGGTCATGCAGGTGGATGCTGTCAATCTCATGACAATACACGCGGCAAAGGGGCTCGAATATGAGCTAGTGATTGTCTCGAACATGGCCGAGGGCCGGTTTCCGGTGACAAGGACCAGGAATGAGCCGCTCATACCAAAGGAATTGCACCCGGATCTCGCAGCTGAGATCGCGTCATGGGGAGAGATTGATGATGATGAGAAAGCGCGGCGTATCAGGCAGTATGATGATGAGATACTTCTTTATGAAGAGCGACGGCTCGCTTATGTTGCCTGGACAAGGGCGAAGGCAGGGCTTGTGCTGACTTATGCGAGGTCATATAACGGCAAGCCGGATTCAAATGGCGAGTCTCTATTCCTGAAGGAGATCGACTATAAGGAGAACAGCGACTGTGATATGGTGCTGGATATCGATGAGACAAGCGCCGTGATCGCCCCGTCATCAGAGTATGAGCAGTATAAGTCGCTCATGAAGGAACAACTTGTGAATTCGCTTGATACGGATGATTTCAGGTCGATTGTCGACCGGCTCATGGTCTATGTGGTATGCCGGGACAGGGCGATAGGTGATTTCGGGATGCCTGTCAATAAGCCAGAGCTTGAGCGGCACCTGTTGCGGTGTGTTGAGAACAGGTCTTCGCTTGTGTTCTCTCCTGATGCCATCACATTCAGCCCGACAGGGCTTATGACTTATGATGAATGCCATCTGAAGTTTGAGCTTTCGCAGATACTCAGGATGCCGGAAAGGGGCGCGTTTGAACTGAACGGGGCGAGCATCGGCACATTTCTGCATAAGCTGTTTGAGGTAGGTGTGTCTAATGGTTTTGATACGAAGGATAAGTATGTTGAAGAAGCTTCACGCATGATTGAGACTCCTTTGTGGGATGGTGTCAGGATTGATGATGTGCGCGGCCTGATCGATGTCTTCTGGGAGAGAAACAAGGACAAGTATGATTCAGAGTCGATGACGGAGGTGGCGCTTCCGGTCGTGATTGACGGATTCCGGTTCTTTGGGTTTGCTGACAGGGTGGATAAACTTAGTGACGGTACGGTCGAGGTGATCGACTATAAGACCAATACGGCTGTGATATCACCTAAGAAGCGCGCCTGGCAGCTGGGCTTCTATGCGCTTGCGCTCCAGTCCATGGGGTATAAGGTTTCTAAACTTACTCTTGACATGCTGCGCCTTGACAGTCCCGTAGAGATGATGGTCGATGAAACAGGGAACGTCACGAATAACGGGCGCGGACAGGGTTTCACGCTTGAGGGCGTCAAGGGGGAATTGCTTGAGGCTGTGCGGGGGATAGCGCATGATTTTGAGCATAGTTTCGCGCCGGCAGAGGATGAAAATGGGTGCCGTTTCTGCGGGTATAAGTTTTATTGCCCTAAGTGGGATGAATGAGGAGGAATAAAAATGGATGAAGATAAATTAATAAAAGCATTCAAAGAGACTTTAATAGAATTGAACGATAAATATGTTAAGGATCTCGATCATAAAATAGGGGAGAGTAAGTTCTATGGTCGTAAAAAATCACATTTATTTTTAGGTCGTTCCCCTTCCAAATCATCGTATTTCGAGAATCTGTTAGCTGGTAAGATTTCAAAAGTGTTCAAAGGATACGATTTTTTTGTTGATTTTCCGTTAACATTTGAGGGTAACAAAAAGACCACGCTATATACAGATATTATGGTTATCGCTAAACCATTAGAAAAATCAAAATGCCCAAAATTATGTGCAATTATTGAACTAAAAACAGACTTGGGATATCTGAAAATGGATGAAGGTGCTAAAACGAAGCGCAAGAATCGCGAAAAAATGTTCAAAAAATCAAAAGCAGAATTCAATTTAATCCCCGGTGACTACTATGGAAATAAAGAGGATGGTAATAAAAAAATTCAAATCGAAATAAAAAATGACCTAAAAAAAATATTCGTCGTTGCAACGCTTAAAAATCAACATAATGTGATTGATGAAAAAGGAAATCAGATTCAAAAGTATATTCCTTATAAGAAGGAGATGGAAAAAAATGGATATGATACCATTTTTTTACTTGATAAAAATACATATATCGGAAAACGAAATATTAATCCTGAAATAGAAAAAGCAATAAAAGATAACAGAAAGGATATTATAAACGCATTTAAAGGATTATAAGAATTTGAGCGAAAGTCCATGGGCTACAAGTCTCGAAATGGACTTTTGACATGCCGATACTTGAGAAGCCTGCGGATATGACGGTTGACAATGAGTGGAATGTCACGAATAACGGGCACGGTCAGGGTTTTACGCTTGACGGTGTTAAAAATGAGCTGCTTCTGGCAGTGCGGGGGATAGCGCATGATTTTGAGCATAGTTTCGCGCCGGCAGAGGATGAAAATGGGTGCCGCTTCTGCGGGTATAAGTTTTATTGTCCTAAGTGGGATGAGTGAATAGAAATAAAACACCGATTTGCTAGGAGTTGCTCTGAGGACTATCTTGAAGCAGTGCGATTTTTTCAATATTCATCCTTCTCAATGTTATATCAACATACTCCTCCTCCATCTCAATGCCGATATACTTCCTTTTGAGCATCTTCGCGACAAAGCCGGTGGTCCCCGATCCGCTGAACGGGTCCAAAACAATATCGCCTTTGTCTGTGCTTGCCGTTATTATCCTTTTCATTAGTTCGATCGGCTTCTGAGTCGGGTGCCTGCCAGCAGTCTTTTCTTTTGGCGGCGTAAGCGGTATTGTCCACACGCTTCTCATCTGCTTGCCTTTCCTGTTGAGAATATCAGAGTCCCATTCCCTCATAAGAGAGTAATTGAATTTATGCCTTGCCTTCTTCTCCTTCTTTGCCCAGAGAACCGTCTCATGGCTATGCGTAAAATATCTGCAGGAAAGATTAGGGCTCGCGTTAGGCTTGAACCAGGAAATCTCGTTCATGATATGAAACCCAAGCGCCTGAAGCGCAAAGCCAGTCTGGTAGATGTTGTGCATAGTCCCCGATATCCAGATAGTGCCGTTTGGCTTCAGCACGCGTCGGCACTCCTCGATCCATTTTGCTGTGAAGTTGAAGTCGTTGATGAGGCCGCGCGACTTGTCCCAGTCTCCTTTGTTCACAGACACCATTTTGCCTGCGCGGCACGATATTCCGCCATTTGATAGTTTGTACGGCGGGTCGGCAAAGATCATGTCTATTGATGATTCTTCTAGCGCCGGAAGAATTTCAAGGCAGTCG
>JBDRKP010000068.1:0-7649 GCA_043813875.1 archaeon | reverse complement strand
TTTGACGAGAACACCTGTGTATAAAGCAGCGCCCCCACGATGGCAATAGCCAAAATAGCCCAACCATACGTCATCAGATATTCTGTTGCCGACTGGGCTTTCTTTTTCTTGAAGAAATTAAATCTCATTTTTTATCTCCCTCCGTTTTAAACCATAATCTAACGATAACACTTTACATGTTATGTTATATATCACTAATTTGATTTGAACTAGTATATATATCTTTCGGGACCGAGGCGCTGTAGAAAATATATTTCTGTGATTCTCTCACTAAACTATTGTTAGGAAAAACAGTAGCAATCGAGATAAAATGAATAAATAGAACAAATATGTAATGATTTCAGGCTTTGCATGCAAGCTTGCAAGGCTGCGCGAATGCGCATTTTTTTGCTTTTTGCAGGAAATCAATGCATTTTACACTGAGCGCCAATTGATTTCTATATCTGATTTTCTAGAAGTATTCTTTCATCTTGTCGAAGAAGCCTTTGCCTACGGTTGCGCTTTGCTTTGTCTCTTTTGCGTATTCCTCTATGAGCTCTTTCTGTTTTTTGGTCAGTTTTTTCGGGATGTCTATTACGACTTTTACCTGCTGGTCGCCAATGCCGCGCCCGTGGACGTCGGGCATGCCCTGACCGCGCAGCCTGAATATCGTGTGGCTCTGGGTGCCGGGGGGGATTTTGAGTTTCGCTTTGCCTTTTATCGTGGGTATCTCTATCTCGTCGCCCAGTGTAGCCTGCGCAATTCCTATTGTTGTCTTGCAGTAGAGGTCGTTTTCGTACCTGTCGAATATCTTGTGGGGCTCGACGTGGATGACTATGTATAGGTCGCCGCTTTGGGCGCCGTTAAATCCCGCTTCTCCTTCTCCCGCGATCCTTAAGTGAGATCCTTCGTCAACACCTTCGGGTATGTTTACCTCTATTGTTCTTGTTCTTTTGACTCTGCCGCTTCCGCTGCATTCCGGGCATGGCGTCTCTATGACTGTGCCCTGGCCGTTGCATCTGTCGCAGGTGCCTATGGTGACCATCTGGCCGAGGAATGAGCGCCTTACCTGTCGTACCTGGCCGCTTCCGTTGCATTTTGAGCATGTCTTTTTTGATGTGCCGCTTTTTGCGCCGGTGCCTTTGCAGATTTCACATCTTTCGAAGCGTGGGACGTCTATTTTTTTGGATACGCCTGCGTATGCTTCTTCTATGGTGATTTTTATGTCGTATCTTAAGTCTGCGCCTGGTCTTGCCCTTTGTCTTGTATCCTGTCCTCTCATGCCTGAGAAGACGTTGAATATGTCGTCAAAGCCGCCGCTAAAGATGTCTTCGAATGATGAGAACCCGCCACCTCCGCCAAATCCGCCTCCGAAACCGCTGAATCCGCCGCCACCGCCAGGTCCGCCCTGCTGGAATGCGGCATGGCCGAACTGGTCGTATTGTGTTCTTTTCTGTGGGTTGCTTAAGACTTCGAATGCCTCGTTTATCTCTTTGAATTTGTTTTCTGCTTCCTTGTTGTCTGGATTGACGTCTGGGTGGTATTTTCGGGCGAGTTTCCTGTAGGCGCGTTTTATCTCGTCGGGGGATGCGTTTTTGCTTACGCCCAATAAATCATAATAGTCTTTTTTTGGCATCTTTTATCACAGAGTTTAATTGTGTCTGTATAATTTAATAAATCTGAATCATATGAACTAAAATTCATATGATTTGTGTGAAATGAAAAAAAAGAAAAAATCATGAAATATCTATGCAAGTGGTGAATTTCAAGCTTTTTTATTGTCGCGGTATACTTTATCCACAATAAAAAAAGGGAATGAAGAGGGTTTATTTCTTCTTGTCCTTTTCCTTCTCTTCATCTTCTACCTTGTAGTCTGCATCGACAACCTCTTCGTCGCTTTTCTTGCCTTTCTTTCCGGATTTTGGTTCCTGTTCATCTTTTGACGCTTCCTGTTGTGTCTGTTGGTACATTTTTGTTGTGAGTTCATAGACGGTCTCGTTCAGTTCTTCTATCTTCTTTTTGATATCTTCTGTCTCTGTTTTTTCGTCTTTCAGGGTTTCCTTGAGGGCATCGATGCTTTTTTCTATCTTTTCTTTTGTCTCTTTGTCTACCTTGTCGCCGTGCTCTTTCAATGTCTTTTCTGCTGTGTAGACTATGGATTCGGCCTGGTTTCTTGTCTCAATCGACTCTTTTTTCTTCCTGTCTTCCTCTTCGTGTTTCTTGCCTTCTTCTTCCATCTTTTTTATCTCTTCTTCTGAGAGGCCTGATGCCGGCTTGATTGATATCTTCTGCTCTTTGCCTGTGCCTTTGTCTTTTGCTGAGACGTGGATTATGCCGTTTGCGTCTATGTCGAATGTGACTTCTACCTGGGGTATGCCTCTTGGCGCGGGAGGTATTCCCACGAGGTCGAACCTGCCGAGCGGATGATTGTCGGCAGCCATGGCGCGTTCGCCCTGAAGGACGTTTATGGTCACTGCTGTCTGGCTGTCTGCTGCGGTTGAGAACACCTGCGATTTCTTGGTCGGGACGGTCGTGTTCTTTTCTATGAGCTTTGTGAAGACACCGCCGAGGGTCTCGATACCGAGCGACAAAGGGGTCACGTCGAGGAGGAGGACGTCTTTTACTTCGCCTCCAAGGACTCCTGACTGGATGGCTGCGCCGACGGCAACTACTTCATCAGGATTGACGCCTTTGTGGGGTTCCCGACCGAAGAATAGCTGGACCGCTTTCTGGACAGCAGGCATACGTGTCTGCCCGCCGACAAGTACGACTTCATCAATCTCTGATACTTTCAGTCCGGCATCTTTCAAGGCCTGCTTGCATGGCCCGATGGTACGGTCTATGAACTCTTCTGTGAGCTGTTCGAGTTTTGAGCGCGTGAGTGTCATGTTGAAGTGTTTCGGGCCGTTGGCATCTGATGTTATGAACGGGAGGTTCACTTCTGTTTCCTGAGCGCTTGAGAGCTCTATTTTCGCTTTCTCTGCTGCCTCTTTCAGCCTCTGGGTGGCCATCTTGTCTTTTGAGAGGTCTATGCCTTCCTGTTTCTTGAATTCGCTGACCAGGAATTCGATTATCTTCTGGTCGAAGTCGTCCCCGCCGAGGTGCGTGTCCCCGTTTGTTGATTTCACTTCGAAGACGCCGTCCCCTATCTCAAGGATAGATATGTCGAAAGTACCGCCGCCGAGGTCGTATACTGCGATCTTTTCGTCTTTCTTTTTGTCGAGCCCGTATGCAAGCGCTCCTGCGGTAGGCTCGTTGATTATCCTTAGTACTTCGAGGCCTGCGATCTTTCCTGCGTCTTTTGTTGCCTGCCTCTGTGAATCGTTGAAATATGCAGGGACTGTTATGACTGCTTTATCTACTTTCTCACCTAGGTATGCTTCTGCGTCGCTTTTCAGCTTCTGGAGTATCATCGCTGATATTTCTGGTGGGGAGTAGTCCTTTCCGGCTGCACGGACCCAGGCATCTTTGTTTTTTGCTTCTATTATCTTATATGAGAGCGCTTTCAGGTCTTTCTGTACTGTCGTGTCGCTGAACTTCCGTCCCATAAGGCGTTTTATGGAGTATATCGTGTTGTCTGGGTTGGTTATCGATTGCCTTTTTGCTGTCTGGCCTATGAGGCGCTCTCCTTTTTTTGTGAACGCGACGACAGATGGGGTTGTCCTGTTGCCTTCTGCGTTCGGGATTACTGTGGGCTTTCCACCTTCCATCACTGCCATGCATGAATTAGTAGTTCCTAAATCTATACCTATTGTTTTTGCCATTTTTTAACACCTCTATTATTATTATTATTTTATTTTGTGGTAAAAAAGCTTGAAATGCACCAATTTTGTCGGGATTTCATGATTTTTTAACACCTCTATTTATTATTATTATTTTATTTTGTGGTAAAAAAGCTTGAAATGCACCACCCGTGTCGGGATTTCACGTTTTTTTAACACCTCTGTGTTTAATCATTCATTTTTTACGACCTTTACTTTTGCGGGCCGTATCACTTTGTTTTTGAGGACATATCCTTTCTCAAGTTCTTCATAGACTGTGTTGTCTTTGTGGTCTTTTGATTCGATTGTCATTATCGCCTCATGCATGTGGGGGTCGAATTCATTTCCAATGCATTCGATTGGCTTTAACCCCACTTTAGTGAGTATGTCTATGAGATTTTTGTGTGTCATGTCGATTCCTTTTGTGAGCGCCTCCAAATCGTGATTCTTTTTTGATGCGTCGAGGGCTCGCTCGAGGTTGTCTATGATGCAAAGCATGTTTCCTGCCAGTTTTTCGACTTCTCTTTGCGATGACTGGTCCTGTTCTTTTTCTATCCTTTTCCTGTAGTTCTCGAAGTCTGCCTGCGTGCGCTTGATCTGGTTTATGTAATCATTTATTGCCTGTTCTTTTTTTTCCAGCTCTTTTTTCAGGTCCGATATCTCTCGGTCTTTTGGATCTTTTTTTTCTTCTGCTTCTTTATGTTCTTTATGTGCCTCATGTTTTTTGTGCCCGTTCACTTGATCACCCGGAGTCATATTTGATAGTTAACTTTAAAACTTTTAATAGGGAAGTTGAGGCGGGCTCAACTTCCGGGTGTGTGTTCTTTGTCTTATTTGATCTCAATCAGCTTTTTCTTTTTTGTCTCGTTGATCTTGGGTATTGTTATCTCAAGCACGCCTTTGTCGTATTTCGCGTTCGCCTTTTCCGGTATCACTTTTGAAGGGAACGGCAGGCTCCTGTAGAAGCTCCTGTAGCCACGTTCCATCCTGATGTAGCCTTCTTTTTCTTCTTTTGCCTCGTGTTTCTGTTCTACTTTCACTTCAAGGCCGTCTTCGGTTACGTTTAGCTGGATGTCTTTTTTGTCGACGCCGGGCATCTCAAGGCTTGCTATTATCTCTTTTTCTGTCTCTTTTACATCTGTGAGCGGTTCGCGGGCAATGCCTGGCAACAGTTCGTGCTCTCTTTTCGGACCTGGCAGGGCTAAATACCGGTCAGAATCCCAATCACTGAATAGTCTGTCCATCTCTCTTTGAAGTCTTTTGAGTTCCTCAAACGGGTCATATTTTCTCATCCTCTTCACCTCACATATAGACTTTGTTGATAAGTTATCAACAAAATTAAAATGTATTGAAAACTTTTTAAATGTATGCATCCATAAATGTGTTATGAAGCGGTTCGTTCTGGTTGAGGTGAAGAAGCCGAGAAACAGTGAGCTTGAAAGCGATATCGAGTGGATGTGCGAGTGCCTTGGGATCATCACGCCAAGAGACCGTGAAAGGACATCAACCAAGATACTTACGGTGATGCTTCGGGCTGCGAAAGACGATGTGCCTTTGTCGAGTGATGATATCGCAAACAGGGTGGGGATAACCCGGGGGACTGCTGTCCACCATATCAAGAGGTATATGGGTTCCGGTATCATTGTCAAGCATCGCTCTGCTTATGAATTGCGTACCCATAGCCTTCGTGAGACGCTTGATGAGATTGAGCTTGATATGGAGAGGACTATAAAGCGCATGAAGCAGATTGCTGAACAGATCGATGAGGAAATGGGGCTTCGGGATGATTGATTTCTTTTTTTCCTGAGATTGGCTATATTTCTGACTCTTTGACATTTCAGCAATCCGGGTTTTGCATGGATTGGTGAATGCATCTGGTTTTGTGTGGAATTTTGCTATATTCTCTAATTTATAGTCAAGGCACGAATAAATTGAGTATTTGTGCCTTGTCATATCCTTAAAATTGCGAAGCAATTTTAGGATTTCGAAAATTTATTCTAAATTTTCAATTTTAGAAATTCGAAATGGGTGTGCATTTCGAAAATCCAGCAAATTGTCAATTTGCTCGGATAGATGAAGGCAAGTTGATTTCTTGTTGTAATTTGTTCATTTATTTCTTGCCTTCACTATAGTTTTATTTATGATTGCGCAAATGCTTTTTCTTTGTTTTTTTTCTACTTCTTTGGAACAAACAGTGTTTATATTCTTTTTTGTTGCATAAACTCTCTGTACGGTCCAAGGATGTGTAAAATGATGAATGTTTTGAATAAAAAGGTTAGTAATAGGTATAGTATTCTCAAATTGTTGGTCTTGTGCCTGATTTTGTTTGTCCCGCTTTTTTCTTCGATTGTTGATGCGCAAGCGATGACCTCTTATGTGTGGGATCAATTTAGTCTTGAGACAACAAGTGAGTATGGTATTTTTGTTCCTGAGAGGGTAGAGACGTTCAGCGGGGTTGCGGTGCAGGTCGAGAGTCCCGGAAAATATGGCGCTCTTGATTCTCCTGCTGAAAAGAAGAATTTTATTGTGTTCAGGGATGATGATATTGCCCCTTTCTGGTCTTTCGGTACTGTGTTCAATATCACCGAGACGTTCAGGAACCGGAAGGTGGCGCATGTTATGGGTCTTATTCCAGATCCTTATGGCAATAACATCGATGCAGATCCTGTTCTTCGTGATTATCTTATGAATGTCAAGAATGATCCGTCTATTGAATTTGCCTTGCATGGGAATGACCATTCCGACGATGAATTCGGGAGCCTTTCTTTTTCAGAGGCATCTTTCCGTGTAGCTGAAGGGCTCAATATAGTTGAAAATTCTTTCGGGATCCGGTCTGTGACTTTTGTGCCACCGTATCATGTTTATAATAATAATACTATCTCTGCATTAAGGCTAAATAATGTCTCTATCATCTCTTCCGGGACTGATGATGTCTATCGTGGTGTCGCATTCAGGGAAGTTGATGGTGTCTGGCATTTTCCTGCAACTACTGATTTCTATAACTGGGATAAGAACCGTGATAATACTTTGGATGAGATCAAAGCGTCCTGCGAGAATGCGATGAGTGTATATGGCGGATGCGTCATCCTGCTTCATCATCATATGTTTGCTGATTCGAGCGGCAGATTTGTCTCTTCTAAAATGAAGATATTTTCAGATGTCTTGGATTGGGCGAAGGCTAAGGAGCTTGACGGTACCGCAGAGATCATCCTTTTTAGGGACATGCTTCCCGGTCAACCGGAGCCGTTGCCTGTCTTGACTATCATATCGCCCTTAGAACTGACATACAATACGCCTATTATCAATCTTAATGTCAGTGTCAGCGAAATATTGCTAAATCTCAGTTATACTATTGATGGCGGGAATGAGATATTGTTGTGTTCTGGCTGCAATGCGAGCAATTCTGTCCTTAACTTAAGTCTTTTGAATGACGGGAATCATACGTTGTCGGTTGATGGTGTTGATAATGCTTTCAGGATTGTAACGGAATCGGTTGCATTCAGCCTGGATAGGTGCGTGCCTGAATGGACATGCGGGGGTTATGGCGGTTGTCTGGCTGATGATATACAGTATTGCAATGTTTCGCTTGATCTTAATGGCTGTTATGGAAAGACAAATCAGAGTTCTGACCTATTTGATGGTGATGTGTCTGTGTTGGGGGTTAATAGCTGTGATTTCTGTGTGCCCGAGTGGAGTGAGATCAATACAAGCTGCCAGGTGACTGATGTTTTTACTGGTTATTATGTTGATGTCAATGGCTGTTATGGCCTTACTCATCTTGAATCTGACAATGTGGCTCCTGCTAATAATAGTTATACCTGTGATTTCTGTGTGCCCGAGTGGAGTGAGATCAATACAAGCTGCCAGGTGACTGATGTTTTTACTGGTTATTATGTTGATGTCAATGGC
>JBDRKP010000067.1:0-58707 GCA_043813875.1 archaeon | reverse complement strand
GGGTCTGCCTAATTTCTCCGTGATGGAATAACCTCGAAAAACCAACCAATCAACAACAGATAATAATAAGAGTGAAGTTCCCCAACATATTATCGCAAAAACAACAGGAGGGGACTTCAATGATATTGTATCAACCAACATTAAAAAACTATGGGCATATTACTTTGATGTACGATTATGCATCACAAAACGGTGTCCCGCTCGTCATTAGCGCATGCGGCGTCATCCATACATCCCGCCAAAGTTGCCCTCATTGCGGAAGTATCTGCAATTATAACGGCTCGAACAAATCCGGCAATATCGCCTCGCGGTCAATCGATGCATTCTTCAAGAAGGGCCAGCAATACTGCAAAAAATGCGACAAAACGATAATGGTCGAGAATGAATATATTGATGCCATGATCCGTGATTCAAACCAATTTATCGAATCAAATGTCATATCATTGCGCGAAAAATGCATGAGCTACCCCCACATATCTCAACATCTTTCAGAAGTATATGACATCCCGATTGATTCAGAAACCGTTAGGCATATCTGTGAAAATCGTCTCAACGAATTAGATGATCTCGATCCAGAAATCATAATCTCTGGAGGCTTTTACGGGTATGACGAGCAGCACATAAAAATCAACGGCAAAAGTGCATTTAGAATCGTGATAATTGATTACGCGAACAGCAACGTGATATACGAACAGAAACATGACACATTGACACAAGAAATTCTCGCAGGCATCCTAAAAAGCGTATTCGGTGACAAGATCCCTAAAGGCTTTGTCTTTGACATGGCGCCAATGTATCCTGGTGTGTTCAAAGATGTCTTTGGCAATAAAATAAAGCTCCAGTACTGCATATTTCATCTCAATAAGATGATTCTCAAAGAATATCGCGAATGCCTGAAAGTCGGCAAGAAGGTAAAGTGGTCTATTGTTCACTACCTCAACCTCTATTCAATATTCAATATATTCTATAATCGCGAACAAGAACTCAAAATATTGAAAAAGTTTCAGAAAATGCTCAATGCCTACAAAGAAAGCCTGGTAAAAATCGATATCCTTGAGGATATTAAATCGGGAATTTCATTTCCAGGGAAGTGCAAGACCGTAGATGATAAGATCGCATATCTTGTACGGCAATACGAAAAGAAGCTAATGGCTCTGTTCAGGAAACATCTGCATGAGGATAAATTAAGGCGAAAGCGAAATAAGGAAACACTCATCGTCAGGAAAAAAGAAGATGCGAAGAAGCAGCTGGAAAATGTAATTCGTGTGAGTAACTTGTATCCGAAAAGGATTGCGGCAAGGATTCAAAAAATAGAGGACAACTTCGAGTTGTTTACCGGCTCTGATGGCGAGTATTTGACCAATAACATAATGGAGGGCTTTTTCGGCTCTACGCTCAATGGGCCTGCTAAAAATGGTTTCCATTCGAATGAGGCACTGGACATTTTTTTCAAATTCAGGAGACTTCGTAAAGGAGCTATAAAGCTATTTGAGCAATTCTCGATACCGCGATTGGCTGCGGTTTTTGGAATAATTACTGCATTGACTGTTATTTGATTCTTCGTTTTTCGCGACGAATTATTTGGAATAGATGCACTGATGTAATTTTTGCAATAATGTGTGCCTTCGCGGGCTTTTTCTGATATAATTTGGGTTTGAGTGAGAAATTTTACCTGAAATTTTGTCGTAAAACGATTTGACACAAAATTTCTGCTCTGGTTCTGGGAGGAATTTTACAAAAAATACCCATTATCACGGAAATTTTTGGCAGACCCGGTATAACACTCCTTTTAATATCATATTAATTCTCCTAGTATATATATGTATCCATTTAACAATACTGTTACTTAATAGTATTGACGATAACTATATATAATGATGATGTTCCAAACATTTTTAAAAAATTAAGTAAAACAGAAAATTTATTCTTTTGGGTTAAATCCAATTTGTGTCACTCGTATATTCCGAAAAGAATAAAAAGATGTGTGTGTTATTATTGTCTCTATGCTCCCGAATATTTCTGAGATCAAGCAGCGCAGGAAGAAGGCCGGTATCACTCAGTCTGAGCTTGCGCTGAAGGCCGGAGTCTCACAGTCTCTTGTTGCCAAGATCGAGGCGAACAAGATAGAGCCGTCTTATTCTGCAATGCAGAAGCTTTTTGAGGTGCTGGATTATATCGAGACCAAGCAAGGGCTGACTGCCAGGGATATAATGAATAAGAGGGTCATAACGGTGGAGAAGGAAAATCTTGTGAGTGAAGCTATAAAAACGATGAAAAAATATGAATTGTCGCAGATTCCTGTCACTTCTCTTGGTCTTATTGTCGGAAGCATATCTGAGAAGTCCATCCTGGATAAGGTCATTGAGCTTGAGGATACGAATCTTTCAAATCTTCGGGTGGAGGACGTGATGGATGATGCGTATCCCACAATCAATGAAGATACGCCGCTGAAGGCTGTTCTGCCGTTGCTGAAGCATAATCAGGCTGCAATAATCACGAAGAAAGAGAAGATTCTTGGAATCATCACGAAGGCGGATCTGCTTAAGGTCGTCTGATTCAGTCATCTTCGAAGAAGATGTCGTTTTCTTTTGGGTCATTCATCTTGAATTCGAGCCACTCGAATGTGTCGTCTGTGTCGTTTATCATCCTGTGTATCTCGCTCGGCTCTACAAGAATAATGTCTTCGGGCTTGCAGCGCCTTTCGATGTCGTTTACGACTATATTTCCAGTGCCTTTTGTGATGTATAGTATCTCTTTTATCCTGGTATGGTGGTGCGGCTTTATTTCTGTGTGCGGCTCCATCTTTATCAGCACGAAGCGCGAGTTGTTGCCTTCTTCCTTGAAGTCCAGGAATATCTGTGCTGTGTAGCCTTTTTTGTCAGTCCATCTCACAATTTTCCGGTCGATGTATCTCATCATGCTTCATCTTTGCTGACTATTGTTATTTTCAGCATCCTGTCGCCCTGCTGGATCTTTTCGACCACGTCCTGTCCTTCTATGACCTGGCCGAATACTGAGTGCTTTCCGTCCAGATGCGGCTGCGGCGCTTCTGTTATGAAGAACTGGCTGCCGCCGGTGTTCGGGCCTGCGTTTGCCATGGATAGAGCGCCTGTTGTGTGTTTCAGTTCCGGATGGAATTCGTCTTGTATCTTATATCCGGGACCTCCTCTGCCGTCCCCTTTCGGGTCGCCGCCCTGTATCATGAAACCGCGTATCACCCTGTGGAATTTCAGGCCGTCATAAAAGCCGCTTTCTGCAAGCTTGATGAAGTTCGCTGTGGTTATTGGTGCTCGTCTTTCGTATAGTTCTAACTTGATTGTCCCTTTTTCTGTCTCAATTATCGCATATCTGTTTTCTTTTGTCATGGTGTCACCTGAGTTTTCTTTATTTTCATCCGGCATATCGCCTACTTCTGGTGTGCCGTTTGATATACAGCCTGAGCTGATTGATATCATCATCATGATGATTAGTATCATTATTATTTTGGATTTCATATGATCACCTATTTTCATTTATCCTGCTATTTTATATTTATTTTTTTATGTTTATTCTATACTTTCATCAGCCTACATATCCGAGGTCTTCTTCTTTCGGTTTGATCTCTTTTATGCCCATCGAACTTTTGAGTTTTTCTGCGGCTTCTTTGTCTGAGTCTTTTAAGAGATTGTATGCGCTGATGAGGTACATCTCGGCTATGTTTTTCTTCTGTTCCGGTGTTGTTTCTTTTGCTCTGTTGGCGTTCAGGATAAGCTCATTTGCGAGCCTTATCGCATCATGCGGCGTGATCGCATAGCCGCCTATGAGTGTGGGTTTTCCTTCGCCTGAGAATAGGCATAAGTCTACAAGCGGGGTGCCTGGTTTTCTTAGAGTCGCTACGCAGTATCCTGTAAGAAAGTATCTTTTCAGGTCCATATTGTATTTTTTTATCAGGCACATATGAATCACCACGATGACAAGTTAAATTTAAATATATCCAAGTTAATGAAATGTAATTAATAAATATTAACCTGTCTGTTCAAGAGACTGGTTCGTAAAAAGGCGTTTCTTTGGGGTCTGAAGAGAAAATGATTATATGGAGAGAGGGGATTGTTTATGAGCGATACGATTAAGATTCATAATGTTGTTGCTTCTTGTGCTGCAGATGCCAAGATTCCATTATCAAGATTGGCGATGGAGCTTGAAGGGACTGAATATGAGCCGGAGCAGTTTCCGGGGCTTGTGCTGAGGCTTACTGATCCAAAGGCTGCGGCGTTGATATTCAATACGGGTAAGATTGTATGTACGGGTACGAAGTCGCCGGAACAGGCGAAGCAGGCTGTTGCCAATATTGTCGAGAAGATAAAGTCGCTTGGCATTGATGTGACTTCTACAAATGAGCTTACTATACAGAATATTGTTGCCTCTGCCAGCGTGGGCGCTGAACTGAACCTGAATCAGATCGCTTTCCAGCTAGAGGGGACTGAATATGAGCCGGAGCAGTTTCCTGGTCTTGTCTATCGCCTAGATGGCCCGAAAACTGTGTTTCTTCTGTTCAGTTCAGGGAAGGTCATATGCACTGGCGGGAAGTCTGAGGGGGAGGTCCGTGACTCTGTTGAAAAACTCAAAGGGAATCTCAGGCGAATAAATGCTATATGATTGGATTATGTACTTGATTCCTGCGTGAGTTACAAGGATAATAGGGATACTATCGGCAGGGTGTGTCCATTCCAAACCCTTTTAAATCTGTTTATGATATAGTGGTATATGGACTATACTGATTTACTTTCAAGACTCGAAATTTTTTTTTCTGAAGTGTGTTATAGCCACCTGTTGAAGGCTGTTCAAGATAGGGTTGCTCTTGTTATTGATTTTACTGATATAGAGAAATTTGATGTGGATCTTGCTGATACTCTTCTTGATAAGCCGGCGGAATTTTTCAAGGCTGCAGACGAGGCTATGAGGAATGTCGATGTCGGCGAAGAGCTTGAGTCCCAGATTCCTGTCAGGATTATCGGGTTGCCTGAGACCCAGGTCGTAAGTATCAAAAACCTGAGAAGCAAGCATCTGAAGAAGTTTATCGCTATCGAGGGCATCATAAAGCAGGCGTCTGAAGTGAGGCCGGAGATAGTGCTTGCCACTTTCGAGTGCAGGGCATGCGGCGAGCGCATAATCCTTCTTCAGGAAGAGCAGGATCTGCTTACGCCCTATATGTGCGAGTGCGGGAATAAGCGCGGGTTTGAGATGATTGACCGAAAGATGGTCGATATACAGCGCCTTGAGGTTGAGGAGGTTCCCGAGAAGCTTGAGGGGAGTGCGCAGGCAAGGAAGGTCGGTGTCTTTATCAAGAATGATCTTGTGGATCCGAAGTTCCAGAAGAGGGTTGTTCCAGGCAGCAAGGTGATTATAACCGGGATTCTTGAGGATATACCTATAAAGACGGACCGGGGTAAGGAGAGCAAGCGAAGGGACCTTTATCTTGACGGCAATTATCTTGAGCCGATTGAGTTTGAATTCGAGGATATTGATATTTCTGCTGAGGATGAGGCAAGGATCAAGGAGCTTTCGAAGAATCCAAAGATATTTGATATGCTGGTTGAGTCTATAGCGCCTTCTATCTATGGATATAATGATATCAAGCTGGCTATTGCCTTGCAGCTTTTCGGCGGCGTGAGGAAGGTGCGGCCGGATGGCGTTACGACGCGCGGGGATATACATATATTGCTTGTCGGTGATCCGGGAGCTGGTAAGAGCCAGATACTTAAATATGTCGTCGGCCTTGCGCCGAAGGCGCGTTATGTTGTCGGAAAATCGACGTCAGGGGCAGGTCTGACTGCTACTGTTGTCAAGGATGAGTTCATGAGGGGATGGGCGCTTGAGGCAGGTGCGCTTGTTCTTGCCAACAAGGGGCTTGTCGCTATTGATGAACTGGATAAGATGTCGACAGAGGACAGGAGTGCGATGCATGAGGTTGCAGAGCAGCAGACTGTGACTGTCTCCAAGGCCAATATCCAGGCGACTCTGCATGCACAGACTACTATACTTGCGGCTGCGAATCCTAAGTTCGGGAGGTTTGATCCCTATCAGTCTATTCCTGAGCAGATCGACATACCTGATTCGCTCTTAAGCAGGTTTGATCTTATCTTTCCGATAAGGGATGAGCCGAATAAGGAGAAGGATACGCTGCTTGTGAGACATATCCTCAAGATGCATGAGAATCCCGATATACAGAACCCGCCGCTTGATGCTAGTATTTTGAGAAAGTACATCTCTTATGTGAAGAGCAATATCAATCCGAAGCTGACGAAGGCGGCACAGAATGCGATTGAGGTTTTCTATGTGGGGCTGAGGAGCAAGTACAGCGGTACAGAGGAAGTGTCGTCGGTTCCTATCGGAGCACGTCAACTTGAGGCGCTGGTGCGGCTTTCTGAGGCGTCGGCAAGGGTGAGGCTCTCTCCCAAGGTAAAGAAAGAGGATGCTCAAAGAGCGATAAAATTGCTGACCGATTGCCTGATGCAGGTAGGCATTGATCCAGAGACAGGCAAGTTTGATATAGATCGCCTTGAGAGCGGCACGACAAGCAGCCAGAGAAATAAGATTAGGATAATACTGACACTGATCAGTGAGATGCAGGGTGAGACTGAGGACAAATCGGTGCTTATCGAGGATGTGAAAGCTGCTGCTGAAGAGCAGGGTATTGAGGATGCTGAAGAGATTATCCAGAAGCTTAAACGGGAAGGGGAACTGTTTGAGCCAAGGCATGGCCATGTAAGGAGAGTGTGATGTGTGATTGAGCAGAAGAGGCTTACTGCGCAACGGTGCAGGATAAAGGATATCATTTCTGGCAAATATCAGGCACAGACGGGGTTTGATCCGAATTATGTACTTGCGGATGACGGGCGGAAGCTCTCAAGGGTACATGTTCTTGCTACTGTTGTAAGCACTTATCTGAGTGATGATAAGAAGTATGGTTTTGTCGTGATGGATGATGCTACGGGCATGATACGTTTGAAAGCGTTCCAGGATACGAAAGTGATACAAAAAGTGAAAAAGGGGGATATTGTGGATGTCATCGGGCGTATAAGGCAGTATAACAATGAGGTGCACATCTATCCAGAGATTGTCAAGAGGATAGATGATCCTAACTACGAAACTTTGAGGAAGATTGAACTGGTGCAGATGATGATTGAAAGTAAGCTGAAAAGCGATCTTATTCTTTCTGAGGCAAAGAAGCATAAGGATGTTGAAGGACTGAAAAAGGACCTTGAAACTAAAAATATCCGGGATGATGATGTCGAGACTGTTCTTGCTGCCGAGAGCATAAAGGAGGATAAGAATGAAGAGAGCAGTGTTGCGATTGATATCAAGGCGGTGAAGAATCTCATCATCAAGTCGATTGAAGAGCTGGATGACGGGACTGGTGTGGAGTATACAAAGATTGTTGAGAAGGTGGGGCTTCCGGAGTCGGTGAGTGAATCTGCAATAGATGAGCTTTTGGCGGAAGGGTCTTGTTATGAACCGCGTCCCGGCAGGATAAAGGCATTATAATATAAAATTTACTTTTGAATCTAGTCGTGTGATAAAATGACAGATTATGATTATAATTCGCTTCTTAAGAGGGCAAAAGAGCAGTTGCCTGTGACTGTATTAAAGCAGGAGCGCCTGGAGATGCCCAAGCTTAATGTGATGATCATGGGGAACCGGACGATGATCAAGAATCTCACTGAGGCTGCGGGCGTTATCCGAAGGGAACCGGGGCATCTGTTGAAATATCTTGCGAAGGAACTTGCGACGCAGGGCGGGATGGAAGGCCAGACCGGCGTCTTCCAGGGCAAGTTCGGGGGATTCATGGTCAATAAGAAGTTCGAGAAGTATGTTGAAGAGTATGTTCTGTGTTCTGAGTGCAGTAAGCCTGATACGAACCTTCTGAAGAAGGGGAGGCTTGTGTTTATCAAGTGCGAGGCTTGCGGGGCTGAGAAGCCTGTTCGAAGTGTGAGGTAGTGTGTGCTTATGGCGTTCTTTTTGAAGGTCCATGAGTCTGATGATGATTGCGTGGTTGCGATCTGTGATGAGGATATTCTTGGCAAGGTGTTTTCTTGTGGTGATTTTGTTTTAGATGTTGATTCTGATTTCTTTGGCGGGAAGTTGGTTGATATTGATGAAATCGTGGATGCTCTTGAAGGTGCATCATCCGTGAATGTCGTCGGCTCCCGCATCATTGATGAGCTTCTTTTGCGCGGGATTGTTTCGGATTCTAGTGTGAAGATTGTTGACGGGGTCAAGTTTGCGCATATATATCGGGTTTAGGGCTCTTTCATATGATTATTTTTTGCCATCCCTTATCTGTTGTTCTCTTAAATGTGGTATGGGGTTTGGCAATCTGGCGCAAACATTTAAAAGAAAGGATTTTCCACTTATATTATGCTGAAGAAATTCTGTCCCCGTTGCGCCAAGGAGACCAATGATCTGTTTGAAGGGCTTTGCAGTGATTGCTATCTTGAGAAAAAGAAAATTGCCGATGTGCCGCAAAATGTGAGGGTTCTTCTTTGCAGGTGCGGGCGCTCGAATGAGAAGAAAAAATGGGTTTCAAATCCGTCGATTGAAGTGATGATTGAGCGTGTAGTCGGTGCCAGTGTCGTGAAGGATAAGGATGTTTCAGTCAAGATAAAATATGAGCCTTTTATGATAAATGGCAAGACTGTTGTTCCTGTAACTGTTCTTGCAGAGAAGAATATTGATGGCAGACTGATTGAAAAAGGAGCGGTGACGAATCTGGTCATAGTACCGCAAAGCTGCGAAAATTGCTCACGGCTTTCCGGCGGGTATTATGAGGCAGTCATACAGATAAGAGCTCCAAAAAATATGCAGGATCAGATACTTATATTAATAAAGGATAAGGTCAATCAGTATAAGGATGCGGATATGTTTTCGTTCATAACGCAGGTGCAAGCTTCAAAGGATGGTACTGATGTGTACCTGGGCTCGGCGAAGATTGCGCAGAAAGTCGAACAAGAGACCAAAAGAATATATAATGTTACTACGAAAATAACTCATAGTATTCAAGGCGTAAAAGACGGTAAAGAAATCAAAAGGATGACTGTATTGTTGAGGGCAAGTGATTAGATGTATAAAAAACGTAGTAGTGGCGGATCTCATTATAAGGGTGGAGAGACTCCTGGCGAGGTTGTCAGGGTACGGACTCCAAGAGATAATGAGCTTCTCGGGATGATTGAGTCTCGTCTCGGTTTCGGTAAGATGTATGTGATATGTACTGATAAGAAGATGAGGATATGCAGGGTCCCTGGCAAATACCGCAGGAAAATATGGGTGCGAGAAGGCGAGATTGTTCTTATGGTGCCATGGGAGTTTGAGGGCGATAAAAAAGGCGATATCATCTACAAATATCGTAAAGCTCAGGTTGACTGGCTCAGGAACAAAGGGCTTCTAGAAGGGCTTGAAGGGTAGTGTTTATTTTTCCATGTTTCTTTTCTTGTCCTTTTGTTTGTGTATTCTCTCTTTTTAAATTACAGTGAATAATAGAATTCTATGACGTGGACTATCAAGGACTCGAATGACCGGAAAATCGTTGAAGGTTTTCTTGATCTTAGCACCTCACGGGCAATATCCAAACTTCAGGCTCGTGGTATTGTGGATGATCTTGTCGGGGTCGCAAAGGAAGGGAAGGAAAGCACGATTATTGTTGCAACGGATAAAGACGGCAAGAAGATAATACTTAAGATATTCAAGATAGAGGCATCCCAGTTTCAGAAGATGCAAAAGTATATTGTGGGGGACAGGAGATTTGCCGGCATCAAGCTTACCCGCCGCTCGCTTGTGTACAACTGGTGCAAAAAGGAGTTCTCTAATCTTAAAAGGTCGAAGAAGGCCGGAGTCAATGTGCCGACTCCGATTGCGTTTTATAAAAATATACTTGTGATGGAGTATATCGGTGGCACTGAGCTTTCACCGAAGCTCAAAGAGGTTCAACTGAAGAGTCCGGTCAAGACATTCGATGATATCATCAAGGAGATAAAAAAGCTTTATCATGAGGCGGGGCTTGTACATGCTGATCTTAGTGAATATAATGTCCTATTTTTCGATGGGCGTCCTGTCATCCATGATCTTGCGCAGGCTGTGGAGTTGAGCCATCAGCTTGCGGGGGAGTTCCTGGATAGAGATATAAGTAATCTGTGCAGGTATTTTGGGGGGTTGGGTGTTGTGAGGGATAAGGATAAAATAATTCAAGCTATATTGAAATCAAAATCATAGCAATATATAAATATCTATGTCGTCAAATTGAAACCATCGCGTTTTCTAATTATGGAAAACAGGTGCAGCGGTGCTGTAAATTAAATAAAAAGATATATAAAGATTAAAGGTGTAACAAATTATGGAGTTCTTGAAGATACCGGTATTGCGCATCGGAGCGCTTATCGGTAAAGGCGGGGAGACGAAGAGGAAGCTTGAGAACGAACTTGGCTGTAAGATAAATGTGTCTGAATCAGGAGAGGTTGAATACTATTGCAATGATTCGCTGAACCAGTTGAAACTGAAGAGCATAATCAAGGCAATTGGTCGGGGTTTCACGTGTGATGAAGCACTGGTGCTTCTGGATGATGAGTATGTATTCCAGATTGTCAATCTGAAGGATTTTTCGCATAAAAGCGAAAGAACGCTGATACGATACAAGTCCCGGCTGATAGGTACCGACGGCAAGTCAAGAAAAATGATAGAGGAACTGACGGATACGAAGGTTGTGGTCTTTGGGAAGACTATATCGTTAATCGGGAAATATGATGATGTCGATGTGGCAAAGGAGGCTATATTCATGCTGATTGACGGCGCGACGCACAGGGCGATGAGGGTATTCCTTGAGAAGAGGGCGCGGCAGAAGACTTTAAATATTGTGTAAATAAGGTGACATGATGGAAGAAAATATTGCAGATACAATGGCAAAGGCACATAAAGCTATTTCAATAGCGGAATTTTTTGAGAAAAACAAGCACTTGTTGGGGTATGAGAATCTGCAGAAGTCGCTTCTGACTGTGGTGAGGGAAGGTGTAGACAATTCGCTTGATGCCTGTGAAGAGGCGCGTATACTTCCTGATATATATGTGGAACTGCAGAAGAAGGCGAATGCTGATGCAAGATTCAAGGTCATAATCGAGGATAATGGTCCGGGTATCGTGAAGAAAAACATCCCGAAAATCTTCGGTAAGCTTCTTTATGGTTCCAAGTTCCACAGGTTGAGACAGAGCCGCGGCCAGCAGGGTATAGGGATATCAGCCGCTGTTTTGTACGGGCAGTTGACGACGGGAAAGTCAGCGAAGATATATTCAAGAATCAATGACGGCAAGACTCATATATATGAGTTGCATATCGATATACAGACCAATGAGCCGGTCATTGTAAGCGAAGATACAGTGTACGGTACCGGTCACGGCACCAGGATCGAGATAGAGGTCAAAGGCAGATATGTCAAAGGGAAGCAATCGATCTATGAGTATCTCCAGCAGACGGCAATCATGAATCCGTTCTCGAAGATTGTGTTTGTGGATCCTGAGGGCGAAAAATTCGAGTTTCCACGGGCTGTTGATGAATTGCCAAAGGAGCCGCGTGAAATAATGCCGCATGCATCAGGAATTGAGCTTGGCACGATGCTAAGGATGATGAAGAATACCAAGTCAAGGATGATAAGCGGGTTCCTTGCGTCTGAATTTTCAAGGATCAGTTCGGAGAAGGCAAAGGAGCTATGTGTCCTTGCAAATGTCGATCCTAAAGTTTCACCGTCATCGCTTACGCGTGATGAGGCTGATGCGCTTCATGAGCAGATGCAGAAGGCGAAATTGCAGAATCCACCTACTGACTGCCTTTCGCCGATAGGAGCAAAGCCGATTGAGGAGGGCCTGAAGAAGGAACTGAATCCGGAGTTTGTGAGCGCTGTCTCAAGGTCGGCAACAGTGTATGCCGGGAATCCGTTCCTTGTTGAGGTCGGTATCGCTTATGGAGGCAGTCTTGATCCGGAAGGTTCGGTGCAGATAATGCGTTTTGCCAACAAGGTGCCTTTGCTTTATGAGCAGTCTGCGTGCGCAATCACAAAGTCCGTAATCCAGACCGACTGGAGGCGTTATAAGCTCAGCCAGAGCGGCGGGTCGCTGCCTGTAGGGCCGGTGGCTATCACGGTGCATTTCGCTTCTGTGTGGGTGCCATATACTTCTGAAGGCAAGGAGGCAATTGCTGCATATCCTATTATAATCAAAGAGATCAGGCTTGCCATGCAGGAGGCTGCAAGAAGATTGGGGCTGTATCTTTCTAAAAAAAGGAGAGCCAATGAGGCTGAAGAGAAGAAGGCATTGTTCCACAGGTATATCCGTGAACTTGCGGGTGCTTTGCATGACCTGACAGGCAAGGATGGTAAGGTCATTGAAAGCCAGCTATCTGAGCTTATCACTGAGAAGCTGAAGACGATGATTATTGAGGATGCTGAGGAAGGGTCAGAACAATCTTTGGATGAGACTATAGATGATGAGAATATGGTAGATGGAGATGTTGAGGATGATGTTTCTGATGACAGGGATGATGAAGATAAGGAGCGCGGAGAGTGAGTGATATGGTGATGACGGAAGCTCAGAGAGGACAGGAGATTGCAACACGTTTAGAGGCACTAGGTAATGATGTCTTACATGATATCGAGCTGAAGAAGAATCCCTCGATGGCTATACTTACGCGTGCACTTAATAATGTGTATTTTGATGAGAAAGAAGGCCTTATCAAGCTTGGAGACAAGAAGCAGAAGAGGTATTATATCAATCTTAACCAGGCCAAGAAATTCATGCAGACGCTGCTTGTGGCTAAGCAGATCAAGTGGATGCTGGAACAGCAGAAGCCTGCTTTGAGTATCAGGCAATTGTATTATACTCTCAAGCACAATATCGAGGGGTCGAAAGAGAATACGTTTGATACCCAGGATGAGTCTGATCCGCTGATCGAGGATGTAGAAGTGATGGTTGATGCGTTGCGCGAGGAGTTGAAGCTTATAGCTACGCCGAAAGGCGTCATAACCGGTCCTATGATTGTTAAAGATAAGACCGGCGACATCCTTGATTTCACGAAGATGGGTTCTGCTGGTGGCGCGGTGCCGCCAAGCGTTGAGAAGGATGCGTTTGATATAACGGAATGCAGTGCTGATTTTATACTGGTGATAGAGAAATTCGCTGTATGGAACCTTTTGAACCAGCAGAAGTACTGGAAGGATGCGAATTGTATCATAATGACGGGCAAGGGTCAGCCGGCGAGGGCTGAGAGAAGGCTTCTTCAGAGGATGCAGCATGAGCTGAATATACCTATCTATGTCTTTGCGGATATGGATCCGTGGGGCTATTATATCTATTCGGTGTATAAGCAGGGAAGTATCAATCTTGCTTTCTTTTCGGAGAAGGCCGGGGCGCCAAAAGCCAAGTACCTGGGGTTCAGTACCAGTGATGTGAAGCAGTTTGATATACCGAAAAGCGCGTATATCAAGCTGAAGGATATTGATCTTAAAAGGATAAAGGAAATCGAGGCGTATGACTGGTTCCAGTCGCGCGGGTGGAAGAATGAGTTCGCTGCGATGAAGCAGTTCGGATATAAGATTGAGCAGGATTCGCTTGTCGCAAAATCGATTGAATTCACTGCGAAAGAATACCTGCCGACAAAGATAGAGAACAAGCAGTTCATCCTCTGACAATCCTAAACAGATTTAAAGGTTTCTGTGCTATCATAGGCAAGTGATTCCAATGGATGATATTATTAAAGGTGTTCTTGACAGAGAAGATGAACTCGATAAAAAAATTGAGAGGAAGCTAGCTCCAAAGTCAGGTTCGAGACATCATGATATTGATGCTGAGCTCAAGCAGCTTATCGAGAATAAGTTTGTTGATATAACTATCGTGGGATGCGGGGGTGCCGGCAACAATACTGTGAACCGGTTGTCTCAGATCGGCATTGTCGGTGCGAAAGTCATTGCCGTGAATACTGATGCGCAGGATCTTTTGGAGAGTTATGCTGATGAAAAGATACTTCTCGGGGAGCAGGTGACGAAAGGGCTTGGTGCCGGTTCTGATCCGCGTCTAGGGGAGGAAGCAGCACGTGAGTCGAAGATGGCTATTCACAAGGCTATAGGTAAATCAAATATGGTTTTTATAACGTGCGGGCTTGGTGGAGGAACCGGTACGGGGACAGCTCCTGTTGTTGCTGAAGTTTCCAAGTCGCTTGGAGCGCTTACTATTGCGATTGTCACGTTGCCTTTTGAGATGGAGGGCAATAACAGGCATATGAATGCAAGGGGCGGGCTTGAAAAGCTTGAGAAGTTGGTTGATACTTTGATCATTATCCCAAATGAGAAGTTGCTTGAGATTGTGCCTGATCTTCCAATAGACCAGGCGTTCAGGGTTGCTGATGAGATTTTGGTGGGTGCGATGAAAGGCATGACTGAGCTTATAACAAAGCCGGGTCTTATCAATCTTGATTTTGCTGATGTCAGGTCTGTCATGTGTGATGGCGGCATGTCTATGATCGGCATAGGATATGATGATTCAAATAAACGGGTGGAGAATGCTGTCTATAAGGCGCTTAACAATCCGCTACTGTCTGTTGATATACAGGACGCGACCGGGGCTCTTATCAATGTTACGGGCGGGCCTGATCTTACTTTGAAGGAGTCTGAAACTATTGTCAACCTGATTAGAAAGAATCTGTCTGATGATGCGAAAATTATCTGGGGGGCATCGATCACGCAGAACCTGAAGGCTCCTCTTGAAGTCATGGTTGTGGTTACGGGTATAAAGCAGTCTGTTGCGGATATATATGCTGATATCAGGAAAAATGTGACTCCTCACAGAAGTGTTACTGTTTCTGGTCTTGGCATTGATATGTTTTAGGTCTTCTTTTTTGTAAGTTATTTTTGTTTTCGTGTGTCTGGTTCTCGTTGTCTTTTTGATTCCTGCTTGTTTGACGGTGTCTGTGGGGCAGATTTCTGGTTTTATACCATTACATTTTGATGATATTTCGTTAATTTTAAATATTTGTAATGGTAATATTCTATTATGAGAATTATCCGGAGAGGAGAGTATTTTTATCTGCAGCACTCGTTTAGAGAGTGCGGGAAGGTCGTGACCAGGGAAAAGTATCTTGGGAAAAGAATTCCTGAAAATGTCGAGGGGTTGAAGCAGCTATCGAGAGAGGAATGGCAGAGGGCTCTTTATCTGAAGCTTGAAAGGATAAAGGATAAGTTCCAGGAGGAATGGAAAAGATGTCCTGAGAGCGCCAAAGCAAGGGACATTCAGGAGATTGCAATCGCATTTACTTATAATACTAATGCTATCGAGGGTTCGACTATCACTCTTGAGGAGACCAGAGGGATTGTTGTTGATAAGATGGCTTCTAATAAGCCGCTGAGGGATGTCCGGGAGACTGAGGCACATTTTGATGTCTTTTTGGAGATGCTTGATAAGCAGGAGAAGGTTTCAAATGAATTGGTGTTGAGGTGGCATGAGGGCATTTTCGGGGGTACAAAGAAAGATATAGCGGGGAGGTTTCGGGATTTTCTTGTCAGGGTGGGTTCTTATAATGCTCCTGACTGGCAGGATGTTTCTGGGCTTATGGAAGAGCTTGTTGGGTTTATTGATAAAGGGGGGATGAATCCTGTTGAGCTCGCGGCTCGGGCGCATTATCGTTTCGAGAAGATTCATCCGTTCGGGGACGGGAATGGAAGGATTGGAAGGCTGCTTATGAATCATATACTATGGCATGGAGGTTATCCTATGCTGATTATCGAGTATGCGAAGAGGAAGTCTTATTATCGGGCGCTTTTAAGGGATGAAGATGGTTTTTTGAATTATTTTTTGAGGAGATATCTTGCTGTGCATGGAAAGAGGTATGGGTGATGTATACGATATGTGTGGTTGGTTTATTGACTAGCCATTGTTGACATTGAACTCATTTTCGATGTCTTTTCTAAGTTGTTCATAGAAAGACTTACCCCACAAATAGCGATCTTTGTCTCGAAGATTAAGTTCATTTGGAGTCGATTTTTCAACTTCTTGTTTATATTTTTGATATTCATGCCATAAGTTTTCAGAGTACTTCCGATTTTTTAGTTTGTGAAACTTTCTTAATGTAGCGCATACACGTGTATCATATACCGTGAACTCATTTGGATAAAGGATAGTAAGAATGGCTGATGCCATCGGCAAGTGAAAATCCCAATCTTTTATCAAATAGCGTAATTTCTCTTTCGCGTTTGGCTGTTGCGATAGACCTGTCGTGAGGGATTGAATTGCTATGTCAAGATTCTTATGTTTTCCTAGCAGTATCTTAGCAATTTTTGATTTGGACCGATTTGCTTTCCAAATTACAATACAGAAGAAATCATCAGCAGACAATTGGCCTTCTTGCGCAAATCTGGGTTGGACTGTATCAAGTAAATATGATTCAATATTGTAGTATTGTCTGTAATCCATTCGATTCTCCTCTTGGTCCAGATAGTTTGCGTATTCATTCAATGTGTTGTAACTGGTCATCTTGATCAGTTTATTTATCAGTTCAGTCTTGAGAGCGCCTGCACTCTCTTTACCATGTTTGGGTGGGTGCTCATCATCTCCATGAATCTGTCTGCGCTTGTTATTGATGCTTTTTTGTTCCTTATCGCTCTCAGTTCGGAATCGTCGATCGAGCCGCTGCCGTCTGCATCCACTTGTTTGAGTTCTGCCAGGTCTCTTCTTGCTCTTGACGGGTCGTTTGCGAAGAATGCTTTCATGCCTTCTGACTGTTTTAATATGTCTTTTGGTGTTTTTGCGCTGCCGTAGACCAGTTTGAAGAGCGCTGAGGCCATGGTGCTCGGCCTGCTGCCCAGCTTGATGCTGCCCTGGTCTGCTGCGTATTCTCTTATCCTTGAGGCGTACAGCACTAGGAGGTTGGTGGCGAAGTAGATTGCGAATGCGGCGATTCCGATCGCGAAATTGCTGTTGCCTTCGCGGTCTCTTGAAAACATGAAGTTCCATGCCATGTACCAGGCGATTGTCGGGACTACGCTTATGAGTGTTATGATCAGTACGTCCCTGTTTTTTATGTGCGATATCTCGTGGCCCAGTACTGCTTTCAGCTCGTCTTTTGTGAGCAGGCTTCTTATCTGTTCTGTGATGCATACTCTGGCGTCTGAGCTCCATCTGCCGAAGGCGAACGCGTTCGGGATGGGCATGGATGAGATGCCTATCTTTGGTTTTGGTATGCCTGCTTTTTTTGCAAGTTCGGCGACCATGTGATGGAGTTCGGGTTCCTGTTGTTCGGTTACGTAGCGCACGCGCATCGACCAGTTGACTATGGTCGGTCCTATCATGTACTGGATGAGCATCATCACTGTCGCTAGGATGCCGTAGAATATGAAGTTGCCTATTCCCAGATATGCGCCGGCGACGACGAACAGGGAGTATATGATTGCGAAGAAAGCGCCCATGACAAGATACATCTTAAGTTGAAGCCACATATTTTTCACCTATTCTGTATCTTTGAATATACATTTTAAATAGGTTTTTGTGTCCTTTTCAAAATCTCGTCGAGGATGAGGTCTGCGAGGTCTTTTTTGTGGATCTTTTCTGTTTCCATGACTTTTCCTTTTTTGTCGACTATTATCACTTTGTTTTCGTCTGTCCCAAAGCCGCAGCCTTCTATCGAGACGTCGTTTGCCACTATCATGTCTGCGTCTGATTTTTCGAGCTTTTTTTTGGCTTTTTCTATGAGGATATCTTTTTTTACCGAGTGATCGGCTTTGAATCCTACTAGGAAGATGTCTTTTTTGATTTTTTTGATCTCGTCTATGATCTTTATCGTTGGTTTCAGTGTCAGTGTGATTGTTTTTTTGTCTGTGGATATTTTCTCTTGTGATGCGTCTAGTGTGAAGTCGGCGACTGATGCTGTGTGGATGAATATGTCTGTGTCTTTAAGGTTGCCTTTTACTGCGTTGTACATCTGTGATGTTGTTTTTGTCTGGATTATCTTGTAGCCGTCTTTTTCTAACTGACCTATGTTGCCGGTTATCAGTGTTACGTCTGCGCCTCTTTTATGCGCGGCTTTTGCAAGATAAATGCCTGTTTTTCCTGAGCCGGGGTTTGTTATGATCCGCACAGGGTCGATGTGTTCGATTGTCGGGCCTGCTGTGATCAATATTCTCTTATCTTTGAGGTCTTTTTTTGTGAATATGCTGCATATTGTCTTTACTATGTGTTCTGTCGGACTTATGTGCGCTTTCATGTGTGCGATCTTTGGGTCTATGAAGATTATGCCCTGACTTTTGAGGAGATATATGTTTTTTTCGATTATGGGGTTCTCGTACATTGATTCGTGCATGGCGGGGACTATGATGACGGGTATTTTTGAGCCGAGAGCGGTTGTCGCAAATGTCGTGACTGTTGTGTCGTCTATTCCGCAGGCGATTTTTGAGATGGTGTTTGCTGTTGCGGGGGCGATCAGGAGCAGGTCTGCTTTTTTTTCGTGCTTGCCGCATAACTCTACATGCTCAATCCTGCCTGTGAGTTCGGTGATGCAGGGGTTTCCTGTTGACCATTCCATGAGGTATGGGTGGATTATCTTTTTTGCACTTTCACTCATCACGGGGTAGACTTCGGCGCCATGTCTCATTAGTTCGCGGGCGATTTCAGGTGATTTTACTGCTGCGACTGAGCCGCATATGCACAGAACAATCTTTTTGTCTGCCAGTTCCTTGCTTTCGGTGCCTATTATTGACTTGGATGTGTGCTCCATGGAATAGTAGTGTCAAGATATCTTTTAATATTATTGTGGGATAAGAATTGTTATGTTGCATAAGCTGTATGATGACGGGATTTTTTCATGTGTGAAGATTGAGGAATATGCTCATGGTTCGGATGGGTTTTTGGCGTTTCTGAAAAAACGGATAGGGGATATATACTGATTTTTTTGATTCTATCCTGAAAACAAAGAAAAGTATATAAAAGTAACTGGTTAAAGTGTGTTGTAATCGAGGGACGGTAGCTCAGCTGGAAGAGCGCTAGACTGAAGAAATAACGTCTTGATTTTGACGTTTTGGACATCTAGTTGTCGCGTGTTCAAGTCACGCTCGTCCCACCATTTTATACTAAAGGATATACTAAAGGATGATTTCTTGATGAGAAAGCTGATTTTGTTTGATTTTGACGGCGTACTTGTAAAATCGAATCATTGCCATGTCCGGAATATAAGAAACGCTTTCAGTAATGCGGATGTACCTCTAAATGCTTCTGATGAGGAGATCACCCATCATTTCGGAAAGCATTATAAGGTGATTGTGCCGAAACTGCTTGAAGAGGATTACAGGACTCCTGAGATTGAGAGGCGTATCGGCGAAAAGGTGAAGGAAGGCTTTGAGGATGATCGTTTTTCTGATTGTTTTGAGGAAATCGAGGGGATTTCTGAGTTTCTTTTAGACTTAAAGAAGAGGAATCATGTGCTTGCGATTGCTTCTGGGAATAGCCATCACGTTCTTGAGAAGTGGGTGTCTAGGTTAGGTCTTTTGAAGTATTTCAGCTTGCTGATTGGCGCTGATGATGTGGAAAATGGGAAGCCATTCCCGGATATGATCCTTCTTGCTTCAAGGCATTTCAATATCCCTGCCGAGAAAATAGTCTATGTGGGGGATACGAAGAATGATGTTCTTATGGCGAAGAACGCGGGCTGTGAATGCGCTGTCGTTCTGACTGGCGTGTTGAAGAGAAAGGATGCAGAAGAACTCGGGGTGGATATGATTGCTGAGGATGTGACTAAACTTGATTTATAATGCCTGGAATCAATATTTATTTAAAAGAGATTATGTTTTATATGTTCTTAAAGGACAATATATTTAATTTGAGTGTGATAGTCATGGCAAAGAAAAATGAGATTGAATCGGAAGATTATGCGGATAATAATTCTATTGAACATCGGAAGGAGCCGATTGCATTCGGGGACTTTCTTGAGAATAAGGTAGTAGTGTGGAATAAGGCGCAGGCAGATTCCATATTTCAGGAGAAGTATTTTGGCAAGTGGGTTGAAGTGGAAAAGAAGGCATATCTCCAGCTCAGTCTTGAGGAGTCAATGTTGCTTTTGGAAAGAGGTTTCCTAGAGATAAATGCGGGCAATGCGCGTAATAAGAAGATGGATGTCAATTCATTCTATAATCTGTGCGTGTCTATCGATAAAGAGTTTCCTCAGAAGTATAGTGTGTATCGCGATCTAAGAAACCGGGGGTTCATCGTGAAGTCCGGGTTCAAGTTCGGTACGCATTTCCGTGTGTATGACCGGGGTGTCAATCCTTACAAGGAGGGCGCAAAAGAATCGAAGGACCATACGAAATATAATGTTCATGCGGTTCCTGAGAATCATACGATGAGTTACCAGGAATGGTCGCGGTATGTCAGGCTGAGCCAAAACATAAGGGCCAGGGCTCTTTTGGCTGTGGTTGATGAAGAGAATGATGTGACTTATTATAATATCAAAAGGGTACGGCCTTGAATCTTTAAGGTTTTCTGGAAGGCATGACAATATAAATTTCTGAATCCCCTCGTGTTTATATGAGTGAGAAAGACTGGGTAGTAATAAATATATCCGGCAAGGACAGAGTCGGTATTATTGCAGACATCTCTAAAGTGTTTGCAGAGAATAATCTCAATATCATCGATATAGGGCATACTGTGATACATAAGATGTTTTCTATGTTCATGATTGTCGATCTTTCTCTCGGCAGGATCTCTTGTTCTGAGTTGCAGGAGAAGCTGTATGCAATGAGAGATGAATTGTCTCTTAATATCGAGTTGAGCAAGCTTGAGAATGAGCCTCTGGCAAAGTGCACTAATTGTGTCATGAAAAAGAAGTATGTCTTGTCGGTTGTTGCAAGAAACAGGACAGGGCTTGTATATGAAATCGCGAACTATCTGTCTTTGGAGAAAGTGAATATCCTGAAGATTTCGCTTGTCGCCCGTGATAACTTGATCACTATTGAGATGCTGCTTGATATCGGCACGAAGAGCGCAAAAGAATTGAGGTGTGTCCTTAGGGAGAAGGGCGCTTCGCTTGGTATGGATATCGTTTTCCAGAGGGAGGATATATTCAGCCGTGAAAAAAGGCTGATTGTCTTTGATATGGATTCGACTATAGTCGATGCTGAGATCATTGATGAGATTGCAAAAAAAGCGAATGTCGAGTCTCGTGTGAAAGCGCTGACGCAGAGGGCCATGAATGGGGAGATGGATTTCAAGGAGTCACTGAGGCTGAGGGTGAAGCTGCTTATGGGTTTGGATGAATCTGTTTTGAAGGATGTCTATGATAATCTGAGGCTTACGCCGGGTGCTGAGGAGCTTATAAGGGCGTTGAAATTGCAGGGCTATAAGACTGCGCTTGTTAGTGGAGGTTTTACTTATTTTACTGATAAGCTGAACGAGAGGCTGAATTTTGATCATGTGTATGCCAATAAGCTGGTAATAGAAGACAACAGGCTGACAGGTGAGATTGAAGGGGATATTATCGATGCTCTGAAGAAATGGGAGATAATAGAGGAGTTGAGGATGAAATACGGTCTTCAGAAGGATCAGGTGGTGGCGGTCGGTGATGGCGCAAATGATTCTCTTATGCTTGAGAATGCTGGTTTGGGTATAGCTTTTAATGCCAAGGAGGCGTTGAAGAAGGTAGCTTCCGGCAGTATATCAAAAGAGAATTTTGTCGGATTGCTGAATGTTCTCAGGATTAGAAATTAATTTTTTGTCAATTAGCTGTAGTGGGTTATCTCTTCTCTTTTGATTTCGTCTGCATTGTTCGGGCAATCGCTTGGAATGATTCTTACTCTTGAGATATTTTGGATTATGGCTGGGTCGATGGTTAAGACGATTCCTATCTCATCTCCTGCGTTGACTGTTCCGCTGAAATTATTGGGGCTTGTGTAGGATAAGCGGCTCATGTTTAGTGCAGTCACTGTTATCTGCTTTATGTTTATGTCACGGGTGCCTGTGCTCTTTACGTCGAATATCAGTTTGTTGCTGCCTGATGCATTGTATGTCGCATCTTCTGCGTTAAATGTTGCATATATGCAGCCTGCATCTGCGTTTTCGGTGGCGAGGTCTGTTTGTTCGTGTGTGAATTCCTGCAGCCAGCTTGACAGGAATCCGCCTATTGCCAGAGTAAAGGCTATCAAAAGCACTACGGCAATCAATGGTGATACTCCTTTGCGATGCATAACTATGATTGATAAGTGATTATTTAGATGATTTTATTAAATCATTTTTCTTACTTGGTGTTGGCGAGAGGTTGTGTGGCTGGATCCCATGCGAATGTGGTCCAACCGCCTTGTGGCTGTGTGACTGTATCAAATACCGGCTCGCATTCTGTGATTAACTTTACCTTGGTAAGTTCGCCGGTTCCGGAAGAAAATGCACTGCTCAAATTTATATAAAGTTCTGCGTAGGCGTTCTTATCAACGATTCTGTTACTATTATTTGTGTCCAGATAGATTGGTATTTGCTTAGCGCTTCCTACCCATGTTTCCACTTTTGTGAGTGTGATGGCATCGACGCCGGTGTTTGAGATGAGGGTGTAAAATATTTTGTTTGTGTCATTCCATTTTGCATAATCCCTGTCTGCTTCTATGTTTGAGTACGCGCAACTTATCTTCCTGTCAAATGCTTCGCTGCGGTCTTTGTGCTCTTGTGTAAATCCTGCAATCCATGCTGTCAGTATCGCAGCTACAGCCATTGTGAACGCAATCAATAATACTGCTGCTATGAGTGGGCTTACTCCCTTTCTTTTTGAAAATATCATTGTGTTGTGCACCTTGAGTGTTTAATTTTGTGTCGATTTACTATAAGATAATGGGCTTATCTAGTATATATATCTTTCTTATTAGTTGCTCTTTGAATTTCCTGTGATTAGTTAGCATGTGCCGCTGCCTGCGAATAAATTCATGGATTTGATGATTTCATGTGCGAGAACTAATGACGTATAGCCTGTCAATGCGAGGATTATTGCGTGTTTCGTGCCTGCGCTTAGGCGCCCTTCTGATAGTTTCCCGATAACCAAACCTGCAAAAAACCCCTGAATTATCGCAAGGTGTGTAAACATTGTTCCGTACTTCTCTGAAGTATATCCTTCGGGCTGGTTTTCTTGAAAGAATGTTTCGCCGCCCACGCTTGAAGCAGGAAAACTGAAGCCGCAGAGGAAAAATTCTCTTATGCCAATCATTACTACTATGAAGACGAAGAATATGATGTATCCTGTCATCATCTGGCTTGATATCATCATCGAGCGCTCCCGTCTTATCTTTTCTATTTCAATGAGTGAGCCGCTTACTGAGTTTAAGACGTCTCCAATGTTACCGCCAGATCTGTGGCATTCGATTATTGTTGATACTGATCTTGTAACGACCGGACTTTGAATGGTGTCTGCAAAGTTTCGGAGGGCATCTTCAAAACAGACACCCCATGATATCTGGGCGACGAGTTTTTTTACGGCTGGTGTCAGGATACCATAGTTGCTCTGGGAGGCGTAGTTTATCGCAAGCGGAAGTGACATCCCGCCACTCAATCCTTCAACGATTGTTCTTAAGAAGTCAGGATATATGTCTTCGTAAGCTTTTATCAGCTTATATTTGTTGTAGTATACTATTGCTATCGGCAGGGATACTGTTCCAACTGCAATGATGTTTGTGATTGTGAACAAGAAGTCACTTTCCGGGCCAATGATTAGTATATTGATGATGACTATTGCACTTCCGGCTAATATTGATAGGATTATGGTGATTAGTTCTTTGTAGTTGTGATATGTTTCTTTGAGTGACATGTAGATCAGATTTCCGGTTGTGTGTAGGTAATAAACAATATGAATGCTATGTTTAGTGTGGGTATGACAACATATATTCCCATGCTCATAAAATAGATTATTGACATTCCTGCGACTCCTGTTGTTCCTGGTACCAGGTTCATGACCGATAGGATGGATACTAAAAATAGTGGCGCTGCTATCAAGATTGCTGTATAGATGTCTGCATAAGTAGACAATGAGTTGATGTATTTTTTTCTTGATAGTTTATAATTAAATAGTGCCAGTTGTGCCATTTCGTTGAGGTATTCTTTCATGTTGCCTCCGCTTTCAATGACCGATAGCATCCCATAGAGCAAATCTTTGAAGTCCCTTGACGGTGTTCTTTGTGCAACGTATTTTATTGATTGTGTTATGTCTTCACCAAATCCATTTACTCTGCGTACGATGTTTCTTGATTCATCTGATACGCCTCCGTATTCCCCGAATTCAGCCAGCATTTCAAAACACTTCAGGGGTGGAACTCCCGCAGATGCGATGGCTGCCATGTGGTTGATAGCAAATGGAAGATTAGTGTTGATATTTGTTGCATTTTGATGGAGTTTCTGGAATGGATACATGTAGAATATAGAAAATACTAATAGGAAGGAAACCACGGGAATAAAAATGAGACCTGATGCAAGGGCAATTGGACCTATTGATATGAATGTCGTTTCGAATAGTATCATGATGACGGAACCTAGTGCTGCAAGAAATGAGGTAGATAAAGATAGGGTCAGGTATGTGTTTGGGAGTATATCTATATTGGATGATTCCAATGCATTTTTCAGTGGATTGAAATATATGTCCATCTTCTTGCTGAGGCCTGTAAAAAGCACATTTGAGAAAGCTTTGTAGTTTTTCAGGTATTTTGTATTTAGCAGGGATTCAGTCATGACTGATATTTTTGAAGTATATGAAGAACGATTTATATGCTGTTTTTTTTGTTCTTCAATCAAGCCCTTTGAAGTTAAAAATGATTTCAGTTCGTTTAATGAGGTATCGTATTCATTCTGATTCTTTTTTTTTTTAGCATTTTATCACTGGCTAATTGAGTTTTATCAAGGCTTCTTCTCGCGGATAGATGATTATGCCTTCTTTTGATATCTTGAAAGGGTGTATTTTTCGCGAGTGTGTTGAGCCCCTCATTTTCCATACTGATATTGATCTTGAGTATTCGGAGTTTATGTGTGTGTAATAAAGGATGATGATCCCGTCTGCTACGAATTCTTCGACGCCGAATCTGCTTATCATTTTGCTGTTTTCTGCAGGTATCTCGGAGATAAGAAATGCGGTGCAGTTGTTGTTTCTTAATATTGACTGTATGTCGACAAGTGTCTTTCTTATGTCTTTTTCTTCCTGGATGTAGAGATTTATCGCGGTTATTGAGTCTATTACGATTCTTTTTGCTCCGGTCTCTTTGATGTTCATCGTTAGCAGGTCTGATAGGTTTTCGAATCTGTAGGGATCATATCGGATAACCCGAATCATATCGTTTTCTATCTGTTCTGCCAGATCCATGCCTATCTCAGTTACATTCCTTACAATTGCTTTTTCGTCTTCTTCGAAGGATATGTATATGCCTCTTTCACCATTGAGTGCGCCACGGTAGAGGAATTCTAATGAGAGTATGGTTTTGCCAGAGCCGGTTGGCCCTGCTATCAGTATTTCATTTCCTTCAGGAATGCCGCCGTTAAGTATGTCGTCAAGACCTGTTATGTTTGTTTTTATTCTTTCTATCAAGCTAATTCCTCACTTTCTTAAATCTGTATGGATATATGGTCAATTTTCATATATATATGTTTGTAAACAAATATGGTATATGTTGATTATGACTTTGTTAGTGTACTTTTATGTAGTGATTGGTTTTGTATCCTTGTATTTCTTTAATAAGTTCCTTAACCGGTTCTTTGAGTATAGGGATATTCCTGATTACTGGAAGTTTTTCTTTTGGGGTGTGTCTATATATTGGGTTTCTGATGCTCTGTTGCCGATGATGAATTCATATTTTAACCTGGAGTTTTTCGATATATTTTATGCGCTGATCCAGCCGATTGGGCCGGCGCTTGCGATGTATGCTGTGTATAAAATCGAGGAGGAGACGAGGAATGTATAGTATGCTCTTTATGAGTGATCTTATTACAGCGATGATGTTTGCATTAATCTCGTGGTTTATATACCGGTATTCGTCTCTGTTTCCTAATATTGAGAGATACTGGATTGTTATCTCTGTAGCATTTGCTGTTTTTGCATGCAGTGAATTGATGAAGGCGCTGGAAAATGCCGGGATGGGTAGTGGCAATTATCTGGTTGCTTCTGTATTGGGTTCTGTTTTATTGTTGGTTGGATTTTATCAGTTATATGTTACGCATAAAGTATGAGATTGAAGTTAAAGATGGTGGTAGAATATGGAGGATTCTTGGAAGGAAGCAATTGATCGGGAGCTTGATGTGTTTTTAAAAGATAAAGAACTATGTCCTAATGTTTCAAAACGGTTGATGGTATATTCGTTGGAATGGTTGAGTGTGGGTTATTTTTCGGCACTTTATATGGCGGGTAAGAAGTTTGCCAAGAATTCTTTGTCCGATAGGTGTGATGCGGATAGTGTTGAGAAGGCGTGTGCGTTTCTAGAGGATTTTTTTATGAGGTCCGGTATCGGTAAATTGAAGCTGATCGGTGATTCTGGTACGAGGTATGTATTCCGGCTAGAAGATTGCAGTGCATGCAGGGATATGCATCCGGTGGAAGCGCAGATATGTTATTTTGAGGCAGGGATTATTGCGGGGTTCCTCGAGTCGAAAGTCAAAAAAAGGGTGGTTGTCAGGGAGACTCTTTGCGGGGGGCTGGGGGACGATTACTGCGAATTTGTGGCGCGTGTGTGCTAATGTGGTGATGGTGAACTTATGCGCGAACAGTCGGGTATCAAAAATCTGGATAAGCTGATTGAGGGAGGGTTTCCGAAAAATGCGGCTATTTTACTCATTGGTCCGCCTGGTGTTGGAAAGAGCATCCTTTGTGAGCAGATTTTGAATGAAGGCATAAGGGAAAATGAGGAGTGCATTTTCGTTACTTTTGATAGCCGGCCGGAGTCTATAAGGCAATCCATGAAGCGTTTCGGTTGGAATAGCGATGGGAAGTTGACTTTTCTTGATTGCTTTTCGTGGAGGATCGGGTCTGGTTGTAATTCCATGTATGCGGTCGATGGCTTGTCTAATCTTAATCAATTGAATATGGTCTTTACGGATCTGTTGCGTGATATCGGCAAAAAAGATAAGCGATTGGTTGCTGATTCTATATCTACGTTGTTTTTGTATTCTGATCCGCAGATGGTGCCTCTTTTTTTGCAAGAGTTTATTGCTAAGTCTACTTCAACTGATTCAACTTTATTTCTTACTCTGGAGGAGGGGGTACATGATATCAGAATCGTTTCTACTCTGAATTTTCTTGCTGATGGCTTGATTGAGATGAAGTTTGAAGAAGATAAGAGATTTTTGAGGATATCGAAGATGAAGGATACACGCCATCAAAGAATATGGGTGGAATATGAGATTACTGAAGAGGGCATAGTGTTGAAGATCTAGATTGTACATCTTCTTTTATGTCGTTTGCAGGGATGTCTTTTTTTAGTATTTCCATGATGCCTTTTTTATTTTTGTAATATTTTGCGATGTAGAGGGAAACATCTTTGAAATAGGTTATTTTTTTCCGGTATAGCCATTCGAGCAGGGCTCTTCTGTCTTCTATATCTTCCATTATCTGATTAAAAGGGATACCATAGTCGGCGCTTATTTTTTCAAGGACATAGCTCTTGTGCTTTTCGTGTTTGTCGTCACCCGGGCTCCATTGATAGCTTTTGATCATTCGTGCTCTTCCGGAGTCTGAGTCGATGCTTTCGATCTCGCAGATGCTTTTTAGTCTTCTTGCGCTTTTTCCGTATTGCAATGCGCGGCTTATGACGAGTACAATGTCCAGTGTCTCCAGAAGGCTCGGTGAGAGGCTTATCGGGGGTGTCTGCATTCTTTTGATGATGTCGTCTACTGAGCCTCCGTGGATTGTTCCGAAAGACGGATGACCTGATGCCATGCCCTGAAAAAGGACTGATGCTTCTGTACCTCTTACTTCGCCTACGATAACATAATCCGGGTTTTGCCTGAATGATTCTTTTAGTAAGCTGAACATTGTGACTTCTCCGTATTTTTCTCCTCTTGCATTGGTGGTGCCGAAAGAGAGCCTTGATATGCACGGAATCCAGTTTTCGTGAGGCAGGTTCAGTTCCTGTGTGTCTTCAATTGAAATTATCTTGTCTTCGGGCGGTATGAATGAGACTATTGCGTTCAGGAAAGACGTCTTTCCAGCTCCTGTACCGCCACAGATTAATATGTTCACTTTGTGTTCTATGACGTACCAGAGGTATGCGAATTCGTCAATCGTAGCTGTTTTTAGCCGTATCAGGTCGATTACGCTGTATGGTACTTTTCTGAATTTCCGGATAGAAAATGTGGGGCCTCTTGTTGTCACGTCGGATGCCAGCGTGGAGTTTATTCTTGAGCCGTCTGGCAGGGAGCCATCCAGAATCGGTTCTGCGTAGGATATGTATTTGCCGCATCTTTCGGCGAGTTTTGTGACGAATTCCTGCAATCTTTCTTTGGTGTTGAAGGAGATGTTTGTTTTGATATTGCCGTATTTTTTGTGCGTGACATAGAGTGCTACACTTGTTCCGTCACAGCCTATGTCTTCGATATAATTGTCATGCATCAATGGTTCAAGTTCGTTGAGGCCTACGAAATTGATGTAGATGTAGTACATAAGCCTTGTGTATTGGCCGGGTTTAAGTGTTATGCCGTATTCTTCAATTATTTCCTTTGTTTTTTGTTGGATGTATTTAAGCAGTGTTTCTCTTTCTCTTAGTATGCTGATGTTTGTTTCCAGTGTTTTTGTCAATCCTTTGCTTATGAGGTGAAGCAGATCTTTTTCGTCTTCGTCCAGTTCTGGCTGGTCTACACGGTAAATCAGTGCTTGTTCTTCTTCGTTCCATGTGATTCTGGCGTAAGCGAAGGGGGGTATTAGCGGGTAGACTACATCTGTGTTCTCTGTTCCTTTTGTTTCAGGGAGAACTATGATTTTTTCACTGTCTCTGACTGTGAATCGGGCTATCTCTTCATCGATGATCCTTTTTTCCTGTTTTGATTGATCGTATTTTCTTCTCAATAGTCCTCTTAAGGGCGTGATTATCACCGGTCTCTTTATTCCAATGACTAATTAGTCGTGCTACTTCTTATATTTTTCAGGGCTTTGATGAGAATCGTGGATCAACGAACATTATCTGGTGCTTCTTCTTTTTTTCGTGACTTTGTGGCCCGTTTCGTCTCTTTTCTGGACTATGGATCTGTGTCTTGCGCAGGCGGGGCATGCGTAGACTTTTTCCTGGCTGAAAGAGGTGGAAGAGTGTTCCAGTTCTTTTCTTAAGAATGGGTCGGTTATCCTGAATCCTCTGTATGTCGTGAAAGTCTTATATCGCGGGACCATGCGTCCGCAAAATCCGCATGTGACTGTCGACTGGTGGCCTCTGCTTCTGGCAGACTGCCATCCTCTTTTATAGGCTCCTTTTAATGTTGGCATTTATATCAACTCCTGAGATGATGTGTTTATATGTCTGTTTTTTGTGGAATATGGTGCAGAATTAGTTATTTTTATCACCCAATGTGATCGTTTTTATGTTTCGGGTGATTTTTATCATTGTCATATTCTCACGTGGTTTTACTTGATAATCAGTTATTTTTATTGTCAATTAAGTTTAAAAATCTACTTGAAGACTTCGCCGGTCTCTTTTGACCATAAGAGGAGGTCTAGTTCGGCTGGGCTGAGTCCTATTTTTCCGGAGAATTCTATCAGCTTCCTTTCTATCGACAGGTATCTTGACTTTGATATGCTTTTTGGGATGCAGTCTATGACATCGAGGGCTTTAAGGTTGTTTAAGATGTGCCTGTCTAGTATTGCCATGTCGAATCCAAGGCCTATATTTCTTAGGAAATGGCTTGATTCCTTGTATCCGAGGCCGTCTACGTTTTTGATGAGCCATTCTCTTAGTTCGTAGTTGTCGCTGTATGAGTTTATTCTTTTTTTGATGCTTATGCGGTTGTTTTCTGTGAACTGGTTTCTTGCGGTGATGACTCTTGCTGATTTTGTGTTGTGGAAGCGGACACCTCTTATTTCTTTTGCGATGTCGGATGACTCGCCTTCCAACAGGAGGTTGGCGTCTATCAAGCGTCTTACGGCTCTGTCACATTTTTTTGCGCTCGACTGTGGGGTGAAGAGGCAGAAAACAAGTTCTGAGAATATTGTTTCGTCGGAAGATTTCATCATATCTCTGAATTCTTTCAGCCGGTCTTTTATGATTGTTTTGTCCTGTTTGTATTGTTCTAATAGTTCGTGTGGAGTGCATATGCATTTTTCTTTGGTCATCTGCTTCACTATGCTTTGTCGATGTGGATGCATGATACCGGGCAGCTGTTTTTAGCTTCTTCGTTGCAGCCTAGCTCGTTCACGGTCTTGTTTTTTACTTTTGCTTTGCCGTCGTCGCCCATCTTGAAATTTTCGTCGCATAGTGCAGCGCATGTACCGCATCCGATGCATTCTTCTTCGTCTATAGTGATCTTATATGGCATTTAATACCGCCTCCTCTTTATATTCCTCGTACTTCGCAGTTTTTGAAGTATTTTGATGCAATTTCTTTAAATTCCATTATTGTCTTCTGTGGGTATGGAGCCACATCTGATAGTGTCATATCAATCATTGCTGTATTATTTTTAAATTGTTGAAGTACATAAAGTCTTGATTCTTTTAGCCATTCGCATATATTGATCAGGTTGTCTTTGTTGAAGTATGGCGGTACGATGGTTGTGCGGAATTCGTAGTCTATTGTGCTGTTTTGAATCAGTCCGATGCTCTTTTTGATGTCTTTTTTGTTTACCCTGACTTTTGCGACATTCTCATAGTCTTCCAGATTTGTCTTTATGTCCATCGCGATGTAGTCCAGCTGTTTTTTTTTGATAAGTGCTTTGAGGACTGACGGGTTTGTGCCGTTTGTGTCCAGTTTTACCAGGAATCCTTCTTTTTTTATGTTTTCGATAAATTCAGTGAGTCCTTTGTGCAGTGTCGGCTCTCCGCCCGTCAGGCAAACGCCGTCAAGCCATTTTTTTCTTTTTATGAGGTGCTCTATGATTTTTTCGGTATCTATCGGGTTGTTCTGGTCTTTATCCAATGCAAGTTCCGGGTTATGGCAGAATGGACACCGGAAGTTGCATCTGTTGAAGAATATTGTTGATACGATCTTTCCGGGATAGTCTATGAGTGATGTGTTGAATATCCCTCTTATGTCTACATCGATCATTTGCCGAGCACCTGGCGAATTTCGTTGATGTCTGGTACGGTGCTTCTCCAGCCTGTCTTCTCTTTGCCGTCTTTTCCGATGACCAGAACTGATGGCGTTGACATGATTCCGTGGTATGATGATTCTGTCAGCCCGTCTATCGTAGATATGTCGTGGTATTCTACGTCGAGACCTTCGGCTTCCAGTATTTTCCCGAGATCCCTGGCTGGCGGACAGTTAGGGCAGTCTTCTTTTGTGAATATCTTTATCTTCATGTCATCACAATTCAGAAATCTTGTAGTTTCCTTTTTGCCTGTCTTTGAATTCGGATTTTTTGCTCTTGTTCCAATTATCGATTTTTGAATAATACCCGACTACTCTGCTCATGCCGTATACGTTAGTGCTTCCACAGTGCGGGCATCGCGGAATGTCTGTCTCTGTTGTTTCTGTCTCGTTCATGCTACAACCGCCCCCTCTTTTTTTGGCATATCTTTTATGGCCTTTGTTTGAGGTTTCTGTTCTCTTGCGTAACCTCTGGATAGTTTATGGCAATCATTGCATATTGTGAATTCGGGGGATATTGTGATCTGTGCGCATTGGGTGTTATCCCATGTCTTTTTGATCAGAGATAATACGCTTCCCATATCCGGTTTCTGCTCGCCTAAAAACACGTGGGTTATTGCTCCTGATTCGATCAGTGTGTTGAATTTGGATTGCCTTTCGATTCTTTCTATGATGTCGACCGGTGCGTCTGGTGCCAAGTGTACGCTGTTCGTGTAATATATCTCTCCTTTTTTCTTGTTGCCGCGTATGTAGTCTTTGCTTTCGGGGTATTCTTTCAGGTCGATTTTTGCGAGCCTTAAGGATGCGCTTTCTGCGGGCGTCTCTTCGAGAGTGAATTTCAGGCTGTATTCTTTTTCGAATTCCTTGCATCTGAGGTACATGGCAGAGATTATTTTCAGGCCGGTCCTGTATGCTTCTTCTGATTCGTGCAGTTCCTGACCAACTATATATTTTACGCATTCGTTGAGTCCTATGATGCCTAGTATGTAGGTGGCTGTCTCAAGGTCGATGTATGGCCTGCCGTCGGGGGCGATCTGGCCTACCTGCCACAAGGGTGCGCCCGGGACGCTCATCAGTTTCTGTATGAATTTCTTTTTTTGTATGTGGGCTTTTACCGCAAGTTTCATTGCTTTGTGCAGTTCAGATATTGTGCCTTCAAGGTTGCCTTTTCCAGCCCTGTAGGCGGCCTGGGGCAGGTTTATGCTTACGTTCTGGAAGCCGCAGAATCTCATGCTTTCCGGGTGTTTGATTACGTAGTCGTCGACTATTTTTGTCCTCAACCGGCAGCACATGGAGAGGTTTATTTCGTCCCTGTCGAAGACAAAGTATGGTGAGCCGTTTTCTGAGGCTATCTGGCATGCGTATTTCAGGAGTTCGTATTGTTTCGGGTCGCTGAAGGTTGTCTTGTCTACGTGAAGGTCGCATTTAGGGAAAGGAAATGGCTTGCCTTCGCCGTCGCCTTCCCGCCAGACGTCTAGAAGCGCTTTTGCGAATTGCTGGGCTTCCTCTTCGTAGTCAGCGTAGACTTTTCCTGTGTATTTGCCGCCAGGGCCTATAGCCGGCACATCTTTGAGATATCCTGGAATCCCTAAGTGTATGTTGAAGTCAATAAACAATGTCTGGCCGCCGCGCGAGAACGCGTTCTGGCTGCATGAGAAGATCAGGTATTGTGCTTCCTGTTTCATCTTCTCGTAGCTCATGCCTACAAGGTATGGCGCGTAGAATATGTTCACGTAGCTGATCCCGAGGGCGCCTGCGTAGTATGCTTGCATGGATGCGAGGAATGTGTTCAGGTGGCCTGTAAGTGTTCCTGCGTGTTTGGCCGGGGCTGACGTGGTTGAGAGGTTGATGAGCCTCAAGCCGTATTTCTTTATGTATTCGAGGCTGTGCGCGCTGCAATATACGCGGATCGGGTATCCGAGGTCGTGCAGGTGGATTGCGCCTTTCATGTGTGCTGAGGATATGTCTTCTGAGAATAGTTCTTTTAGTGCGTATTGCTTCAGTGTGTTTTCTGCGATCGCCAGGTTGACTGCTTCGGGGTTGTTTGCAGCTACGTTGCTGTTTTCGTTGCTTTTGTTGAATATCAGCTGTTTTAAGTTATAATGGGGCATCCCTATGATTCCCTGTTTTTCCAGTTTCTTGTCGTAGCCTCTGGTGAATAGTTCTATGTCTACAAGTTCGCGTATGAGGCTCACGGATATTGTCTTGATCCCGGATGAGAATACTTTTTTTTCAACGGCATCGGCTATCTCTATGGCTTCGTCGCGCGGGATCCTGATCTCTCTTATGAGGGCGCTTACGATGCGCTCGTTGTTCCATTCGCTTATTTTTCCCTCTGATGTTGTTGTGACCTGTAAGAGTATGTCTGTTGAGTCAGAGCCTGTATTCTGCGTCTCTCCTACGACTTTCAGCTTGTGCAGTTCGCGTTCAAATGATTCTATGTCTTTGAAGGACCTGTAGACAGATGCGAATCTGATGTATGCAATGTCATCTAATGTCTTGAGTTTTTTCATTACGCGGTTACCGATCTTTTTGCTCTCGACTTCCTGGGTGTCCAAGTGCAGCAGTTCGCTTTCGATTTCGTCTACGATCCTTTCAATGGATTCCTGGCTTATGGGTCTTTTCTGGCATGATACGAGGATGCTTTTTAGGATCTTGTTCCTGTCGTATTCCTGTCTTGAGCCGTCTTTTTTGATGATCAATAATGGGTGTGTCTCTATCCTCTCGTAGGTCGTGAATCTTTTGTTGCATGAGATACATTCTCTTCTTCTGCGGTTCACTTCAAGATCTTCGGTGAATCTTTTATCCAAGACCTTCGTTTCACTAGATGAACAGTACGGACATTTCAAATGGTTCCCCTCCTCAAGGATGATATGGCGTCTATATATAGTAGTGATTTTCCTGCCAAACCACTAGATGTGGTGTTGTACTGATATATGTGTCTCCAATCTATATAAACTCTTTTGTGTCCGGATATATATTCTGTGTTGTATATTTTTTTGGGGTTTAATTGACTGATCTTTCATTTTGTGTATTCTGTTATTCTGTTGATTGATTTTATATATGTATTTTATGCGCTTTGCCGATAGAGGTCATTAAGCACTTAAAAATAAGATGCCAATATCATGTATGAAGCCAACAGGTGGATGGACTGAAAAATACAGGCCGAAAAATGTTTCTGATGTCGTGGGTGAAGAGAAGGTCAAGGTATTTGACTGGGTCCGGAAATGGAATAAGAATCAGCTGAAAAAAGGGCTTTTGCTTTTAGGTCCTGCGGGATGTGGAAAGACTAGCATGGTGCAGGCGATTGCGCGTGAACTGAATTATCATCTGATTGAGACAAATGCGAGCGATGCGAGGACAAAGAAGCATCTTGTGGAGTTTTTCGGTACGAGCCTTGCTCAGCAGACGTTGTTTCAGAGGGGCAAGATGGTGCTGTTTGATGAAGTTGACGGGATATCAGGACAGAGTGACCGGGGGGCGCCACAGGAGATTGTGAAGATTATCTCTGAAAGCAATTATCCAGTCATCCTTGCAGCAAATGAGTTCAGGACAGATGGGCAGAAGGCCCGGTTGACTATTTTGAAGAAGGCATGCGCTGTCGTCAAATTAAGTGAGCTTAAGCGTGTTGATGTCGTGTTGGTATTGAAGATGATTGCGCTCAAGGAAAATCTTGATGTGGAGGAGCGGGCTCTCAGCGTGATTGCGCATAATTCGAATGGGGATCTGCGGTCTGCCATCAATGATTTTGAGGCGCATTCAATCGGGCGGAAGCGACTTCTGTATGATGATGTGCGCGATATTGCTTTCCGTGATGCCGGGCAGCAGATACAGCAGGCCATGACTATCGTGTTCAAGACGACTTCGGCTGATATTGCGAATACTGCTTTTTTGAATGTCGATTCAGAGCCGGGTGATGTCATTGAGTGGGTGAGGGAGAATATGCCTCGAGAGTACAGGAAATCGAAGGATCTCTCTCTTGCAATGGAGTATGTGTCGCGCGCAGATGTTTTTCGCGGCAGGATTACACGGCAGCAATACTGGGGTTATCTGCATTATGTTTTCCAGCTTCTCTCCGTCGGTGTTGCGGTGTCTAAGGATGAGAAGTATCCGGGGATGCTTGAGTATCATTTCCCGACGAAGATCGCCATGATGGCGCAGACGCGATTCCGGAGGGCGAGTGAGGGAGCGCTTCTGGGTAAATTGAGTATGAGGCTGCATGTGTCGAAGCATATTGCGCGGCAGTATTTACCTCTCCTGACTTTGATTGAGGAAAAACAGCCTCTCTTGTGGAAAGAGATTCAGGGAGAGCTTGAGGCTTAGGTTTGATTTTGTTATCTGATTGGATTTAATCCTGTCTTTCGGCAAGATCAGTTTCCTGATGAAGATATCGATATGGCACGGACGGCATTCGAGCAGGCGCCTCAAATGTTGGGGATGACATATACGCATCCGAAGTCTCATATGGGGCTCATTGAGCTATATAAATAATAGATGCCGAGATATATTATTGATGTGATTATCCATGCAGTGAGGACGGTGTAATATTCTTCCATGCTCTTGTCGTTTGTTTTATTCATATATTGGAATAGAGTCCAGTTGTTCTTGAGTGACGCGTAAACGAGTGTCGTTGTCATTGATATCATTATGATGAACAAGAAGTCTGTGACGTTGTGGTAGAACAGTCCGGGAAAAATATTCCAGTTGTAAAATCCTATGGCTGCGAGTGTCAATGTTCCGATGACCGCAAATATTATGTCTATCCTTGTCTTTTTTTTGGTCGGGTATTCGCCTTTCAGTATCGTCAGGCTCAGCAGTCCGGTAAATAGGACTGTAAATCCTGCGAATGCTATCAGGGCTTCTAATGATATTGATTCAACTGGCGGCGTGTTTTTCGCTTGCCTTTTGGCGTCTAAACTTATGAGTTCAGTGAAGAATTTTCCTGTGGCTTTCGCGGTTTCGGATAGTGTTTTCGATACCTCTAGGCGGCATGATTCTCCCTGATAGCATAAGGGCCTTGGGTATACTACGGAAGTCAGGAGAAAGATGATTATTGTGATCATGATGAATTCTTTTAACTTCATGGCTAATTTTTCTTTGTTGTAATATATAAGCGTTTCTGAATTTCTTGTTATATTTTTTCTTTTTGCATATGTTTTTGATCTGTTAAAAGGTGCGCTCCGTCACAGTATGTTTTGGTGGATTGCTTAAGGTCTATGTTTTCGCGGCATGTTGCAAATGTCATGCCTCTTTCTTCTGCCTGTTCTTTTGTCTTTTTCATGATCTGTGTTCTTGCCTCTTTTGGCATGTATGTTGCGCCGCCCAGGTGTTCTCCTTTTTTTGTGTATAGCTCGTGCCATATATCTCTGTTTTTTGGGAATGCGGCGCAGAGGCGTTTGAAGTTGTCCTGCTTTGCTTTGTAGGTTGAGCTTACTATGTGTCTTACTCCTGCTGCGGCCAGTTTTTCTATCAGCTCGGATGTGTCTTCGTTAAGTTGCGGTATTATCGGGTCTATTCTTGCGATTGTGGGGATTCCTGATTCGTTTAAGGTCTTTAGGGCATCTATGCGTTTTTGTGGAGGAGGGGTGAAGGGTTCGGTTATTTTTGCAAGGCTTTGGCTGATTGTCGTTATTGTCATGGCTACGACAGTGTTTGAGAGGAGGTCTATGTCTCTTGTTATGAGGTCTGATTTTGTGACTATCAGTTTTCTGAAGTCTAGCAGAAGTTCGAGGCATCTTCTTGTGCATTTAAAAGTCTTTTCAAGCGGCTGGTATGGGTCTGTGCTGTTGCTGATTGAAATGGGGGTGTTCTTGTCCAGTGTCTCTATGTCTTTTGTTATGCGTTCTGCCAGATGCTTTTTTGGTCTCGGGTTGAAGAAGTCGGGGATGTATGATGATGAGTAGCAGTAGAGGCATCCGTGTGCGCAGCCGGTGTAGACGTTCAGGCTGTATTTGTCCGGGCAGGTGCATGACTGTGATTTCCAGGGGTCGAATGGGGCTATGAGTTTTTGCATGGTTTTATGTTGGAGTGTGTTTTAAAATACGTTTGGAAGAGGAAATAAGGGGATTTATGTCCCTTCCTGCCAGCTTGACAGGTATTTTTTCTGTTCTGCTGTGAGGATGTCTTTCTTTACGCTCATGGCGTCAAGCTGCAGCTGTGCTACTATGTCGTCTACCTCGTCGGGGAGCTTGTATACCTGTGGTTTTAGGCTGCCTTTGTTCTTTGCGAGGTATTCGCATGCGAGCGCCTGATTCATGAATGACATTGACATGACTTCCGATGGGTGGCCTTCTGCGCATGCAAGGTTTACCAGTCTTCCTTCACCGAGCACGAATAATCTTTTGCCGTTGAGGGTGTATTCGTCCATGTTTGCGCGGATGTTGCGTTTCTTTGAGATCTTTTCCAGGCCTTTCAGGTCGATTTCAAGGTCGAAGTGGCCTGCGTTGGCAACTATTGCGCCGTCTTTCATGTTTTTCATGTGTTCTGTGCGGATGACGTGCTTGTCGCCTGTCACTGTCACAAAGACGTCGCCGATTTTTGTTGCGTCTTCCATCGGCATTACCCTGAAGCCGTCGTAGTGTGCCTGTAGTGCGCGGAATGCGTCTACTTCGCAGACGACTACGTTTGCGAGCATGCCGTTTGCGCGGGCTGCGACGCCTTTCCCGCAGGGGCCGTAGCCTACAACTACGAATGTCTTTCCTGATATCAGTATGCTTGTCGCTCTTAAGATGCCGTCTATCGCTGACTGGCCGGTTCCTATGTAGTTGTCCATGAGGTGTTTTGTCTTTGAGTCGTTCACTGCGACCATCGGGTATTTGAGGGCCTTGTCTTTTTCCATGGCGTGGAGGCGGATGACACCTGTCGTGGTCTCTTCTGCGCCGCCGATTATCGATGGTATGAGTTGTGGGAATTTGAGGTGGATCTCGCTTACGAGGTCGCAGCCGTCATCTATCGTGATGTGCGGCTTTGTGTTGATTATCCTGTGGATGAATTCGTAGTATTCTTTGGTGTCTACTCCTCGTTTTGCGTAGACTTCAACGCCTTCTTTTGCGAGCGCTGCAGCGACGTCATCCTGTGTCGATAGGGGGTTGCAGCCTGTTATCGCTACCTGTGCGCCGCCTGCGATGAGTGTCCGTACCAGCACTGCGGTCTCTTTTGTCACGTGGAGCGCCATGCCTATCCTTATGCCTTTTAGCGGCAATTCTTTTTTGAAGCGTTCTCTTACTTTCAAGAGCCCGCCCATCTGGGATTCTGCCCATTCTATCTGGTTTTTGCCCTGGTCTGCCAGGCTTATGTCTTTTACCGCGTATGTCATCTAATTCACCTCGTAAATATGACTGTTTCTTTATTCACTGGATTTAGTAGAAATCTTAATATAGTTTGGCATGGCTGTGTCGTGTGATGTTTGTGTATAATCCGGGCTATGGTGGATTGTAAGAATTAAAGAAAAATGTGTGGCGCTATCAGGTTATCCTTGAGCTAGCACCATGGAATCATTGCTCCAAGCTCCTATCTCCCATTAAATTAAATCTCTGTCTTTCTAAAATCTAAGACATTTACAATCTATTTCGGTAGGGATGGTATTTAAGGATTTTTATACTTTAATTGTGTTTTTGGAGTGTATGCTTTTGGGCTGTTGATTCGTGTGGTTTTGGGGATTAGTTTGTCTTTTGGCGAATGATAAAAAATAGAAAAAGCAGCCAGCCAAATGGCTGGGTGTTGGTTGTTATATCCGGTTACTTGCCCTGGCCTGATTTGGCTCTTATGCTTGGCCTTAATTTTTCTGCGCCATTGCCTTTCTTGTTCAAACCGCGCGATTTCTTGCCTGCTGGTGTCAGTCCTCTGTGTGCGCGGCCTCTGTGCTCTTTATTGGTGATCCATGACAGGTTTTTGTCGTTTTCGATAGCCGGATGTGTAGGATTTACGAGGACTACTTCGTACCATATGTGTTTTCCGTCTTCTCCAACGTAATAGCTTGAAAGCACTTCCATATTCGGGTATTTTTTTGATACTTTTTCTTCTGCGATGACTTGTCTTGATTTTTTAGGTGTGAAATGGACGAAACCTGCTTTTGATGGTTTTCTTCCTTTCTTGTGGCGTTCTCTTTCTCTTCCACCGCGGGTTACTTTTACTCTTGCTACTACTATGCCTTGTTTTGCTTTGTATCCTAAAGAACGAGCTCTGTCAATCCTTGTCGGTTTTTCGATTCTTGTTACTGTCTCTTCTTTGCGCCATTTTATGAGGCGTTCCTGCCATACGCTGCCAAGGTTTGCTTTTGGATTTTTCCAAATCTCTTTTATGTATTTGTACATTCCCATATTTATCCTGCTCCTGTTATATGTTTTATCCGTTCAGCACGTCTTGTGCCACATCCTGGGAAAAGCGATTTGTTGTCTGTTTGTTATTGTTAAACAGTACCAGATATAGTATCAGATATATTTAAATATTTAATGTATCCTATGTAGTACTCTGTTATTAATAATTATTAGTTATGCCTCGCATTCATGGCATTTAATTCATATTGAGTGTTAGGGCATAATATATATTTATAAAGTTGATGACTAAAAGTTTTTGCAGGTGAATCATGTGGATGTTAAACTAAAGAAAGAATCTAAGGAAATGCTGACTCTTGAACTTGTTGGTGGCAGCCATACAATTCCTAATCTTTTGAGAAGCGAATTGTGGAATGACTCGACAGTTACGTTTGCTGCTTACGAGAAGAAGCATCCGTATCTTGGGAATCCGCTGATTATTGTTCGCGCAAAGGATTCTATGAAGTCTTTGAAAGGTGCGATAAGCCGCAGTCAAGATAATATTTCTGAGTTTGAAAAACTCTTTGTCAAAGCCTGTGGTAAATGATGGCTTTGATTTTGTTTTTCGTTTGAGGGGATTTAATGGGTATGAAGGAGATTAATGAGTATCTTGAGGCTAATGAGTTTATCGGCAGTATAGTCTATGTTCTTTTTGGGATGTTTCTTGCAGTGATTGTCTATCAGGGGCTTGGTTTTGCACTTGATACTGACGATCCTATCGTTGTTGTTGTGTCATGTTCTATGCTTCCTGTTCTTGACCGAGGGGATCTTTTAATATTGAAAGGAGAAGATGCAGGTGATTTGACGCCGGGTCTGCCGCCCAGATCTGATGTTCCTGGTGGTGACATTATCGTATATGTATGTCCGTCTGATTCTTCTGGTTGTCCGCCTGGAAATAAGCTGATTGTACATCGTCTGTATAAGGCTAATGATGACGGGACTTTCACAAGCTGGGGTGATAATAATCCTGCGCCGGATGCGTGGGCTGTGAAGCCGGAATGGATCAAGGGGAAGGTGCTTTATCGAGTGCCTTTGCTGGGTGAGCCGAAATTGATCATGACTGAGATACTTAGCGGTAACTTGCGCGGGCTTCTTTCCTATGAGTTTACGTGTTCGGGCTAATGCATATTGATTTGGGAGTTTGAGGGTGTGAGATACATTTATATAGTTATTTGTGCTTAATTGCGCATAAAGTATTTTGTTTTCCAGATAGCAAGAGTGAATTGTGTATAGGGATATTCGTATGATGCAGGTGGTTTTATGAAGTTATGTGAGAAATGCGGAAGTTTGATGGCTCCAATGAAAAAGGATTCTTCTGTAGTTCTTAAATGTAATAACTGCGGTAAGATGTCGCCTGTTGATAAAGGAAAGGAATTCAAGCTGAAAGAGAAAATAACTCATGAGCCGTTTGATGCTATTCCTGTTGTTGATTCTTCTGTCGAAACCCTGCCAACTACTGATATCGAATGCCCTGAGTGCGGGCATAAAAAAGCGGGCTGGTGGACCCAGCAGACAAGATCCAGCGATGAACCAGAGACACGATTTTATAGGTGTATGAAGTGCAAGAAGACATGGCGTGAGTATAGCTAGTATGTAGTTATATGTAGTTCTCATTTTTTTCTTTTTGGGTGATTGAGCTTTTTTTGATAGGGCATATTTAATTTCTGATTCTTTGTTGTTGCCTTGCGTAAGGTATTTAAATGTCAGGGTAGAACGATGAATATGGACTTGAATGCTGTTTTTGTTGAAAAGAGGATTAAAGATGTTGATTCTTCTTGTGATACCAAGGTGAGTATTCTGGGTACGATTGTAAGTTCGGTTGACAATTCGATATTTATTGATGATGGCACCGGGACTGTTCAGGGTGTGGTCGGTCAGGATGTTTCAACAACTCTTTCGCAAAGTCAGTTGGTTCGTGTTTTTGGCAGAGTGAGACCAAATGACACTGGTTTTGATCTCTATGTGGATATAATCCAGGATATGAGTAAATTGAACTTGAAGATGTATAATGCGGTCATGGGGTATTATGATAAGATGCTTTAGGTGTGATTTAAATAATTTTATGATTATATAGTGTTTACATTAATGATTGTTGATAATTTATGTGTGAGGTGTTTTATAATGTCATTTAAAGCGACTTTGACTGATGTGGGATTATTGAGGGATAGTCTGGCTGCTATTTCCGAGTTGGTGTCAGAGGGCATATTCCAGCTTAAAAAGGATCATATCTATTTCGCTTCAACTGATCCGACTATGGTCACGATGGTGCGGTTCAAGATGCTGTCAATGGTTTTTGATGAGTATAAACTTGACGATGACGAGGAACTGAGTATCAATATCGAGAGCCTGATAAATGTGCTGAAGAGGGCAAAGTCGTCTGATGCTGTGGTTTTTGAGCTTGAGAAGGATCAGAACAAGCTGAGTGTTACTTTGAAGAATTCTTCTGTGAGGACGTTCAAGATACCTTTGATTGATATCGAGAAGTCTGATGTGCCTGATATGAAGCTTGATTTCTCTGCTACTGTCGAGACGAAGAGTTCGGTGCTTACTGAGAGTATCGGAGATGCTTCTATCATCACTGATACGGTGGTCATGTCTGCGGATGCGGGCAGTTTTTCGATGACTGCTGATGGGGATTTGAGCCAGGTGAATGTAAGGCTTACCAAAGACAGTCCTGATGTTGTCGGGATAAATGTTTCAGGGGATGCCAAGTCAAAGTATTCTCTTGATTATCTGAAGAAAATTGAGAAGGGCTCCAAGATTGCTGATACTGTGAAGATGCAGTTCGGGAAGGATTATCCGGTGAGGTTTACTTTTATCAATAAGGATAAGGCTGAGTTGAGTTATGTTCTTGCTCCACGGGTCGAGGATTGATTTCTTGTTTTTTTACGCTCTTTGATGAAATGCCTTGTATATCATGCCTGTCATGAATCCGAATATGAATCCGCCTACATGGGCGAAGAATGCGATGTTTGAGCCGTAGTTGCCTGCAATGCTCAATGTCCCGAAGATTATCTGGATGATGAACCAGAGGGCTATGAGGTATTTCGCCTTTATTCTGTATATCTGGTAGAATGGGCCTATTGTTTTTACTTCTACGTGCGGGAACAGGACGATGTAGGCGCCTAGTATGCCTGATATTGCGCCGCTTGCGCCGACTGTAGGTATGGCTGATGCGGGGTCTATGAGGTATTGCGCTGCTACTGCGATGAGGCCGGCTGACAGGTACATTGCGATGTATTTGATTTTTCCGAACTTGTCTTCTACGTTGTCGCCGAAGAGCCAGAGGTACCACATGTTTCCGAAGATGTGGTCGAAGCCGCCGTGGAGGAACATGGATGTGAATGCGGTCGTTATTGATGCTTCGGCTGCTATGAATCCATATCCGTATATGATCTCTTTGAAGTATGTCAGGCTCCAGAGGAAGATTATTATGTTTGTGATGATCAGTGCTATTGTTATTATGGGGTAATGCTCGGGTACGTTGATGTCTTCGTAGGGAAAGAACTGGCGTGTCTTTTCTTTTGTTGGGTTTTTGTCGTATTTTTCGTAGAAGTCCATCTTAATTTATCGGGTTTTGATGAATTTAAAAGTTATAGTCGTCTGTATGTGGATGGTTTTTTTGCTTTAGTATGGGGATTTTCTCGAGTTGTTTTAGAGATCCAGATAGGTCTACTGGATGAGGTAATATATTTGTTTTTAGTTGCCCCTCGTTGCAAAGAATGATTTGAGCGAAATGAAGACGTGCGCCTTCGGGCGTTTTAGCTGAATTATTAAATCAAATATATAAATCGCTGATTCTAAATAGAAATATGCCTCTTGTGAAGATAGAAATTATTGAAGGGAAATCGAAAGAATTCAAAAAAAACTTGTTGGATGTTGTGCATAGGTCATTGGTTGAGGTATTTGATATTCCTGATTCTGATAGGACTCAAAGAATGTATGAGTTAAAAGCTGAAAATTTTGAGATTCCCGCTGGAAAAACAGAAAACATTATCTTGATTGAGATTACTATTTTTCCGGGAAGAAGTGAAAAAACTAAAAGAGCGCTTTATCGCGAAATAGTTGACAATCTTGTTAGGAGATTAAATATTTCTGAAAAAGAGATAACGATTGTTTTGAATGAACCTGCGTTGGTTAATTGGGGAATAAAGGGCGGCAAATCTGCTGCTGATGTTGGTATTGGTTTCAATCTTAAAATTTAATATTTCTTTTATTCCATGTTTTTTTCGTTGTGTGCTATATGGTACGCAATACAAACATATATATAGGGGTTCATGTTATATGCTATAGTATTATCTCAATATGTTGAGTTTATGTTGAGCTCTCTAAATAAATTTCTGAAGGGTAGATAATGGCTGAAGATGCGCTTTTTAAGATACTGAAAGAGAGACCTATGTCTGTTTCTGAGCTTGCGCGCCGTCTTAATGTGAGGCGCGAGTATCTTGCCGGATACCTCGAGGCGTTGCGCGATAGCGGCAAGCTTGAGAGGATACCTGTCGGGCGTTCTTATGTATATCAGCCGAGGGGCCGCGGTATTGGCGATCCTGTGGCGAATAGCATGATCCGCACGGCCATACTTGAGGAAGAGGAAGAATGATGACAGCAAGGAAATCTTCACGGAATATTGAATCCTCTTTGATATTCTTATTCCTGTTTTTCCTTTTCGTATTTGTGAATGCTGCTCCGCCGAGTATTTTAGGTGTCATCACACAGTTCAATGGCACGCCTGTTGACGGGGTCAATGTGAGCGTATATAATCTGACTGATGGAGCGCTGATATCATCAAATCTTTCTGATGCAAATGGTACCTATTATGTTGATCTTTCGGATGCAGGGGATTATTATGTCATATATAATAAGAGCGGTTTTGTTTATGGCGCGGATCCGTATCGGAATGTATCGATAACTCTCGGCGGCGCGGAGAACCTGTCGCTCAATACAAGCCTTTATCCTGATAATCACGGGAGCTATAATCTTACTGTATATGATCTTATAGGTGGTGTTCCTCTTGTAGATGTCAATATCACTGTTTTTGCGTCAACCGGTGATGTGGAATCTAAGATGACTGATGCGTCCGGTAATGTTCTTATCCAGGTGATCGCTAATAATACGGATTATAGTGTGGTCCATAATATCAGTCTGGTCAAAGGCGGATATAAATCACAGATATTGACGGGTCGTGTGGTGAATGAGGGCTTTAATGTGAATGACGTTGTGTCTCTTGATAGCTCAAGGAACGTATCCGGAAAGGTTACAAGGTTTAGCGGGGACCCTATATCTGGTATGAATGTGAGTGTATATAATTTATCAGTCGGTAATATTGTCGCTTCCAGTCTGACTGATTCGGCAGGTAATTATTTTATTGATCTTTCGACGTGGGGGTCATTTTTTGTCATATTCAATGGCTCTATCAATGGTCTGGATGGATTTATGTATGGGGACAGCAATTACCGTAATATTACTGTTACTGTCGGTTCTGTTGAAGCTTTTATCCTGAATACCAGCCTTTACCTTAAGGGATATGGAAGCTATAATTTTACTGTCCTTGATGTGTGGAACAGCAGGCCCATACCGAATGCAAATGTCACTCTTTTTTATTCTGATACTTTTAACAAAACCGGTTTTACTGACGTGAGCGGCAATGTCCTGATCGAGGTTGTTGCAAATACTACAAGCAATGCGGGTGTCTTGCATGATATTTCCATTGCTGCATTGGGGTATAATCATACGCACCTGTATTCGGAGTCGATTCTTGAGGGCACGAATAAGAATATCTATGTCAACCAGACAGGCACATGCGAGGTGAGAGGGCATGTTTTCGATTCGGAAAATAATCTTATCGATCCGGTTATCAGCGGCGCTTATATTGAGTTGTGGAATTATCTTAATACAATCCGCGCCGGGTGGGGTGGAAGTTATTATTATGGGGCTTATACGGACTCGTCAGGAAATTATTCCATAAATTACCCAAGCACCTTGGCCGGGACGCCTAATTGCAATGCATATCTTAAGATGAGCGCTTCGGGATACATATCCAAAGATGTGCTGGTGGCGTCTTCTACCATAAAGCCTGTGAATCTTACTGGCAGTGCGTCTGTATCGGGAAGAGTGATTGACGCGAGCAATACCAGTCACGCAATAAGCGGGGCTCTTGTCAAGATTATCAGCGGCGGATCGAATATGTATCAAGCGCTTACTGATTCGTCCGGGTCGTTCAACATGTCTGTCAGAGGCGGCGTGAGTCATACGATTGAGGTATCTTTTGAGGGTTATGCTGTCTATGCCAATTCGACAGCTTATAGTTCTTCTGTTGATTATGGTGATATTTTCCTTTCAGGGCTTGGAACGCTTAATGGCACGTTGGTTGATGAGACGAATAATTCGATACTTCTAACTGGCGTGAATGTCACTATTGCGGGTGGTAATGTTTCATATCGCACGGTAACTGATTCTTCTGGAAGATTCGGTATGATTGTCAGGGATGCGATTCAATATAATGTTTCTTTTAATCTGGCGGGGTATTTTCCTGATAGTGAGCTATATGCTGTGTCTGGTGTTGTGGATATCGGTGATTTTGCTCTCCGGGGAAAGAACAGGGTGCATGGGGTTGTGAGTGATCTGTTGAATTTGCATGATAAATATATTGACGGCGTGAAAGTGGAGCTAGTCAGCAGGATGGATTCAAAAAAATATACGGCTTATACGGATGGAAGTGGTGTGTATTCTTTCTATGTGTCTTCACAGGTCAATGATTATCTTATGGTGTTTGATAAGCCGGGGTATAATGTGTCGATGGCTAATTATTCTGTGGTGAGTGATGCAGAGATTGATGCGAATCTCAAGGGTGCGACGCATGTGGAAGGCATGGTTACTGATGCGTATTCTTCTATCGTGCCCCCGTTATCGAATGTTCTTATAGAGGTGACTGATGCCGCTGGCGTTGTCTATTATAGTACTGTATCCGGTTTCAATGGCAATTATTCGCTTGATACGGGCGTTGATTTTAATTATGATATACGGGTATCGCTTGCAGGTTATCAGAACAAGGTCATTGAAAATCTTACATGGGATCAGGACAGGACTGGTATGGGGGGGACTGATAGAGTCCAGGATATTGCTATGAATGGCAGTGTCAGTATCTATGTCAAGACTATTGATGATTTCGATAATATGAATATCGACAATTCCATGGTATGCGTGTTTTATAATATGACTTCCGTTTCTTGTCTTTATATAAAATCAACAGGGTGGGGTGGTGCTACCAGCTTTAATATCCGGGGCGGGGAGAGTTATAGGCTGAAGATAACGAGGGATGGTTATATAGAACAGATACTTCCACTGAATGGCGGGGTCCTAGCCGGGAATTTTTCGGATGTTATCGCTCTTGAAGCTTATGCTGAACTGTATCTCTATGATAAGTATGCGTTGAATAATGAAGAGATTGGGGATGCGCATATTGAGTTATACACGTATAATAACAAGACGGATTACAACTATTATATTGATGAGACCCGGGTGAATGTCAGTGTTGTCTGCAACGGCCTGCAGCGTGATGACTTCAATGTGACTCTTGTGGGTGTCACAAATAACTATTACAGTTCGCTTAATACAAGTTCCGGTAGCAGTATTGTGTATTTCAGGACAGTGCCGGTCGGGACCTATATATTGAAAGTCGATGGAACTTCAATTGGCTGCGGATATTATGAGGAGAGCATGATTGTCGGTACAGGCGGTGTTTCATATATGAATGCCTATAATACTGATACTATACCTCCTGTCTTTTTTAATCTCACAGAGAGTGCGGACCCGATTGAGTTGGGCAGCTATGTGACTGTTACGATTGGAGCTATTGATTTGCAGAATATGGTTGATATGGTGCTTATTGAAGTGGATGGTACTAACCGGACGATGGCCCGGGTTTTGAGTGATATTTATCAGTATACGTGGCTCCCCGGGGCTGCCGGCACGGAGATTTATACGATATATGCCAATGATACGTGGGGCAATATCAATAAGACGACGGCAAATATCACTGTCCTGGATACGGTTGCGCCGTTCGTGACTCTTATATCGCCTAATGGCACTCCGTCATATATTGAAAATGTCACTTTTGAGTTTAATGTGACTGATTTGTCGCCGATACAGAGCTGTGAGCTGTGGACGGACACCGGAGGTGTGTGGAAATTCAATATGACGAATGATAGCGTTATCGTCAGGTCTGCTCTTAATTCGATTACATTGAATGCTATTGCTGAGGGCAGTTATCTCTGGAATATCAACTGTACGGATACCAGCGGCAATCATAATTTCTCTGTTGCGAATTATTCGTTTATTGTTGATACTAGTGTGCCTGTGTTATCAATCATGTCTCCAGAGAATAAGAGTTATAACAGCGGTGCAATCATGCTCTTTAACATTTCAGGTAATAAGCCTCTTGTTGGTGCAAATTATTCGCTAAACGGACAGCCAAATGAAAGCATGTTCAATCTGACGATGACCAATTTTTATGATCTAATATTCAGTATGGCTGATGGGAGCTATAGCGTTGTCTTCTACGGGAAGGCATATAACGGCAGGACAGGGATTGCAGGGCCAAGGGTGTTTACGGTTGATACTGTCTATCCGACTGCGATTGATGTGAGTCCTGTTGACCCGTCCTATTTTGTGGAACCAGCTGTTGTCAGTTTCGAAATAAATGCTAGCGAACCGGTCAATCTCACTGTCGTTTACTGGACCAATTCCACCCAGTGGATATTGACAAATGCCAGCTATGTTTCAAATCAAAACGTTTTCTCACCAGCTCTTGCCAATGATAGTTATTCCTGGAATTATACGCTCTGTGACCCTGCAGGAAATTGCGTATCAGGCGGGGATTTTGTGTTTAATGTTACGCCGGCTCCTGTGAGCCTGATTGTATATGTGAATGATACGACTGGAAGTCTTGTGGGGGCGGATGATAATGGTGACGGCGCATCTGTTCGGCTTTATAACCAGACTTATACTTTGACTAAAAATACAACCAGTTCCGGTTATGTTGTCTTTAGTGACCTTGTTGACGGATATACTTATAATATCAGTGTTAATGGCACGAGACAAGGTTATGGGCTTAATGGTTCTGTTTATGGTCCAATCTTTGGGGACAGTGTGACCAGTCTTGTCGTCAATATCACGAAACTGATTGTGAATGTCACTGATGCTTCATTTGTGCCGGTAGGCGGCGCGAGTGTGACATTATATCTGTCTGATAATACGACGGTCGCAAAGAATGCAACCGGCGGGAATATGACTGGTGTTTCTGATGCCGGGGGCATTGTGATATTCAATCGGGCTCTCCCATGCATTGACTGCAATGTAACTGTGACAAAATTTGTCGGAATTCTTGTCGAAAATTCTACGAGGGTGAATGTCGTTGCCGGCAACTCAAGCAATTATGCCTGGGTCGATCCTCCGCAGTCTATGGGAAATACATTCAACCTGAATTTCACTTTGAACAGTGATATCGTGCCTGTGAATGTGACTATAAGCATCAAGGATTATAATTCGACTGTGATCAGATGGTCCAACAAGACAGATTCGAACGGAAATGCGGTGATATATAATGTGCCTACGGGAATATATGATTTCATTGTCAATGGGGAAGATGTCGGTTACGGAAGGATGACGTATTATGCTAATGTGGTTGGTGTTGTCATACAGAATTCCGGGAATACAGATGTCAATGGAAGGGCCAAGATCAAGGTCAATGGGTTATTGACTTATTATGTCTCTGTCAATGCGAATGGTTATGTACAGTATGATGATCTGAACGAAGGAATCCAGCGCAGGGGGACTTATGATGATTCTGTGAACTCGCTTGGCATCAAGCCGATGATAAGATTGGGGCTTGGCGGTAATACTACATTATCAGGGTATGTCTATGATATGAATTTCAAGCAGCCTATGAATCTTTCTTATGAGCCCGTCTCTGCTGCAACTCTTAAGATGTATGCGAAAACATCGTGTGATGTCATACCGTCGCCGACGCTTCTTAGGTATCAGACAGTGACTGCAGGCAACGGCACATATTCTCTTGTTGTCTCACCGATGATGCAGGAAAATCCTTCAAGCTATCAGGATTATTGTTTTAATGTATCTGCTGTGGGGTTGAGCGTCAAGTATGAAAATGATGTTGATGTCAGCAAAAATGTCAATGTCGGTCTTTTAGGGGACAAGGTGATCAGCGGTTATGTGAAAGTGCATAACGGGTCGCGACCTATTTTTGGTGCCTCGATTCTTTTGCGTTCGCACCAGTGTTATGGAGGGGATATGATCTATGATAATTGTGAGGCGTATGGCGGGCTGACTGCTGCTGATGGGTCATTTTCTTTTGATGTCAATTCAAGGACTGGTGTCCTGAGTTATCCTCCTTATACTATAAGGGTAATCAAGACCGGTTATTATATCCTTGATAATATCACTATATCCACTTTGCCGACTGTCAATTATAATTTGTCTCTTGTGCCTGCGCCTTTGTCTTTTATCAGGATAAATGTGACTTCCGAGAATAATGAGTTGATCTCTAAGAATGTTTCAATCAAATTAGTGCAGAATATTGCGAGCGGTGGCACTTTTGTTATCGATAAATCTGATTGCGATTTCTATTATAATGAATATGTGTGCGTTGTCAACCGAGATAATTTTAGCGATTATGACCTTCTCGTGAACGGGACCGCTATGGGGTATGATTATTATCTTGAGTCGCATATCATACCAACAGAGACGCCTGTGCAAAGGAATGTTGTGCTTAATATCACTAAAGTGAATATCACTCTGTTTGATGAATCCGGGGTGGCGCTTTCCGGGATTAATGTGACTCTTAAGTCTCTGCCGTCGGTTACGAATGTCACTGTCAATGGTTCTGTGCTGTTCTATAAGGTGTTGCCGGGTATGTATTCTCTGGAGTTTGCGGGGCTTTTGGATTATATGTCTGTTTTTGACAGCACGATCGATGTTGCGAATATTGGCGCCATGAACAGCAAAATATTGTATGCAAACGAGACGCAGTTCTATGTGAATATCAGCAATGGAACTGCTGGTCTTGGCAATGTTAGTGTTGGTATCGGTAATTTGACTAATGTTACTGATGCAAGTGGGGAAATATATTTTCTGAAGGTAAATTATTCGCTTACGGGCCAGTATCCTGTGGTGTTCAATAGGACTGATTTGTATCTGCGTGGCTATTTTGCGCCTGACTTGTCTGTTGATGTTCAGCCGGGAATGGATAAGGATAACGGCAATAATCTCTCTTTAGTTCTTAATAGTACTGCCGGTTATGGCGTATTCAGAGTCAATACGTCTGTCGGCGGGGTAAATGTGAGTTTGTGGTATAATGATACTGTCTATATTGATGGCCAGGTCAGTGGCGATGATGGGTTGGCGTTTCTTCTAGCTAATGCGAGTGTCTATAATACTTCGATAAATGTAACTGCGGCCAAGGTGGGTTATGATGGTGTGGTTCTTGGTCCCTATAATACCAGTGATGGAAACATTACCTATGTTGATGTCGTTATGACTGCTGCCTATTCTAATTGCGGTGAGGGGGTGATTTCGCCTGTCTGTTATTGCGGGTCTAATCTTTATAGTTCCGGGTATTGCTGTAGTGGTTCTTACCAGGTCACGGCCTGCGATGGTGGCTCAAGCGGGGGTGGTTCGTCGTCGAGTTCTTCGAGTAGTGGACTTGGTATTGTTATTGTGCCAAAAGGAAATGGAAGTGTTGCTGAAGTCTATGATTTGTCATTATCTGCTGAGTCGTATTATATCCTAAGTATCTCGGCGAGTGGCGACAGTTGCGTTAATGTGCCTGTGTATGTGTCTAATGAAGGTAATACTGTTTTGAATAATCTGAATGTTGAACTTTCCGGGGTGCCTAAATTTTTAGAGGCTAATTATGATTCTTTATTGGATATGTTATATCCCGGTGAAGAGAGGTCAATAATTGTCAGGATATGTGCTATTGACAGTGGAGTTGATGATGGCGATTATGTGGGCATGTTATCTGTGTTTAATGATCATGTCAGTAAGGATCTTTTTGTGACTTTGAGGGTAGTTCATGAGGTTGGTGTCGATGTTCAGTCTCTTCGAAACAGGCTGGATAGATTGGGCTCTATTTTGGATGATATTGATGTGTCTTTACTGACTCCTGAATTGAAGGTCTATTATGATCTTGCACAGAAGAATCTGAAAGATGCTGGCGGTTATATTGATGGAGGGGATTATGATAAAGCGGGCTATCTGCTTGATGAAGCTGAGAAGAATATTCAGTTGTTGCTTGAGGGTATCAAGGTGTTAGGTGATGTGACTGAGACGGGTGTCAACTGGTCTTTTGTCTCTGTCGCTGTTATTGTGCTATTTGCGATGGGTGCGCTTATGGTATATTGGTTCTTTTTGCGTAACAGGACTGCATATTCGAAGGAGCCTGTCCTGCCGGGAGATTTGTCGGCTGGAGCGCCCTTTTTGAGGTTGCCAAAGATTGATTTGTCGAATGTTAAGGTTCCTTCTATGTTGCTTAAGGTTCTTGGGAAGCATGATGTCTATTATGCGCACTCTGTTGCTAAAAAGAGATATATTGCTGATGTTGTGGAAAAAGTGCTTGAGCTTAAGTGTCCGGAGTGCGGAGGGAAGATATTCCAGAATAGGTGTGTGTGGTGCGGATACAAGTTTAGTGATTCTTTGGTGAAGACTCGTGATGATTCTTTTGAAGTGCCTCTAGGAACTGGTTCTAGTTCGTTTTCGAAGAATGATGCGTATTATACGCACAAGTCTCGTAGAGATGGCGTTGGTGAGAAGTTTGTAACTGATGCTTTTGAACATGTTGTCGAAAGTGTGTGTCCGGACTGCGGTGGCAGAATCTATAAGGGTAAGTGTGTCTGGTGCCGATAATTGAATTGAAGTTTGACGTCCGAAGATTACTGTTGTTCTTTTTAAAGAAAGATGTGGAAATATATTCAATCGGATGACTTTTGAGCTAAAACATATCCAAAAACCGAATGCAATTGACGATATGGAAATTCAACATATATGCCAAATGTTGTTGAATTCACTATATTAGTATTAGTATGAGTTTATGTTATATGTCGTCTTTTAATATTTTTATTCCTTCATCGGTTATCCTGAATGGGAATGTTCCGTTCGCGTAGTTTGTCAGTCTGAGTTTTCTTATTGCAAGGCTGCGGCATACTCCATTTTCCATGCCGGTGTAATACAGGATTATTACTCCGTCTACTACGTATTCTTCGACGCCGAAGCGTGATAATGTGTCGCTTTTTTCTGGTATTTCGGAGGATAATAATGCTGTGCAGCCAGATGTCTTTAATGATTGGACCAGTTTGTATAGCTTTTTCCTGACTTTGTATGTGTCGTTTATATACATCCCGAATAGTGATGTTGAGTCGATTACGACTCTTTTGTAGTTGTTTACGACGATGAGGTCTTTCAGGCGGCTTGCTATGTCGCCCAGTTCGAACGGGTCAAAGAATTCGATACTGCATTTTCCGTCTTTTTCGTATTTTCCGAAGTCCCAACCAAATTGGAGGGCATCTCTTTTTATCTCTTCAGGGGTCTCTTCCAGTGTGATGAATAGGCCATTTTCTTTTTGTTTTAATCCTTCCCAGAGAAATTGCAATAGAAATGTTGTCTTGGCTGTTCCGGCGGATCCTGTTATCAACGTGACAGATGGTTCCGGCAGACCTCCTAAAATGAGTTTGTCCAGTCCAGAAATACCTGTTGGTGTTCTTTTTATCTCGAATGCCATGTTAGTATTATGTGTAAAACCTGTATATATAATTATGTGTCTGTTATAGGGCTATATTTTTCGTTCTATAAGGTATGTGACCAGCTTTGAGAGCATCTGTTTTGATTTTGATTCCGGCAGGATTACGTCTACTTCGTTCCATGCTTCTTCTATGATTTTTTTGGCTGTGCTTTTTGCGAATTCGATGGATTTGTATTTGTTTATTATGTCGAATGCTTCGTTGATTAGCTTTTCGTCTCTTGTGTGTTTATCCAGTATTTCGGCCAGTCTCTTTTTGTCTTTTTCGCTGGCGCTGTTTAGAGTGTGGATTACCATAAGTGTTCTTTTTCCTTCATGGATGTCGTTTCCGAATGATTTGCCGAATTTCTCACGTTCGTCTGATGTCATGTCCAGTATGTCGTCCTGTATCTGGAATCCTATGCCAATGGATTCGGCGATTTTGCTTATCTTTTCTTCCTGTTTTTCTGTGCCTGATGACAGGATTACTGCCAGTTTTGCTGTGAGTCTTGCGAGTGTGCCGGTTTTATATGCGCACATCTGAAGATATTGTTCGACGGATACATTGTTGTTTTTTCCACGGTGCCACCATATGTCCATGGCCTGGCCGAGTGAGAGGTTTATCATTTCCTGTACGTATACTTCGTATGCGCGGGATGTCAACTCCGGACCGAGTTTGTTCTTGTTTTCGTCTATTATTTTTAGCGGTATATAGTAAAGGGCGTTGCCTGCGTTGATTGCAATGTCTGTTCCGTATATGTTGTGTATTGTCGGTTTGTTTCTTCTCTTGTCTGAGTTATCTTCTACATCGTCAATTATGAGTGTCCCGTTGTGGATGAGTTCGGGTATTATTGCGAAGTCCAGCAAGTTATCTGCATCTTTGCCTAGTGATTCTACGATGAGAATGAAGAAGTTAGGGCGCCATCTTTTGCCTCCCCTGTTGAGGAGGTTCCATGTGGGATCGATGATACATTTCTGGATTGAGTCTATATCGTATGTGTATCTTGCAGGTCCTGCGAGCCATTCGAGGTATGCAGAGTCTATCTTTTTTGGAAGGTATTTTTCGATTTTTTTGTCGATAATGTCCCTGTTATTTTCTAGAAATGGGATGAGTTCTTCCATGTTTTCACCTTACCTTGTCTTAATGTAGTAATTTTATATATTTGTTGTATGTCTCTGAGTAGTTGAAAGGATGATTTTTTGTTTTTGCCGGTACTCAAGATTATATATATGAGTTGTGAATATATAGTAAAAAGCACAATTGTATTTACAATTAATGTGCTTTGTCTGAAAATCCTCTGGATTTTCACATGTTGGAAAGCTTTGCTTTCCAGACACGTTGAAAAGCCATGCTTTTCGAACGTTTCCATATAGATTGATCGCATTTTTGTCTAAATAGTTATGCGAGCAACTATAATATATCTGGAATGGTGGTGTGTGATGGTTTTTGAGATGCTGATGAACGCAAAGGAAGCTGAATCGAAGCCAATTGAGATGTTTTTTTATGGTATTCTCATCACTTCTGTGTCTTTGTTTGCTGCCTATTATATATTTCCCTCTTCATCTTCTGTTATATTTCTTTTTTTGATCACTATTGCCGCATTTCCTACAATTTCTGCCATCCTGAAGGATGATGAGGAGATTGATGAGGAGACTGATAGGATCGATCTTGATTTTTTTGTCCATTATGAGAAGACTATCATGGTTTATGCGTATCTCTTTTTAGGGGTATTGATTGCTGTCTCTTTCTGGTATACGATGCTGCCAGAGACTTACACGCAATCGCTTTTTTCACAGCAGATGAATACTATTGCAAGCATCAGGTTTAGTGGGGCAGCTACAGAAACAACGATGACTTTCTGGACTATTCTTTCGAATAATCTGAAGGTTACAACTATCGCTTTTTTGATGTCTTTTTTCTTTGGGACAGGAGCGATATTCATATTGTCGTGGAATGCATCTGTGATTGGTGTCTTTGTGAGTGATCTTGCAAAGGAGTTTTCGAGAAAGTATTCGTATTCGCTCATGCAGGGGCATCTCGATGCATTGCTGTCTATATCGATACATGGAGTACCGGAAATTGTGGCTTATTTTATTGCGGGCATTGCCGGTGGGATACTTTCTATAGGGATGATCAGGGGCGAGCAGGATTTCAGGATTGCAAAGGATGCTGGTGTGCTTTATCTTGTGTCTTCGTTGATTTTGGTTCTTGCTGCTGTGCTTGAAGTGTGGGTCACTCCGAATCTGTAGGCTGGTTTTGTTTTTCTTTGAGGTTGTTGTCTTCTTTTTTTAGTGTCTCTATTTCTTTTTCGATATCTTCTTCTTTTAGCTTTAATTCTTTTTCTTTCTGTTCTAATGTGTGTTCTTTTTTTTCCAAGGAATGTATCTTGTTTTCTACTTGGATTTTCTGTTTTTGGATCATGTATTGGGCGTATCTTTTCTTTATTTCTGTGATGATGCCGGGCTTCTTTTCTTTTGTTATTTGCGGTGCGTTTTCCGGTTGTTCCAGTTCTTGTAGCTGATTTCTTGTTTCTTTGATTTTGATTTTGTTGTTGTTTACTATCTGTTCAAGTTCGCTCTGAGTTATGATCTGGATATTGTAGTTTTTTTCTGCTTCTTTTGTGGATTGTGTGAGGTTGTATTCCTGTTCTTTGAGGGATTTTATTTTATCCTGGATCTGTGTCTTTTTTTCTGTATCTGTCTTTGGATATTTCTTTTTGGTTATCTGGTTTAATATGAAGTATTTGCTGTGCTCATCTTCTTTTAGGTTAAGTTTTCCCCGTTTTAGGAGGCTTATTTTTTCTTCGATGCGTTTTATCGCTGAGCGTGTGTCGAGGAGGGCGCTGTGCTTTTCTGACATCAGTTTGTTGAATGTGACCTCGTCCAGCTGGCGCATGAAGTATTGTTTCTGGACTGTCTTTTCAGCATCTTTTAGCTGGATTTCTTTTATTTTCAGTTGGCTGAGCTCTTTTTTTATGTAGGCATAGGGTATGATGAAATAAACTAAGAAGTATACTAGTATGATGGATATAAGTATTGCGGCCAGTATTTCGATTTTGTTTTCGTTGAGCCATTTCATTGTTTCCAGTCTTAGGAGTTCTGTGGCGATGTAGTATGATTTCTCGTTGGCTTTGCGAACTGTATCGTCTAAATTCTTGAGGTCGTCTTTTTCTATATAGTCTTTTGCGTCTTTGAGGTAGGATTTTAGGTCTTCCAGGGCTTTTGCCAGATGGTCTACATTTACACCGGCTTTTGAGTATGTGTCTATATCTTTTTCATGCTCGATGATGTTTGTCTCCAGTTTTTTTAGTGTGTTCATCAGTTGATTTTCTATGATCCTGATTTTGATTGTTTCTGTTTTTGTTATGTTTTCTGATTTCATTGTGATTGTTATCAGATATTCCCCGGGCGGGGTTTTGATGCTTGAGTGTATAAGAATCGGCACATCCTCTGTGTTTCTTTTTGCTATCTTGAATGTTTTTTTTTCAATATCTACTTTGCAGCATTCTTTTGTGACCTCGGATGTGATCTCTTGTTCTGTATCGCCGATGTTGTTTAATGTTGCTATTATTGTTGTGTCTTTGCCTTGTTGTATGATGATATCTTTTTTGTTCAGTATGAATTCGAAGTCATTGACGGATTCTTTGTTTGTCTGATTCCCGAAAAATCTTTCAATAATTCGTTCTGTCTGGTTTGTGATGAATCCTGCAATTCCGCTTCCCCCACCTCCAGATGATGATGGGCTGCTTGAGCTTGATGAGCTGCCGCATTCAGTGATTAAAGATATCGATTTTATTCCTGTGTTGTTGTAAAGATCTGTTATGTTTGTTTTAATTTCAAAAGATTTGCAGGATGATACAGGGGTATAGCATTGCGGTTCACCGCTAAACGGATCTTCGTATGTGTACATGTTTTCTGTATATTTTGTGAGATGGACGTCTCCTGTGTGTTCTGATGTGTCATTGAAACAGACTACCTTGATGTCAATGTCGTTTAGATATGGATCCATTCTTTCATAATAAAGATATAATTTTAGCGGTCTTATCTCATATCTTGTTGGAAATGTTACCTTGTTATCTGTATCTAGTGTAATTGCCAGAATGTTTGTTACGTTGAACGTACTTGTTGTGTTGCCAGTGTTTCCGTTTTTGGTGATGTTTGCTGTAAGGTTATGGATGCCGAGGATTGATGTGTTTATGAAATAATCGTATGTGTATATCTGGTTGTTTTCGAGGAGAGTGGATGTGTCTGATTCGTATGTGATGTTTAATGATGTGTTGAAATTGGAAATTGTATTGTTGTTTATGTCGTAGACTGTTATAGTTATTGTGGCGTTTTCGCCGCGGTTGTAGAGTGATTCTGTGGTGATTGTTGTTGTCGGATAGATGTCTGTCACTGTGAAGTTTTTGGTCTCTGTGGAATTTGCGTTGCCATAATAGTCTATTGCATATATTCTTATTGTGTAGTTGTCTTTTAGGGTGGCGTTTGTAAAAGGGCTGTCTGTCTTGTATGTGATTCCTGTTCCTGCCCAGACCATTGTTGTGTTCTTTTTATAGCCGTCTGGTTTCGTTATTTCTGCTATCTTTGTTTTGAGGCCGCTGTCTTCTGATATGTTTGCATAGATGATTATGTCGTCGTACAGGTTATATTTGAAAATAGAGGAGTTGGTCCATATTGCGGTGACGTTTGGGGCGTTTGTGTCATTTATGTTTGTCACTTCTATCTCTTTTTTTCCAAGCAATGGATTGTTATTTTTGGATGTTACGTTTGCTGTGATGTTTGTTATTCCAAGATTAATACCTGTGAGGTTATAAGATATGATGGTGTCTGCTTCGCTACCTGTTTCGGACAGTCCTCCCGAATAGTATATGTATCCTATCTCGCGAAGAGGGTCTTCGCCTGCAGATAGATTCAATCTCGTTTCGTTCTCTGATGTGAGTTTTATTGTTATGTTTGCAAGATCCCCGTCCACAGTTTTTATTGTGATTTCCTGGGTTCTGTTTTCAGAGACGTTTATTTTCAGGGGATCTGGACCGAACATTATTATTGGATTACCGTAGTTCACGAAGAATGTTTTTGTGGTGTTTATTGTTGTGTCTGATTTTGCTGTTATCAGTACGTCATAGTTTCCTGAGCGGTCTGTTTTTGTATCTGTGATTGTGCCTATATATTCGTATTTGTCTTCTGATGGATAGTAGTGGTGGAATTCAAGTGTTATGTTCTGTTTTGAGGTTGCGTTCCATGTCACGTTTGCTGTCACGTATTCTATTTTTGTTATATTGCCTGAGATGTTTGCGTAAATCTCTACGGTGTTTCCGGTTATGTTTATT
>JBDRKP010000066.1:0-11786 GCA_043813875.1 archaeon | reverse complement strand
GTCAAGACTGTCATGAAGCTTGAGAATATCATCGATGAGAACGAGAGAGAGTTTGAGCACATGCATATCATGCGCCTTAAGAAGAGGGTCTGCAACCCGGCTGCGGGTATCATATTCACTGATGTGCTGCATAATCTTGAGAGGATAGGGGACCATTCCGTGAATATTGTCGAGAGGGTTGAGTAGCGTCAAATAATTATTTTTGATATCCAGTCACCGGCGTAATGGGTCAGGACTATAACTGTCAGGGCTATCAGCAGATGTTCGCCGATGACTTTCGCTGGGTCTGTTTTCTGTGCTTTGGCTATCCTGAAGCTTAGGAAGCTTAATGCTGATAGTCCCCAGATTATACTAATTATTATTGCGGTATTCAGTTCGCTGGTTATTAGCAGCGGGATTATGAATGTGAGTGCGAAAAGGAATTTTGAGGCGAATGTGGTTATGGTTGATTGCCATATCTCTTTTGATGTGTGTTTGCATTCTGATTCTTCGGAGATGTGGATGCCGAGGGAGTCTGAGAATGCGTCTGCTATCGCGATTGTCAGTATGCCGCCGAGGATTGCGGTTCTTGAGTTGGTTCCTGCATGGAGGCCTACCATCAGGCCGAGTGTTGTGATTATGGCGGAAGTGAGGCCGAAACTGAAGCCTGTTTTCATTGAGTGGTTCATCTGTCTTTTATGTATGTTTCGGCTTATATAGTTTTTTTTGAGAAGATGTATAGCAGGCAGGTGATTATGCCGAGGATGAGGGTTGTGAGCGCCCATTGTCTGTGGCTATTGCTATCGGGCGATGAATATGGCTGCGATGTCGCTGGATTTTATGTCGCTTTCCTGGACGGCGTTGGTGATGAGGGTGATCGCGCCTCTGAAGATGAGGAGGATTCCGATTGTTGGCAGTGGGTTTTCCATGGGTTTTTGTCGGTTTTTGGATTTTTTAATTATTTGTTTGGTTTTATGGGTTGCTAAAAGGGACACTTTAATAAAAGTGTTCATCCACTATATATCCAAAAAAAGAAACTTTGTCTGGTGACTATATTGACAGGAAAGAAAGGTATTGATTCTGAGGAAAAAAAAGACGTCCATTGGGCGGATAATATCGCTGAAGTTGTCAGGGAGCGCGCCGCAACTGATCCCATCCTCAAGAAGGTCGTAAAGGAGAAAGGATATATTGTCTATGATGAGAAGACGCCTTCCGGGAAGATACATATCGGCGCCGGAAGGGGCTGGGTCATCCATGATTCTATCGCAAAGGCCATGAGGGACAAGGGCATGAAGGCGAAGTTCATCCTGTCTTCTGATGATATGGATCCGTTCGACAAGATGAACAAGGATCTTGACCCGTCTTTCAAGAAATATCTCGGGGTGCCTTTTCGGGATATCCCGTCGCCTGTGAAGGGATACAAGAGTTTTGCTGACTATTATTTTTCTGAGTGCGTGGAGAAGTTCGATGAGTTCGGAATCGAGGCCGAGATACAGAGCACGGGCGCTGCTTATGAAAAAGGGTGGTTCAACAGGACCATAAAGATCGCGCTTGATAATGCTGATAAGATACAGGAGATATACAGCCGGTTCTCGCGCAAGGGGTCTATCGGGACTAAAAGGATCCCTTTCAATCCGATATGCGAGAAATGCGGAAGGATCGGGACTACTTATGCCTATGAGTGGGATCCTGTGCGCGAGGTCGTAAAGTACCGCTGCGAGCCGAAGCTCGTGGAATGGGCAGAAGGCTGCGGGCATGAGGGTGAAGCAAGCCCTTACAATGGCGGCGGCAAGTTCCCATGGAAGGTAGAGTGGGCTGCGAAGTGGCCTACTATCGGCGTCGCTGTCGAGACTGCCGGGAAGGATCATTTCACTTACGGCGGCTCAAGGACTGTGGCTGTCGCTATCAGTGATGAGGTTTTTGACTATCCGCCTCCATATCCTTCAACGAGGAAGGAGACCGGGAGCGGCTATGAGTTTTTCACGATAGGCGGAAAGAAGATGAGCACATCAAAAGGGAGGGGCGTGAGCTTTGCGGATATGACTGATTATGCGCCGGCGAGCCTGCTCCGTTACCTTCTTGTGAAGACTAGACCGCATGCTGTGATTGATTTTGATCCTGTCGGGACCAACAAGATAATACTGCTATATGAGGCTTATGACAGGACTGAGCGCATATATTACGGAACGGAGACTGTCGCCAACAGGAAGGAAGAAGAGCATGAGAAGAGGGTCTATGAGTTGTCGCACGTGGGAAAGGTCAGGAAGACTATGCCTTCGCAGATACCGTTTACGTTTGCGGCTGCGCTCGTGCAGATATGTTCAGAGCCATCAGGGGCGCTTGATACGCTTTTGAGGACCGGGCATGTCGATAAGTCCATCAGCAAAGAGGATAAGTTGTATGTGACTGAGCGCCTCAACTATGCGAAAAAATGGGTGACTGAGTTCGCGCCTGACGAATACAAATTTATAGTGAACAAGGCGGTCCCGGAAGAGTCAAGAAAGAAGATAGGCAAGACTGAACTCATGGCGCTTAAGATGTTTCAAAAAAAGATAGCCCAGGGTAAGGAATTCACAGAGGATGAGCATATGGAGATCATAAAGGGGATCATAACTGAGCTTGACATGAAGCCGAAAGCGTTTTTTGCGGCAGCTTATCTTGCTTTGCTGAATAAAGAGCATGGGCCTAAGTTGGCAACACTTATAAATATGATCGGTCAAAAAGAGACTGCTGAAATATTACGTTCATTATCGTGACGTGATTGATATGACTAAAAAGACACTTGTCCTGAAATTCGGCGGGAGTTCTGTGGCAGAGAAGAAGGCGCTCATGAATGTAGCTGAAATCGTCAGAAAGGGCCTTCCTAACAGGATCTGCGTGGTCGTCTCTGCTCTTGGCAAAGCGCATGATTATGATAAAGTCACTGATGAGCTTATCGGGCTCAAGACATCGGCAAAGAAAGAAAAGGTACTTGCCGGGTTGAAGAGACGGCATATCGAGCTTATAGATGAGTGCATCGATGATGATGGGTGCAATGCTGGCGCAAAGAAGGAGATTGGGCGAATTCTTGGTGAAATCAAAGCCTGCATGGCTGATCCAACTTATCCTCTCGAGTGTTTCGGCGAGAAGATGTCAGCGCAGATTGTCTATTTTATGCTCAAGAGCAAGGGGCTTGATATGGCTTATGTGGATGCACTTCTCGTGATACATTTCATCAACAGGAATCCATATTTCCAGAAGATACGGGATTCGAGCAAGATAATCACTGATTTGATGGCTGAAGGCAAGATTGTGATCACAGAGGGATTTATCGCAAATGAGAACGGGAAGATGACCTGCATGTGCCGCGGCGGGTCTGACCAGACGGCGACTCTGATCGGCGAGGCTATAAAGGCTGACGAAGTGCTTATATACAGCGACCAGGACGGGATACTTACTGCTGATCCGAGAATAGTAAAGAATGCCCGGTCTGTTGTTGAGATTTCTTACCCGGAAGCTGAGGAGATGGCCGGTCATGGGACGAAGATAATCTATCCGAAGATCCTTGAGCCGCTTAAGGGTTCCAATATCCCGATAATCATCAAGAATACGTTCAACCCGGATCATAAGGGGACGAGGATTGTGCCTTCAAGCAGGAACAAGGGCATCAAATGTATCACGATGGTCAGGCAGCTGCATACGTCTATCCATAATCCGGCGATGATCGGGAGCGAGGGATTTTTAGCGAAAGTGTTTTCGGCTATAGGCAAGGATATTGATGTCATCATATCAGGGAATCCGATCATCGGCTATACTACGACGGATGAGCGGAATATTCTGGACAAGCTCAAGGAGTTCGGCGAGGTGAGGCAGAAGAGTGTCCATACGATCGCGATTGTCGGCGAGGATGTGGAAGAGAATCCGCGGGTGTTGAACAAGGTTACCAGGTGCCTGTCTGAGCTTGGGCTTGAGATCGAGTTCATTTCGCATGACAGGAGGAGCGCTGCTATTTACTTAGGGGTTGTGGAGAACGGGAAGACCAATACCCTGATCAATATGCTGCATAAGGAACTGATTGAAGGCATGTGATTCAGGCGATTTTTTTTATTTTTCCGGTTCCATGTGTATTACTATCTCTTTCACTTCGGGGCATTCTCTGATTATTTTCTTTTCCAGGCCGTCGGATATCCTGTGCGCTTCTTCAAGTGTCAGGCTGTCGCAGAGGTGGACGGAGACGTCTACGAAGAGCTTGTTCCCGGCGGTTCTTGCGCGGAGGGAGTGGTGACTTTTTACTTTCCTGCTCGCTTTGATTATCGCGTCTATCTTTTCTATGGTTTTCCTGTCGGGTGCGCGGTCGAGCATGACGAAGGTTGCTTTTTTGCCGAGGTTCAGCGATATGTACAGCATGATGAGGGCGACGAAGATTGCGCTTAATACGTCTGCGATGGGGTAGCCTAGCGCTGTCGCAGCAAGGCCTATGATGACTGCAACGGTGCTGAGTATGTCTGTCGTGAAGTGGTATGCGTCTGCTTCGAGTGCAGGTGAGCCGGTTTCTGTGCTTTTGCCGTGGAGGTATCTTGAGATGCGGATGTCTATTATGAGCGTCACTGCCATGACGGCTATGCCGATGAAGCTCTCTTTTACGACGTGGGTGGAGTCTGTTAGCTTTCCGTAGGCTTCATAGATTATGATGATGCTTGTGAGTGTGATCAGGAGCGATTGCAGGAGGCTTGAGATGTTTTCGAATCTCTCGTGGCCGTAGTGGTGGGTTTCGTCGGCGGGCTGTGAGGCTTTTTTTATGCCGAGGTATGCGAGTATGGATGCTATCAGGTCAAAAAATGAGTGGATGAATTCCGCGATTATGCCGAGTGAGCCTGTGTAGAGCCCTGCAAGGAGCTTGAGTGCGAGCAGGAATATGTTTGCTGCTATCGACCATTGGGCTGCGTGGGCTTTTTTGGTGTCGTTGGTTTTCATCAGTTGCTTATTTTGTCTGAAAAGACCTATAAAGTTATGCGTGGGGTTGGTTGTGGTCTGTTTTGGTGGGATGAGCTGTTATCTCCTGTAGTTCTGGTTTTTTGGATTGGATTGATTATTTACGGATTGTATTCCGGATAAATGATTGTTTTTACGGATTATATTCCGGATGTCATTCTAGCTTGAAGTTCCAGATCCTGTCGCCTGCGTAGTGGATGTTTTTTACTGATTTGCCGGTCTTTGTGTTTTCCAGGGTTTGTGCGCTGTCAAGTGCTATGCCTACTGCGAGGGCTTTTTTGTTCTTTTCGTCGACTATTATTACTGTGTCGCCTTTTTCTATGTTGTCGTCTATCTCTTTAATGCCGGGGCGCATCACGTCGGCGCCGGAGCAGACGAATTTTACTGCGCCCATGTCTACTGTGATCTTTTTGAATCCCTGTTCTTTGCCGTGGATGAATCTTAGTGAGGGGTATAGCTTTTTGTATTTGTAGAAGAAGCCTGGGGCGTCGTTTATCTGGATGAGTTCAAGGCCGTCTTGTTTTATGTATTCTACCTTGTCGGTTTTTTTGAGGTCCGCCTGAGGGTATTTGCTGTTTATGTCCTTTATGTCTTTTTTTGAGAGGAAGTAGCGCTTCATGTCATATCATTGGATTCAGAAATATAAATATTGGTTGTTAAATGATGTTGATGGAGAAGCATGATGTTGTGATTGTGGGGGCTGGTCCTGCGGGACTTTGGGCGGAATCATTATGAACTATCTGAAAGAATGTGTCTGGTGTAATATAATATGAATATTCTGAAAAAAGCTTGTATGCTGTTTTACATTATTTATCTTGAATTGAAAAGAATCATTTTTGGGGTGAAGTATTTAGCAGAAGTTGATGTCACAGATAACTGTAATCTTAGATGTAAGCATTGTTATCATTTTAATGGTAAAGATGAATTTGAGGTAAAGGAATTACCTTTGGATGTCTGGAGAAAAAGGTTTACTGAACTTCATAAAGCAGGGATCAGATTCATTCTTCTTGTCGGCGGAGAGCCTGCGCTTCGATATGATGTTCTTATGCTTGCAGATAAGATGTTTCCAGTTATTCATGTTATCACAAATGGGACATTGAAGATACCTAAAGAATTTGATCATGTATTATTTGTTTCTGTTGATGGCAAGGAAGAGAGAAATGATTCTATTAGGGGGAATGGTGTCTTTTCTAAACTAATTAAAAATTATTCTGGAGACAAACGTGTTATTATCAATATGACAATAAAGAAGGATAACTACAAAGAACTTGAGGATATTGTCAAGATAGCGAAGGAAAATAGTTTTCGTGGTGTTGTGTGCAATATATATACACCTACGGTTGGTAAAAAAGGTGGCTTCTTTATTACAAAAGAGGAGAGAAAATTAATCATAGATGAATTAAGACGAGTTAAATCATTATATCCAAATCATTTTCTTTTGACTAAACCTATGATCGCGTGGTATGAATTTCCCAATCATGTTGGCTTTTGTTATTGGGGTGATGAAGTATTACATTATGATGTTTTATGGAATCGAAGAAGATGCTTTAATTCTAATGCGGATTGTTCTAATTGCGGATGTCTTGCGGGTGCTATTCAAAACCTATTAAAATTGATTCGAGCGCCGTTTTTGATAATGAAATTAATTTAATGTTGGGTCATGAAAAGGATTAATCGGATGTCTTTAATAGAGATTCATTTCATTCCTATTTCTTAATAATATTGCATAAATATCTACTTGAAATTATTCGTGTCGCCCCATCCTCATTGCGCCATAAAGTCTTTCCAGATTGGCTTTCGTGTCGAAGCAGCCGTCTTTTGTGAGGGGGACGCCGTACGGGACGATGTTGTATGGCGCTAGGTAGCGCATGACCTTGTTGAGCTCGTAGTTGCATGCGAGGAGGAGGGCGCCTTCAAACTTTTCTGTGTCGGCGATGTGCTTGACAGCTGATGAGCCGGCCAGTATGTATAATTTCATTCCAAGCTTATCTGCTTCTTTTTTTATCTCTGCGTAAGGGCATCTGCCGCAGGACTTGCATTGTATGCCTTTTCTTGTGCTGGGCGCCGGGCAGTCGAGCGATCTCAGGCAGTGGGGCGCGAGAAGTATTCTTTTTTTCGATTTCTTATATTTGTCTTCATTTGCCTTGTTTTTCAACTCTACCATAATCGAGTCTAGTTCTTTTCGTTTGTCGAGATATATGTAGATTGTCCTCAATGGCATGTAGAAGAAGTCAAGGATGTTTGCAAAAAGCGGGTATAGTATTATCTTTCTTTTTAGCGCGACATATCCGAAAAAGAGGGAGATCATGATTAGAGCAATCGCTATCCATAGGCCGTTCACAATCAGTTTTCCTATAAGGTCATACATCAGGATAACCTCATCTTCTCGACTACATCATCGACGTTCACTGCCGTGTTGAAGCAGCCGTCTCTTAGTAACGGTACACCCTGGCCGGGCAGAACGTGCGCTAGTGCGCACATGGATTCGTTCAGTTCCTCAAAGCATGCTATCGCAAGCGCTGCTTTCGGCTTGTGCATCGTTATGATTTTTCTGACAAAGCTGTCGCCGGGCACTATGAACATCTTGTAGCCGTATCTTTCGCATTCTTTTTTCAGCCGCGCATAGTCGCATCTGCCGCAGCCTGTGCAGATGTAGCCTATTTTCGGGTCGCAGCGCGCCTTGCATTTCGCGTGGCGCATGCATTGCGGGCCTATGAATATCTTATCCTCTTTTATGCTTTTGAATTTGTCTATCAGGACAGCGTTTCTTATCTCGATCATTATCTCATCGACGAGCGTGTTTCTGATGGAGAATGTCCTGCAGATCCATTTTGCTGGGGAGTAGAACAGGTCGAGGATGAACAGGATGAAATTAGGGAACAGTATCTTTCTTTTTTTTAGGGAATATGCGCCTAGGCCGATGGCTATCAGCAATATGAATAATGTGATGATGAATCCGTAAACTGCAATCTGGCCTATCAGTTCATAAGGGATGATCATAGAGAATCTATTTTTTGCTGAGTTTTAAATGAGTATTGTTTTATCCTATGATGTGTCTTTATGTGATTTCATGTCTTCGTATGTCTTTTTCAGGCCGGTCTTGAGGTCGTATTTCGGGCTGTAGCCAAGTTCTTTTTTTGCTTTTCTTATGCTTACTATCCTGTTTCTTATCAGGCGGTCGATGCTTGAGCGCATTTTTGTTACGTTCGGCTTTTTGCCTGTGAGTTTACATTTTGTCTCGTGGATGAATGCTACTGTTTTTACGAGAAGGACGGGGACGTGTTTTTTCGGTTCAGGGAGGCCGAGGGTCTTGCAGATGATCCTGTAGGTGTCAAGATACGTGTGCGGGTCATTGTCTGCTATGTGGTAGATTTTGTTTTTTGCTTCATCTTTTAGCATGAGGATGAGGGCGTCTACGACGTCGTCGACGTAGACGAGGTGCCAGTAGTTGTCGCCTCTGCCGATGACGGGGTATCCTTTTTTTGCTGCCCTGAATATCTGGCGCCAGAACCTGTTTTGGCCGTAGATTATCGTTATCCTTGCGATTGTGTATGGGATTCCTGATCCTTTTATCAGCCTCTCGCATTCCATCTTGCTTTTTTCGTAGCGCGTCGTGGGGTTGCAGGGCATGTCTTCTTTTGCGGGCTCTTTTGTGTATCCGAGGACGCCGATAGAGCTTGTGAATATGAGGCGCTTGATCTTGTTTTTTTTGCAGGCTTCGATCATGTTTCCTGTTGATCTGATGTTTGTCTTTTCCATGTCCGGGTCGCTTTCGTCGAGGTTTGCGGCTAAGTGGTATACGATGTCGATTTTTTTTAGCGCGTTGTCTATTGTCTCTTTGTCGCAGGCGTCTCCTATAATCTCTTTTGCGCCGGATTTCTTTGTCTCTTCAGAGCCGTTGCGGGAGTAGATTGTCACGTCGTGGCCTTCTTTTATCAGTTTTTTTGTGAGGCGAGCCCCGAGGAATCCTGTCCCGCCTGTTATGAGTATCTTCATGGTATCATATCTCTAGATTGTGAATGCGCCGACTAAGAATGCGAATATGCCGAGAAACATGCCTTTTTTTACGGTCTTCTGGGCAGTTTTGGGGTCCTTTACTGTCGCTGAATACAGGAGCATCATCATGCAGGGGATGACTGCTATCATATAGTAGCTGTCGAACATATGGTACCTGTAGGGCAGTATGGCGCTTATCGCGCTTATGGCTACAAACATCCGGGCGAGTGCTGTTGATATTTTCGTGCCGGCGATTATGGGGAGGGTTCTTGCGCCGAGGGCATTGTCACCAATTATGTCTTCTATGTCTTTGAAGATCTCGCGGCCCATGGTTGTCATGAATGCGATGAGCGCGAGGATGAGGACCGGCGAGCCTAAGAGGCTTATGACGGTGCCTTTGATGAGTCCTCCTGCAAGGAATGTGACGCCGCCAAGGAATGCATCTGTGATGTTGCCGATTATCGCTATTTTTTTCAGTTTCCATGCGTAGAGCGTTGAGATGAGGTAGTTGAGGATGGCGAGCGTGAAGAAGGCGGAGCTTACGAGCAATGAAAGGGCGATGCCTGCTGCGCTCAGTATGAAGTAATATGCGAATGCTTTGTCCCGCGTCATTTTACCTGAGGGCAGGGGGCGTTTTGGTTTGTTGATCAAGTCTATCTCGTAGTCGTAGTAGTCGTTTATGACGTTTCCGCCTGCGCATATGAGAAATGCTGCAAGGACCGCTATGCTGAGCGGGATTATGCCTGTCGCGCCTGATACTATGGCGCCGACGAAGACGCCTAATGCGGCAAGAAAGCATACGTTGGGCCTTATTATGTCCCAATAAGGATTCATACATTCTATTTCATTAATATATTTAAATATTTTGTATCAACAATAGATGGTATGAAGATCGGCAAAACTGAGAAGCATATCAATGATATCATCGAAAGCGGTTCCGGCGTGTTCATGGGGCTGATTGATCCTGATCCTTTCAAGCATACGCCAGAGAGCGCTATCAAGCTTGCGAAAAACCTTAATGAGGGCGGAGCTGATGTCGTCATGCTCGGCGGGTCGGTCGGGGCGCAGGGGCAGTTCCTTGATGATGTGGCCAGAGAGATAAAGGAGAGTATCGATGTCCCGCTTCACCTCTTCCCGGGGAATATCGGGACTGTTACGCGGTTTGCTGATTCCATCTATTTCATGAGCCTGCTGAATTCGAAGAACCCGTACTGGATAACAGGTGCGCAGATTCTTGGGGCGCCGACTATCAAGAAGTATAATGTCGAGCCGATACCTACTGCTTATCTTGTCTTTGAGCCGGGACAGACTGTGGGCTGGGTGGGGGAGTCGAGGCTTCTTCCGAAGAGCAAGCCGGATCTCGGGGTCATCTATTCGATGGCTGCCGAGTATATGGGTATGAGGTTCGTGATACTTGAGTCCGGGTCCGGGGCGCCGGAGCCTGTGCCGGTGGATATCATATCTGCTATAAGAAAGAGTGTTGATATCAATATAGTGATTGCCGGCGGCGTGAAGACGCCTTCGATGGCGCGGGATCTTGTGAAAGCGGGCGCGAACTGCATACATGTGGGGACAAAGATCGAGGATTCCAGTAATCCGCTTGAGAGGATCAAGATGTTTGCGAAGGCTATTCATCTGAAGTCCTAATTAATATCTGTTGTTCTGGTTGGTTCATTGGTATATATTCATAGATTAGTGGATGACCTTCTCGTATTTTGATGTTGGGATTTGAAAGATATCCGTTACTTGTGGCTGTCACAGCGTATAATTCGAGTGGTTGCGATTTTAGTATGTACTGCATAACATGCGATAGACTGTTGCCTGAAGATATCCAGTCATCGACTACCATGATGCGCTTGTTTTTTATTTCAGTGTCAAGATATTGGCATGGCGCATTTTTCGGGATTCTTACTTTTGTGTCGCCTTTGGCATATCTGGAGTATCTGACTGTTATGAGTCTGTCTGTTCCTGTGATATTCATAGCCAAATAAGAGAGTTCAAATCCTCCTGAAGATATACAGATTATCGTATCCGGCGTTTCAATGTCAGTACCCAATCTTTGCTGTAGTCTTGAACCTAATGTATGGATTGGTGCAATCACACCTTGCAGACGTCTTTCTTTTGACCTTTCGTGTTCGCTGTCCTTCAAGATTTCCGCTTTGTATGGCATGAATATTTCTTTTATAACATCAATGTCAATGCTGTTTCCTTCATAAAAAGAGCCAATCGCTTTTTTGCCTGCTGAGACCAGACTATTCAAAACATCTCTTTGCATGTACCAGGTTTCTTCTACATGGTTTAGATCTGAGGTGTTTTTGCAAACAGATTCTTCGATTGTCTTTCCGGATGAAGACACAATCCCGTCAAGATAAAGCTGGGTTATTGCAAGAAGCTCTTCTTTGAAATCAATCGGGTTGCTCTCTTTTTCGATTAAACTAAATATGGGGGGGAGGTTGTTAGGATATATCTCTCTGGCTGTTTTTATCTCATGTTCGTAGTGTGTGCGTATATCTGTATCCAGCATTTTGTACATATGTGTTGTTATTTTTTAGTAGTTTTAATAATGTTCTGACTATAGCATGTCTATAAATCTGTATCTATGTGCTATTGCGGTTAATGTGACTAGTATCGCTAGAATTGGAATGTTCTTTGGGGTCTGACGGTTATCTCGCTTTTATGGATGCTATGATGTCTTTCAGGTCGTCCCTGTATTCGGTCACGATTATCTTTGCGCCGGCATCTACTATTGATCTTATGTGCTCTTTTGATGCGCCGTGCGTCTCTACGATCATGGTTATGTCTGATGTCTCTTTTATTTCTTTGATCATCTCTTTTGGCAC
>JBDRKP010000065.1:0-12509 GCA_043813875.1 archaeon | reverse complement strand
ATTACAAGTTCCAGATTTGGATTTTCCTGCACCAACATAACTCAAACTTCTACCTTCGTTAAGAAGGTAAGGTGCATTTTCCAAAACAGAACTAATCTCAAGATAGTCTTGCTGTTCTCTGGATGGTTGATATGCTTTTTCCATGTTCTTAAGCTGCATTTAGTTTATTTAAACTTTATTGTGATTCAGAATAAGGTTTCTGAGGTACCATCACCCCACAATAAAAGTAAAAGAAAGACTTATATAAAACTTTCTATCAAAATTTTTCGGCGGCGGAAAAAAGATTATTTCTAAATAAATTTGAAACGAAGTTTCACAAATTGTCCGAAGGACAGGCGCGCACCTCGTAACTGGGACGGGTGGTCGGGGGATGGCTAAAGGGCGATTTTAAATTATATAGGACGGCGAATTCTCAATTGAAACTAACATCGCGATTAAGAGAAGTAAATCCGAAGGATTTATTTCCCCGTAGGTTTTGAGGCAACCCACAAAAACCGAATTTGGATGGAGAAGTCTGCAAGACTTCGGAATCTCTTAATCGCTGTTATATTCTCCCGATAGGGATTGATTTTTAGTGCAACGATGCCGAAGGCAAAAAATCAAAGTCGTCGTGTCTATAGTTTTTTATGGGGGTTTCCGCCGCCGTTTTTTGCTTATTTTTTATAAAAAAAGAATAGTGGGGGGATTTGCGTTGTTTTTGGTTCTTTTTACAAAAAGAAGATTTTTTAGAGAGGGCGTCGTAAGATTTATAAATAAGTTACATTTAAGCTTATATATACATAAATGGATTGGTAAATATGGCAAAAAGAACCGTATCATTAAGTGTTGAAGAAGGAGTTTATGAAGAATACAGAAAACACTGCGAACAAAAAGGTATTATTTTGTCGAAGCAGTTTGAGAATTTTATGGTTGAGGAATTGAGGGGGAAGGGGGACAGGAAATGATTCACATTAAAACCGATTTTATGGCCACGGATGGAGAAATTTATCTTAAAGATTTTAATAATAAAAAAAATCTCTACATTAAAAGGCCACCCTATCAAAGAAAAAATGTTTGGCCTCCTATTAAAAAACAGAAATTTATTGAGAGCTTATTTAGAAAATATTTTGTTCCAAGAATTATCTTAAGAGAAGTTGTTCCAAAAGAAGGAGTTTTAAAGTTTGATGTTATTGATGGACAGCAAAGAATTACTGCAATTCAAGAATTTTTTGAAGATGGATTTAAAACCCCCTTGGTACTAAATGAAATAAATGATAAATTCGGAGGAAGATTATTCTCTAAAATGGATCCAGAAGTTCAAGAATATTTTGAAGAATTAGTATTGCCCTGTAGTAAGATAGGGATAATAAATGATCCTCACAACAAAAAACACCAAAAGATCGTTTCGGGAATTTTTCAAAGACTAAATTCCGGGGTCCCCCTAAGTAATTTTGAAATTGAGCATTCTAAATTATATAGTGCATCTAGAAATTTTATAGTAAAATATGCTGATGATATCTCCTTCAATGATAAGGAATATCTCTCAAAGGATGAAAATCCAGATAGACACAAATTTTTTAAAATAATTAAACAAAATAATGATCGTTTGCAAAATCTTGCATTATTGGCACGATTTCTAATAATTGAGTTTGAAGATGGTCCCTCAGAACTAAAAGATACTGAAATTACAAAATTAATGGATCACTATTCAAATATGCCTCTTAGTGAATTTGAAAAGAAGAAAGAAGTTATAAATTGTCTAAATATGTTAAAGATATTATATGAAATATTTAATGATCAAAAATTTAAAGATAAGAAAGGAGAAGCTATCATGCTTAGTAGGGAATATTTTATTATTTCTACATATATTTTGTTAAGAAAATTAAACTCAAAAAAGTATAATTTCGGAAAAAATAATTATCCTGAATTTAGAGAGTTTATTTTTGATTTTTTTAGCAGGTGGATAAAACAAAATGACGAAGATGATGAAATTATTAGATTTAGTAACAAACGACAACAAGACAAGGCTAGTTTAATATCTAGAGATATGATTATAACTTCATCATTCTTTGCAAAATGTCCTCATATTGCGGAATTAGATGAAAAAAGGGCATTTAATTTGAAAGATAAAATTGAGATATTTAGAAAAGCAGGAGGATTATGTCAAAATTGTAAGAAAGAGATACTTTGGGCAGAATTTGAGGCAGACCATATAGTCCCTCATAGTAAAACCGGAAGATCCATAGTTGAAAATGGACAACTTTTATGTATTGAATGTAATCGTAAAAAGGGAGCAAAATTAGAATAAAACGCCCTCTCTTTCTATTAATATTCTCACGAAGTGAGGCAAAATGTTCGCAGGACTTAGGAAATCCCCCTTATAAATTCTTTTTCGTAGAAAAAGGCTAAATGTGCGTAGCACTAAAGGCGGAAACCCCCCCCTAATAATTCTACACGACGATTGAATATAACAACTATTAAACGAACTTTTAGTTCGTTTAACCCTCAAAAAATGAGCAAAAAGCGAACTTTTTGGCGATTTAATTATATCGGCTATCGGCAAACCCTATCCACAATACTTATATCTAAAAAAACCTCATTCAATCAGATGATATACACAAAAACTCAAGACCAAAATCCCACAATCATTCACACACCAGATGAGATATATCGCCTCATCGGCAAACTAATCGAAGAAATCAAACTACGCAAATACTCCTACGAGACAGGAAAAGTCTACATATCAATAATCAAAAACTACCTCAAAACAGGAAAAAGCCCAAGAGACTATCTCTTAATGCAATCAGAGAAATCCAACTCCACCGTAAGAACAAACTATTTTGCCCTGAAATTCTTCCACAATCACGTCTTAGACATTGATTTCAATCAAAAAATCCCTCTGGCAAAAAAAGATCAGAAACTTCCCGTCATCCTAAGCAGGCACGACATAGACATCATAATCAACTCGACCGCAAATCTCAAACATCGGCTCATCTTGATGTTTTTGTACTACGCAGGCTTAAGGCTCGACGAAGTAAGAAACCTCATGTGGCAGGACATTGACTTTGAACGCTCAATCATACACTTAAAGACAGCAAAAGGTGACAAACACCGCATAGTTTTCCTCCACAACAGCCTAAAAGGAGTCTTGAAACTACACGACATCAAAGACAAAGGCTTCATTTTCATATCAAAAAGAGGAACAAGATACAACAAAAAAACAATCCAGAAGATAGTAAAAAAAGCATCAACTCTGCCAACATTTAACAAAAAAGCAACACCTCACACATTAAGGCACGCCTTTGCAACCCATTTACTAGACAATGGCGCGGATATACGCCACATCCAAAAGCTTCTAGGCCACAAAGACATAAGGACAACGCAGATTTACACCCACGTGACAAACCGTGACATAGAAAGACTATCGCACTTGATATGACAACTCAGACCCCCAAAATCCCCTCGACAGCAACTATTAGCTCCTTCCCGCTCTTCATATCCTTCACAACCACATTGCCGCTGGCCATCTCTTTCTGCCCGACGATGACCACTTTCAGCGCTCCAATCCTGTCCGCATACTTCATCTGCCCGGAAAAATTCCTTCCCATAAGATCGACCTCGGCAATCCTCCCCTCAGCCCGTAGCGCCTCCGCGATCTTGATAGCCGAAAACTCCATCTCCGCCCCCGCATAAAGCACAAAATACTCAACAAGCGGCCTCTTCACATAATCCTTCTCCTTCAGGATATTAAGGATCCTCTCGATGCCGAGCGAAAACCCGACCGCCGGAATCTCTCGCGAAGTAAACGACCCGATGACCTTATCATAACGTCCGCCTCCCGCGATGCTGTCCCCTCCCTTATCAAGCCGCGCCTCAAACACGCACCCCGTATAATACCCGAGCCCCCGCACAAGCGAAAGATCAAGCTCACACCTGTCAGTCACCCCGTAAGCATTGAGATAATCCACAAGCTTCTCAAGCTCAGAGATACCCAGAAGTACCTTGTCATTGTCCGGGAACTCCTTCAACATGCTGCGTATGACCTCGACCGGCCTGCCCTTCCTCGAAAGCGCATTGATGATCTCAATCGCCTGCGCCTCCACAATATCATACTGCTTGAACTCCTTGATAAGATTCGCCCTCGACAGCTTCTCCGCCTTGTCGATAGTCCTCATCGCCCCGTCAACCTGCTTCTTCGTCTTTATCCCAAGAAAATTAAGCACCCCTTCGGCAACCTTCCGGTTGCTGATAAGCACCTTGAACTTCCCGACACCGAGCGCCCCAAGCGCCTCCGTGATAGTCGCTATGCACTCGGCATCAGCAGCGACAGAGCCAGCCCCGACAATATCAATATCAAACTGGTAAAACTCACGATACCGTCCTTTCCGCGTCTCCTCATACCTCCACACTCGCCCGTACTGGTACCTCTTGAACGGGAACCCCATATTCGATCTCTCGGACACATATCTCACAAGCGGCACAGTAAGATCATACCTGAGCCCTACCCTCCTGTCCCCCTGGTCAAGGAAATTGAACGTCTGCTCTAAGATATCGCGCCCGCCTGCATCTTTCCCTGCAAGCACATCCCACTTCTCAAGCGCAGGCGTCTCGATAGGCACAAATCCGCGCGCCTCAAATATCTTCTCAACCATCGCCACGACATTCCGCCGAAGGACCATGTCCTCAGTCTCATAATCCCTCATGCCCTTCACTTTCTCGATTTTGACCATATCAACCACTCCTTCTTGAATCAAGCATATTCCATATCTCTCTCATATCGATATCATTGGCAGCAGCAAGAACAAGAATAAAATACACAAGATCGGCAATCTCCCACACGATCTCTTCTCTTTTCCCGTCCTTTGAAGCAATAATGACCTCCAGAGCCTCTTCATTGATCTTTCGTGAGATCAGTTCCTTATCCTTCGCGATTTTGCTTGTATATGAATCCTCTTTTGGATACTTGATCCTTTCCTGGATAACATTATACACGCCAGTTAATATATTACTTTCTGACCGGTTCTCATCACCAAAGCATGAATAGCTTCCCGTGTGGCATGCACCTCCCGTCTGCCTGACCGTCGCAAGAACAGTGTCCCTGTCGCAGTCAAGCTTTATAGACACAAGCTCCTGCGAATTCCCGCTCTCCTCGCCCTTGACCCACATCTTCTTCCTCGACCTGCTGTAATATGTCATCTTACCCGATTTGAGCGTCAAAGAAAGCGCCTCCTTATCCATATATCCGACCATAAGCACATCCCGCGAGACCGCCTCCTGGACAACAACAGGCACAATGCCCCCGCCCTTGGCAAAATCAACCCTTGATGCAAACACCTCATCAAGAGAAAGCTTCCCTGTATAAAGCGCCATCCCCAAGACCACATTAGCGCCTATCTCATCGAACTTCCGTATCTCATCAACCGCAGATATCCCTCCGGACGCGCAGATCTTATTAGACGTGATTTCCTTGAGCTTCATGACCGTATCAATATCACCGCCAATCATGCGCCCTTCCTTATCGATACAGGTATAGAGGAACTCAGAGCAGTAGTTCTCAAGCTCTTTTGCGACCTCAAGAACGCTCCTTCCAGTACCCTTGGTCCATCCCCATGACTCGACCATTCCATTCCTCGCATCAAGCGCGACAACAACCCTCTTTCGCCCGATAGCATCGCAAAGTTCCTTTAGGAACTCTTTGTTCGCCCGCGTCCCGATAATGACCTCTTTTGCGCCGCACCTGACAAGCTCAACCGCCTCATCGACAGTCCTTATACCCCCGCCGACCCTGACATCATACTTCCTGCAAAGCTCCTTTACAATGCCTCTGTTATCTCTCCCCTTCCAGAAAGCTGCATCAAGATCAATCACCTGGAACTTCCCGTACCGAAAGAACTCACTCGCAAGCCCGAAAACATCATCAACGACAACCTTTTTCTTTAAGGGATCTCCGCCAACCAGCTGCACCGCTTTCCCGTCCAACAGATCAATACTTGGTAAAATCATTTACAATCACCCATGCATCCATTGTAGAGGTTGAAACCCCCAAATTTACCCAAAAGTTTCATCATTTACAACAACTCCTTTTTTTTTCAAAAACTCCTTTATGTCACCGATAGTATATTTGCTATAGTGAAAGATCGATGCCGCAAGCGCCGCATCAGCGCCCGCTAAAAATGCATCATAGAAATCCTCAGGCCCCCTCGCCCCGCCGGAAGCGATGACAGGCACATTGACGCATGTTGAGACTTTCCTGATAAGCCCGGTATCAAACCCCGACTTCGTGCCGTCCCTGTCAATCGAAGTAAGAAGAATCTCCCCGCAGCCGAGTTCCTCGCACCTCTTCACCCATGAGACTGCATCCATCCCGGTACCCTCCTTTCCGCCGAATATGAAAACCTCGAAAAACCTGCCGTTCCATTTCGCATCGACAGCGACAACCACACACTGCGCCCCGAACTCCTTTGCCGCTTTTGAAATAAGCCACGGATCAAGGACCGCATTAGTATTCAATGCCACCTTGTCCGCCCCGTTCGCAAGTATCCGTGAAATGTCAGAGACGCTCCTCACCCCTCCCCCGACAGTGAATGGTATGAATATCTCAGAAGCCGTCCTGGAAACTACATCGATCAGGATATCCCTTTTATCAGTAGACGCGCTGATATCAAGAAAGACAATCTCATCTGCCCCGTCTTCATAATACTTCCGCGCAAGCACTACAGGATCCCCGGCATCCCGAAGATTATCAAAACCTACTCCCTTCACGACCTTCCCGTCCTTCATATCAAGGCACGGCACGATCCTCTTAGCGATCATAAAGCCACCTCCTGATGATCTCAAGCCCGAGCCATCCGCTCTTTTCCGGGTGGAACTGCGTCGCATAGACATTCCCGCGCCTCAAAGCGCTACAGAAATTCAATCCCCCATACTCCGTTAAGCACGCGGCAACCCCCATATCCCTCGGCACGCAATAATATGAATTCACAAAATAAACATACCCGTCCAAAAAAACACCCTCATTCAAAGTCCTGATGGTATTCCATCCGATCTGCGGCACCTTCCCCCGGTTGAACCTGACCACATCTCCATCAATCACCGAAAGCCCCGGGACCCCCGGGCTCTCATCGCTCCCAAAGAAAAGCACCTGCATACCGACGCAGATCCCAAAAAACCTCGCCCCCGCCCCGATCGCATCGACAACAGCCGAATCAAGCCCCTTCTTCACAAGGCCATTCATGACTGCACCGAAACTCCCGACACCCGGGAGCATAAGCACGCCCGAATTGCGCACATATTCCGCATCATCGCTCAATATATACTCCGCGCCCAGAAACTCAAGCGCATTGCACAGGCTCCTGACATTCCCTCCTCCGTAATCAACGACGCATACTTCCATCTAAACCGCCCCATTAATGTTTAACACGTCATTGACATCATCCACCACAAAATCCGCCCCGAAAGAGACCAGCATACCTTTCAGTTCATCCGACTTGTCCAGCGGGGCAAGCACGCCGACAGCCACAAGCCCTGCGCCCTTTGCAGCCATGACATCATCGACAGTATCCCCTGCATAGAACCCCTTCGAGCACCCGAGCATCCGAAGCGCAAGCTTCAACCCGAAAGGCTCAGGCTTCCCCTTGGACACAGGCACATCCTCCATGGCAACGACAGCATTGAAATACTTCTCCATCCCGGACTCACGGAGAGCAAAAATCAATTCCTCTCGAGGCCTCCCGCTAAAGATTCCAAGCCTGTACCTCTTTGATAGCCCGTCGATCACATCCCGTGAAATCAGCCATCTCTCATCCTTTCTGTACTTCATGTAAAGCTCCTGGAACTTTGACACTATATTCTCGCGCAGAACATTTTTCCATCGCAGAGAGATGATTTTCATAGAAAGATCCCAGTCATTATTGCACCCGCCCGAATTCTTCACCTTCTGTATCTCATCCGCCGTGACCTCGCTTTTGAGGAAAAACTCGCACGTCTCCTTCACCGCCCGCCTGTAAGACCCGGACACGTCGACAAGCACTCCGTCTACATCAAATATGAACGCCTCCTTTTTAGAAAGCGCTGCCTCAACAATCAAAAGCACCTTCTCCGCCTCCTCAGAAGTTCCTGCCCCTATCCTGATACAATTCTTGAGCCTCTCATTCATTGGCCACCTTCTTGTAAGGATGTTATTCAAAAAAAGCTCCTTCCACACATAATCCGCATCCTTTCCGAAATCCGCAAGCACAAAATTGGCAGACGACGGATAACATTTGACGCCGAGCCTGGAAAGCCCCAAAAAAAGCATCTTCCTGCTCTTTTTGACCTCGCGCGCATAATCCCTGACAAAATCAACATCATCAAGCGCAGCACCCACCGCTATGCACGCATCCGCCCCTATGCTGTAAGGCGACCTCACCTTGAGCAGTGATGCGATATTGCGCTCATCCGACAGGACATACCCGATCCTTAGCCCCGCAAGCCCGAACGCCTTGGAGAATGTCCGTATGACAAATACATTGTCATAAATAGCGACAAGATCAGCGCACGTCTCCCCGTAATACTCTAGATATGCCTCATCGATAAGGACAACAGAATCCTTTGCCTTCTTCACGACCTTCAGTATCCCCTCCCTCGATACGGCAGTTCCGGTAGGATTGTTCGGATTCACAATCACCACCACCTTAGTCCTCTCATTGATGGAAGATACTACCTCATCCAGCGGGAACTCCATATCATCACCATAAGGCACACCGACAATCTTTGCCCCTGCGACAGTCGCATACACCCTGAATATGTCAAACGTCGGCACAGCCATCACGACCTCATCCCCGCACTCGACATAAGTATCCATGATACACTTGATTGCCTCATCGCTCCCGTTTGTGATCATTGTCTGTTCACTCACAATCCCGTTCCCGACATATCCGGCGATCATCTTGGAGACACCCGAGTAATCCGGATATATGGACACATCATCTGCCTTGATCTCCTTGAGCGCGGCAAGTACCTTAGGCGAACACCCCCGCGTATTCTCATTGAAGTCAAGCCTAAGCATACCTCTTCTCTTGGCCGTTGGTGGGACATATTCCTTCATCCCTAAAACCGATTTTTTGGCAGATACCATCATAAGACACCCTTCGTGCTCAGCGCATCACGCATTCTTTCATCCTTCGCTACCGCCATCTTGAGCGCGCATCCGAGCGCCTTGAAGCACGCCTCAGCGATGTGGTGGTCATTTGTTCCCTCAATCTTGTTCATATAAAGCGTCATCTTCGCATTGAGCGCAAGACTCTCAAAAAAAGGCGCTATATTCTCAGTAGACAGGCTCCCGAACTTCTCTTTCGAAAATGCGATGCCCCTCTGCTGGAAATACGACCTCGAAAGATCAATCGACACCATGACGACCGCATCATCCATAGGAAGTATCGAATAGCCTATCCTGTTTATGCCTTTCCGTTCTCCCGTAGCCTTAAGAAGCGCCTCCGCAAGCACGATAGCCACATCCTCTATCATGTGGTGATCTTCAACAGCAAGGTCTGCCTTGCACTCGACCACAAGATCAAACAGTGCGAACCGTGCAAGGCTGTCGACCATGTGGTCAAAAAACGGTATCCCTGTATCTATCTTCGTCCGACCGCTCCCGTATATGTCTAATTTTACACATATCTTTGTCTCATTGGTATTCCGTTCAACATTGACGCTCATTTTGACTCCTCCATTTTATCCATTCTTAATTTGACTGCATTGGCGTGCCCAAAGAGGCCCTCAAGCTCTGAAAGGCTCACAATAGTCTGCCCTATATCGGCAAGTCCTTCAGTCCCGATAGAACTCACTTCCATCCTTCGCACGAAATCATCAACAGAAAGCCCCGACATGCTCTTTGCGAATCCCATTGTGGGAAGCACGTGGTTGGTCCCGGTCGCATAATCTCCCATCACGACAGACGAGAGATTGCCAAGAAAGACAGAGCCTGCATTCCTTATCTTTGAAAGCGCATCCTCTGCATCCTTGGTAGCGATCTCAAGGTGCTCGGGAGCGAACTCATTGGCGATATCGATGCATTCATCAATGGATTCGCATACCACGATTTTTCCGTAATCCTTGAGCGCCTTTCTGGCGATGTCCTTGCGCAGAAGCTCGTTTAGCTGCGAATCAATCTCTTTTTTCACAGCATCCGCCACATCACGCGAATCAGTGAGAAGCAGAGCTGTGGATAAAGCATCATGCTCTGCCTGCGAAAGCATATCCGCTGCGACAAAGGCCGGATTGCACGATTCATCAGCGATGATCATCACCTCCGACGGTCCCGCCACCATATCGACAGCGACATCATCCCTGACAATCATCTTGGCCGCATTCACAAACACATTCCCCGGCCCGAATATCTTCTCGACCTTGCCGGCACTCTCGGTCCCGTATGCCATGGCAGCGATTGCCTGCGCTCCCCCCGCCTTGTATATCTCGCTGAATCCCGCCATATCGCATGCGACAATGAGATACGGGTTTATCTTGCCGTATTTATTAGGCGGCGTAAAGACAATCCTGCGCCTGCACCCGGCAATCGTTGCAGGTATTCCGATCATATAAGCGGTCGACACATATGATGCGGTTCCTCCCGGCACATACGCGCCGATATTATCGATCGGCCTCACAAGCGACCTCAATCTGATTCCATCGGAGATATCTGCAAAGACATCCTCCTTCAAAAGGACCTTCTGGAACTTTTCGACATTATCCATGGCTTTGCGTATTGACGCGACAAACGCCTCATCAGCCACAAAGTAGGCTTCGCGGATTTCCTCTTCACTCACCTTGAGCTCATTGATGTAGACGCCATCGAATCTCTTCGTATATTCGGTTAATGCCTCATCGCCCCTCATCTTGACATCATCTATTATCAGGCGCGCCGCATTGAGAGCATCATCCATATCCGGGCGCAGTCTTTTGCAATCAAACTTCGTGCTTTTAAGGATAGGTATTGTCGTCATTCAATCACCTCACGACCTTTCTGAGGTCATATTCTACAATATCGGTTGCTCCTGCCGTCTTAAGAATAGGTATCAGCTCGCGCACGATTCCCCTGTCCACGCACGCCTTCACAGCATACCCGCAGTCACCGTAAAGTTTGGCGACAGTCGGCATTTTCATTGCCGGTATGACCTTTATCAAATCTGGTAGCAGTTTTTCATCAACATTCATCTCGATCATGACCTTGCATCTGCCCAGAAGCACGCTCTTCATCACGCAGACAAGGTCATCGATGATCTTTCTTTTGCTGGCATCATCAATGCTCTTTTTGTTCGCGATGATTCTTGTTGTCGATTCAAGTATCCTTGAGACAATCATGAGATTATTCTGCTCCAATGTCCGCCCTGTCGCCACATTCTCGACAATCATGTCCGCATCTTCCGGCGGATATGCCTCTGTAGCGCCATAAGACCTGATAAACGAATATTTGAACCCTTTCTCATCAAGAAACTTTCGCGATATGTTCTCATACTCTGAAGCGACAACAATCCTCTTTTCACCCGCAAGATCATATCCTGTCGGTACAGCAGCGACAATCTTGACCTTATCGAACCCAAGATCAAGAACCTCAGCCACATCAGCCCCAGATTCGACGACCCAGTCATATCCGGTGATACCGGCATCATACGCCCCGCACTCGACAAGTTTTGCGATATTCTGCGGCTTTTTGATCTTCACAGAGATTTCCGGATTGCTGCAATATGGCCTGTATGACCGGCCGTTTTCCTTGATTACGATACCGCAATCCAAAAAAAGATCGATTACCTTCTTGTTCATATATCCCTTGGGTATGGCAAGCCTGATCATCGAAATCGACCTCCGCCAACCGTTATCTCAAGAATATCGCCATATTGCCTGTAATTGATCACATTATCAAAAGAATCAAGTATCCTTGACACCTCTGATTGTGTTTCGGATATGGCCCTCTTCACAGGAATCACAGGCTCTATAATGGCGCTGCCACAGTTGTTTCTGGAAATAGAACGCATCCGCCTGAGAGGTGCAGGCACAATACTCCGGCCCTTATCATCCGCCGCTTCATTAAAACAAAGAACTTCTTTCTTTTCTGCATATACTATATCTTCATTATATTCGTCCGCATCCGCATCAACAGATGTGAATACATCCACCCATCTTTTTTGACATTTCATTCTTCATCAAAATACACCTCCGGCTAAGTTGTTCAAAAATACAGAAGTAATGCTGCATAGACTTATATCTCTAAAATATTTGTTAAGAAAAGAGCACTGGCTGGATAATTCTTCAATGAAAACATTCACCGATGAAGACATTCACCCATAACCATATTAATCACTGGTCAATAACTGAACGATTAAATATATAAATCTATGCGAAAATCTCAAAAAAACGGTGTTGTTGTACTACTTTCTCCAAAGGTCTATACTCCTCAAGCAAAATCCGCTTAGAGTCTCATAATATTCCACGTTAATTGCTTGAATTTGAACTCAGTGACGATGTTTTCATCTTTCTTCGAGTATGCATACTCCCTA
>JBDRKP010000064.1:0-31829 GCA_043813875.1 archaeon | reverse complement strand
CATCGCCTATCCCCGCAGCAAGCTACGGGGTATTACGGCGATGCTAATTATTAAGATATCAACTCATCAAAGCCCCCATTCAAGTGCACACGTTCAAAATCGCAGCAAGCTGCGGGGTATTAAACCCAGAACTGGAATAAGATTATGATGATGATTATGATGCGCCACAGCCGGGCGGAACCGGGTGTCATCAACTCCGGCTTTGGGTCTTTTGATATCCTGGTCTTCCTGTAGTTCTCTTTTATCTTTCTGATGTCGTCGGCGCTTTTTATCTCGATGCTTACCGACCCTACGTAGCCGCAGTTCTTGCACTGGTATTTCTGCTCTGCGCTCAGGCCGAATATTATGCCGCCTGCGCTCATGCGGCAGTATGTGAGGTCCGGCTCGCCGAATACCGGGCAGACTTCCATGACTATTGAAGGCGTTTTCTGTTGCTTTTGTTTGTCCTGTTCATCTATCTTTTTCAGTTCTTTTTCTATTATGTCCATGTCGTGCATGATATCACAAACTATCCGTAAGATTTTTTATATAAACATGCCTGATCTTTTTGCTGCTTCTTTCAGCTCTTTTCTGAAAGCTGAATGGCGATTGTATACCTGATGGTATTTATCTATGAGGCGTGTGCCGTCTGATTCCCTGCCGCGGCTGGCAAGCACTTCGGCTGCTGCTACAAGCAGATTTGCTGCCTTATAATAGCTTCCCCTGTGCTTCTCACCCACGATTGCATCTGCTCTGTTGCCTGCTTCTGTAATGCAGAGGTGCATGTATTTGTCCGCTTCATCGTCTGAAAGCCGAATAGAGCAAAATACCTTGGCCATCGCGTCTTTGAATCTTTGCGGCACATCGGCATCGCGCAGAGTATGGTATTCACCGCTAATACCAGTGGCAGTATTCCATAACTCTTCAAGGTTAGGGGTTGTTCTCTTATTATTTCCTTTTAACAGCACAAGAAAAAACGGGATTACCAGCGCCTTTGGATTGCTGCCGTAAGTCCATCCCAGCGCCTTTTTATTTTCACAGAGACAGAGGGCATCCCTATAGCGGCCTGCAAGAAGATATGCCTGGCACAGGAGTATTTCCGATGCAGTGGATTTTATTTTGTCTGCATTTTCTATGAATTCATGGCCATCTGATTTCTCATTCTTTCTCAGCGTCTCTATTCTTTCGATAGCAGCGCTTATTTTTTCATCGTAACAGCCGGTTTCTTCTGCAAGTGACAGCATGGAGAGAAGGTCTGAAAGGGACGGCATGGAGTAGAATGCTTCATGCCAGCCTGCAAGCCGGAGTTCCCTGTCTTTTAGGTGTCCTGCTGCGCGTATCATGCCGCCTGCAATTTCTCTTCGGATCACATAATCTTTCGGGACATCAAGGAGCCCTTGCTTTGCTGCGCTTAGCATGGAGGTGTAATCTTTTTGTTTTTCCAGAATGCCAATCCATTCTATGTATGCTCTTGGAAAGCGTCTGCCTTCCCTGCACGCAAGCTCTGCAATAGCAGGCGTGCCGCCAGACAATACTGTTGCCTCACAGAGAAGGTAGGCTGATGAATCGTCATTTGTGCTTCTTATCAAGGTTATCCATGCCTGCAGAAATTCACTGAATTCCGGCAGCGGCCTGGTGTCTGCGTTGATAAGACAGTTTAAATTCAGATTGCCTTTAATATGGTGCCTGACTTTCTGCATTGTTTTCCATATCATGACAGGCAGATTGCCAACAGGCGATGCCATGTAAAGAGACCTCAGGTAGCATGCAACTGCTTCTTCAAGATCGGTTTCGAGTATCTCCAGCGGGTCTGGCGGGCCCGGCAAATGCCCGGTTTCTTCACCCATCTTTAGTATTTCAAAGAGGAGCGCATATGCCTCTTTTGCCAGGCTGTAATTGCCGGCGAACATCGCATCGCGGGCATCTTTAAAGAAATCATCTGCCTCATCTGCCCAGCTCTCGTCGCCAAATTCTCTTTCATCATGTATTTCATCGTCCCAGCCCCACCCTTCTGAATAATCGCCTTTTTCCACACGTTTCAGCAAGCTGCAGATGTCCTCAAGCAGTTCTTCGCCGTAGGCAGAAGGCTCTTTTTTTGCAGGCGGAGCAAGCATCAAAAGGAAATCATCGCGGCTAGAAGAATCTGTATTTCTTGCCCATTCCATGATTATGGTGCAGAGGGCCTCCTTGGAGCTGCTGTTTATGCGCCTTTCTACCTCTTCCATGAATTCCCTTAAACTCATATTTTCTGCCATATCCATTCATTCCCGATTATGTCATTCTGTGTCATTAAACATTGTGCAATGTATGTTTCTTTCGCTGATGCAGCGGGTGGGGCATATTACGCAAGTATCCATATGCCTATCCCATGCACTCGAGACAGCATCCAGCATCTGATCAAGTAATCTGTCGTCGATGCCTGGAAAACAGGATTCAATCATTTCGTATGATATGCATACATTTTTTATCTGGCCTGATAGTTTTTTTAATATCTCTATCTTCATTTTCCTCGAGAGATGCACTGAAAAATCAGCAAAGGTTCTGTCATCTATCCTGTGCTTTTTTAGCTGGCTTCCAAGGTCCTGTTTCATTGTGCCATATATGACCATGGATAATTCATAGCAAAACCAGTTCAGCTTTGTTTTTTCGCTTTCATTGGCATAGAATGATTCCGGCTTTATTATGCCTATGGCGCAGATGCCTTTTTCGTTCATAATTTTAAACACCTCTTGATTTGTTTTGCTCTTCTTGCCATAAGAGCGTATCCTTCCAATATAGCGCCGTTTGTTGGATTTGACTATATGTTGTAGATGTTATTAATCGTAGCGATCTCTATTTACAAACCAAACGCAGTAATCACTCACTGGCTGATAGTTTGGTGAACGTTTTTTTGTAACCTCAAGGTCGCACAGTGGAAAATAATATTTACGACGCCCAAACCTTATCTCAGCCAGCAACCCGTATAGATCATCTGAATCATCTATCCTTAGAACACTTACCCTGTCGCCAGCTTTAAGCGGGTCTTCTTCCTGTTCCTCGAAAATCACGGCGTCGAAAGGAAATAGGAGATTCTTTTCAAGATGTATCTTCCATGCTCTCAGTGCTTTCATTATATCGTGTTTATCTGTATCTTTAAGCACTTCAAGGATTCTTTTATCTGTCTCTTCTATCTGATTTTCTTTCCGGTACGTCATAAACGCTCACGTCGACATGTCAACTATAGAGTTCAAAAACATACTGTCAGATCTTTTTTTAGCTTTCTTGCAAGCTCTGTTTCCGGCCTGAACTTGTTGTATGCCTTCTTTTCTGCGTGATAGAGGTCAAGGATGGTCATGACATCCTTGTCTTTTTTAATGATCGCATCCCTTATGTCAAGTGCAAGGTCCACGTATTCACTGGGCTTTTCATTATATTCCTCGCAATACAGCCGGATAGTGATTTCAATTACATTAAACTTCTTTGAAGCATCTATATTTTTAAAATCCTGAAGCATCCTGAAGAGTTCTGTGTTGTACGGGATCGTAAAAGTCATATCAAAAGTCCCGTAGTCGTAATATACCTTTATTCCCGACATATAGCCGTAATCCCTTGTGCTGTGGTTGCATTCGTATCCTTTACGCATGGATATTATTCTCACGGATATCACCTCAGTCTACGATTCTTATTTCTTTTATTCTCCCGAGCTTAAAGACACGCTTATCGTTCCTCAAAAAGCAGTACGCATTCAGGTACGGAACGCCGCCGTCGCGCTCGATGCTTTCCGGCCTTACTTTTCTTTTTGTAAATTTGCCCTGGTTTGCTGAGTAATAGTTTATCTCGACGCATTTGCCGCTTTCTATGGCTTCTTTGAGTATCTTCATGGTATCTGAGTAAGGATATGAGGGGCCAAAGACGTCGTCAAAGTCCTGTATTTCGTATTCTTCACTGTGCCCGCTCCTGTATTCTTCTGCTTCTTTTATGAGTGATTCTATTGAATTGTCTATTTCCTTTATCTCAGTTTCAATGGCGCTTTTTGAAAGCTTTTTTATAAGGGAATTGACTTTGTCGCGCTCGATGTCTATGCCCAGCAGTGCCTCGCCATTTTCCATTATTTTGATGCTTTTCAGCAGGATCAGAATCTCTTCTTTATCAAAATCCATCATACCATCATAATACATTTGTCGCAAGAAGCGGCTTGAGCTTTTTTGCGATTTCTGATGAGGGAATGTATCTGTTATAGCCCCCCCCTGTTTTTGCAGTAGATATGGAACATCTTTATGCACTCATAATCGCCGTTCTGGATGTTGCGCCTTGCCTCAAGAAAGAGGTTTCGCAAGCCGCGAAAAGTGTCTCTTTCATCAAGGTCATGAAACTCCCCGTAATCTAAATGCACGCATATCCACAACTGTATCCTCCGGCCTTCCCTGCTTACTGAGACATAGTATTCGCTTTTGCCTTCAGATTCGTATTTTTTCAGGGCATCAAAGAGGCCCCTGTCATAATCAAACATCAGTATGAAGTTCCACCAGTCGTAGTCCTCGTATATGAGAAGCGGCATTTTTTGTAGAAGTGCATCCTGCAACTGGTCATCGATGTAGTCTTCGCCATCGAGGTGCATGGATATTTTTTTGGCACTGGCACTGATATTGTAGTCTTCGCGGCTTCTTTTTAATATTTCCTTAATATCATCAGTTATCTTTTTTTCTGTGACAAACTCGTAGTTTACTGAGCTGTGCTCGCAGCTGAATCCCTGTCTTATGCTTCTGATCTGCATCTTTAGCAACCCGGGCATATGTCTTCTGAGTAAAAGTCGTTGTTTACCTTGAGCGCTATCCGCCTGCACCCCTTGCAGTTGTCTTTTATCCTGCATTTTCTGCAGCGGCCTTTTATTTTATTATTCATTGTCCTGAATGTTTTAAATATTTGCGCTTCTTTCCAGATTTTTTTGAATCCTGATTCAGGCACGTTTCCTGCAAGGTATTGTCTCTCGCCGAAAAATGAGCATGGGTAGACGTCGCCGTTGTTCCGGATAGTGCAGAATCTTACGCCACCAACGCAGCCGAATATGCTTTTGTATTCAAGAACTGATGGCGATACGTCATGCATGAGGGAAACAAGTGAGCAGTCCACACGGATTTTCCCGGGGTGTTTTGATGTGGTTATGGCTGACTTTAAGCGCACAAGGTCGTCTTTGTCAAGCCTGTTTTCATTATACCATGCATCGTCTTTTGCAGGCTTGGGCCTAAGTAGAGTGATGCTTTCTACAGGGTATTTCAGGAGGTCCTGTATTGTGTTTTCAAGCGTCCCTATGTTTTTTTTGGATGCCATGAGGTTTATTCCTGTCCTTATGCCTGCACAGGCCAGCATCAGTATCCTGTCCCTGCAATCCTGTGTTTTCAGGCATTCGTTGACGCTTAAGTTCACCTGGCCTGCTATTTTTTTGAGCTTTTTTACGGCGCCGCCCTCAAGCAGGGTGCCGTTCGTTGTGATGTTCGCTACGATTCCTTTTTTCTTGCAGTATGATAATATGCGATAGATGTCATCCCTAAGGAGCGGCTCGCCGCCGCCTATTGCAACCTGGAATACTTTCATTTCCGATAGTTCGTCTATGAGCGATGTTATCTCTTTTGTGGTCATGTCTTTTTCGTTTTTTTGGGCGTAGCAGAATTCACAGTCGAGGTTGCATCTGCCTGTTACAGACAGGTGGACTACCTCGGGGGCAGAAAGGCAGCCTTCAATTGTCTCGTTGGGGGTGTAGGGCAGGATATCTTCTTGATCTGTAGCGTCTGTGATGAAGCCGAGTTTTTCCAGCTTCTCGATGCATGATGGGGCGCGGCTGTTCTTCGATGCATCTATGATGTCTTTTATGCTTTTTTTTGAATGGAGCCCGGCAAGAATTTCATAGAGCCCGCCGTCGACCTGTATAGTGGCTGCATTGTCCCTGTTGAAGGCTATGCCGCCGAAGTATTCTTTTCTCAGTATCGTGCTCTTTTTGAGCATGTATTTTTTTGCCTCATTATACCAGCTTTCGGTTATGCCTGTGCCCGGGATTTTGTAGAGGATGAGCGGCTTTTTTTTGAATGCCACCTCTTCCCTGAAGGTGAAGCCCGAAATTTGCTTGAGGTGCGGTGTTTTCCCGCATCCGGGGGCGAAACAATCTGCTGCGTCTCCGGGGCAGTTTTTCCTTGAGCATATCCTTCCCATGTAGCGCCTGTCTTTGCCGAATACGAAGATGTCGTGGGCATGATATATTGACGTTACGCTTCTTGCGCACCGGGCTATGCGGGGGATGCATGTGATGTTGTCTACAAAGACCATCAGGTCAAAATCTTTTGGCACCTTTTTCCCTGTTATCGACGAGCCGAACTGCGCTATCTCGATTACGTTTTCATTGGATTTTGCAAGTTCAGTGAATCTTGTGACTGCATCTTTTATCTGCCTCTGGCGCGGTGTCATGCCTGATTTATGGGGTTTAATAATTAAATAGCTTATCGCATAGCCATCCGGGATTAAGAGATGCCAAAGGGGAAAGGGGAAAGGGAAAGCGATTTATTATGTTTCAAGGTCTGGTTGACGAATTGGTTGACGCATGTCTTCGAGCCCATTAATATTTTTTCTATAGTATTGAAGAAGATTTAGAGAAAACCACTCTGAGCGAAGGAGTAAAGAACTCACCGTCTTCATGGGAATCAATTTTATTGAACTTAACGACAGTATTTCTGTACCAAGTCATTCAGGCGTTTATCTTTATATAAATGTTTTGGTGCAAATAGTCATTATAGTAATGATTGATGCATAAAATGATGATGGTGATAAGATATGATTGTTATCCTGATGGGATCGGTTAAGGATATGGCGTTCTGTAAGAAGATAGGTTCTCTGCTTGATGAGTTCAGGATGCGCTATGAGTTCAAGGTCGCGTCTGCGCATAAGACGCCTGAACTTGTGCTCGATGTGATCAAGGAAAGCGAGAAGAAGTATGCGGATTTGGTGTTCATCACTGTCGCCGGCAGGTCTAACGGGCTTTCGGGGGTCGTCGCAGCAAATACGGTGAAGCCGGTCATCGCGTGCCCGCCAATCGAGGATAATGCGGCTTATCTTGTCGACATACATTCAAGCCTTCGTATGCCATCGGGGACACCTTCAATGACGGTCCTTGGCCCTGAAAATGCGGCGCTTGCGGCTGTGAAGATTATTGCGCTCACTGATGAGAAGCTTTCCAAGAAAGTGGATGAAGATATAAGGAAAACAAAAGAGAATATCAAAAAGACGGTGCTGTGATGAATATGGATCTGTTCGAGAATATATCGCCTATCGATTACAGGTATTACGGAAGAGATGAGAGCGTCAAGGAGAAGCTTGAGCCCTATCTTTCGGAGAATGCGTATATAAGGTACAAGCTGAAGGTCGAGGCTGCGCTTGCAGTGGCGCTTGCAGAGGAAGGCATCTGCCCAAAGGATATCGCAGACGACATAGCAAAGGCGTGCGAGAAAGTGACTGCTAAGGAAGTGTATCATGAAGAGGACAGGATAAAGCATGATATCAGGGCTCTTGCCAATTGCATAAGGACGAAGGTGGCCAAGAAATCGAGGCGCTTTGTCCATTTCTCGCTGACGTCATATGATGTCGTCGATACTGCCAATGTCTTAAGGTATAAGGAGTTCTGTGAGGATGTGCTGATGCCTGCGCTTAACGAGCTTGAGAGGACATGGATGGATATCGCCCTTCGGGAAAAGGATACGCTCCAGGTCGCAAGGACGCACGGGCAGCATGCAGAGCCGATCACTTTCGGGTTCACGATGGCGTCTTATGTCCACCGGCTCGGGGACAGGATCGAGGCGATAAACAGCGCAAAGCAGAGCCTGCGCGGCAAGGCATCGGGGGCTGTCGGCGCTTATAATGCTTCATCACTATTTTTTCAAAAGCCGATGCAGTTTGAAAAGAGGCTGCTTGAGAATCTTGGGCTTTCGCCTGCACTTCATTCTACGCAGATCGTGCCGCCGGAACCTATGACTGACCTGATGCACTCTGTGATTACCGCCTTTTCTGTGCTTGCTAATTTCTCTGATGACATGAGGAACCTGCAGAGGACTGAAATCGCTGAGGTGAAGGAAGAGTTTTCAGTTGACCAGGTGGGATCATCGACTATGCCGCATAAGAGGAATCCCATCAATTTCGAGAATGTGAAGAGCATGTATAAGGCGTTCATGCCGGCGATGGTGACTGCTTATCTTGACGGGATCTCGGAGCACCAGAGGGATCTCACCAATTCCGCTTCCCAGAGGTTCATACCGCAGCTGTTTGCTGCTTTTTATGTGTCTGTGGTGCGGCTGACTAAAGTGTCGAGGAGACTTGCGGTCGATAAGGAGAACCTTCAGATGAATTTTGAGATGAGCAAGGAATCGTTTGCCGCCGAGCCGCTTTATATGCTTCTTGCGTTCCACGGGCATCCGGATGCGCATGAGTTCGTGCGCAAGCTCACGCTTAAGGCTGAAAAAAACGAGACTGGCCTTAGGGATGTCATGGAGATTGATGATGAGCTTGAGCCGTATCTTCAGAAGTTCAGCGAAATCGAGCGAGAGATTCTTTTCAATCCTGAACTCTATGTCGGGGCAGCTGCCGAGAAGACCGAGATTGTGTGCAATCACTGGAAGAAGAGACTGGGGATCTGATTTTTGAAGCGAACATTAAAGGTTGGATATCCCCGCTGTTTATTATATTATTGAACCAAACAGTAATCCTGCAATAGTTGAAAAAATTATGACTAAAGATACATATACTATTGTTTGTTTATTCCCCAATACTTTTCTTATGACTAACATATTCGGCAGACTCAAACTTGGGCCTGCCAACAATAATGCCAGCGCAGGACCTTCGCCCATTCCCAGTTTCATTAATTCTCCAATTATCGGTACTTCTGTCAGTGTTGCAAAATACATGAAAGCCCCGAAAACAGAAGCAACAAAATTAGATGTTAAGCTATTGCCTCCAAGATAAGAGCGGACAATTTCTTCTGGCAGTAAAAAACTGATGATGCCTGCTATGAAAACACCGATTATGAGGTAGGGGGTTATTAGTTTTGTAATATTCCATGTCTCTTTCATCCATTCGGTGGTCTCTTTTTTAGTAAATTTTAATTTCAATAAGATCAGCAAAAAAACAATTGATAATCCGAAAAGTGTTAATTTTAAATTAAAAGCTATCTGAAGACCGTTAATGATCAATATCCCTATGAGGAGTGCAAAAAATGATAAGATCGTTGTTTTTGATTTCTGCGGTTCTGATATTGGATTTGAGAACGCATCTCCATCTTCTACTGCTTTTTTCTCGAATAAAAAGTGCATTATCAAGCCAATAATTATGGATAATGTGATGGCAGCAATTGCCCTTGCTATGCCTATATCAAAACCTAATACCTGTGCGGTATAAATAATTGCGAGTAGGTTGATTGCCGGACCTGAAAAAAGAAATGTAATCGCAGGACCCAGACCGGCACCTCTTTTCTTTATCCCTGCAAACAAAGGCAAAATCGTGCATGAACATACCGCTAAAATGCACCCCGAAACTGCAGCAACTGAGTAAGATATGTGTTTTTTTGTTTTCGGGCCTAAATACTTCAAGACATACTCTTTTTTAAGAAAAACTGCAATCGCCCCTGCTATGAAGAAAGCGGGAATCAGGCAGGTTAATACGTGAGCGGATAGATATTCAGTTAATGCGTTGGTTCCTCTGAAAAATAAATCTGTTATGAGCATTTAAAACCACCATATCTGAATTGTGTAATAGACACCAACCAAAAGAAAGATTAACGAGACAACATACCTCAGGTATTTTTCAAATGTCTGGACCTTGTTCGTTATAGTGCCGAGTTTTGAGATACTATAAACAAGCATGAATGAGAATAAAATCACAGGCAGGCCTGTAGCAAATGCGAATACAGATGGAATCAATATGCCATCACTAAATTTTAGGGCAAGAGGGATCAGCATTCCAAAGAACAGGACGGCACTAAAAGGACAAAAAGCCAATGCAAAGATAACCCCCAGACTAAAAGCTCCAATATATCCCTTTTTTGATAATTTCTCTTTCAGGATGTCTAGTCTGTTACTGTTTCTAACAAAATTTAATTTAATTACGTTCAACATAGTCAATCCAATAAATATCAGCAGAGGACCCAGAGTTCTTTCACCATATTTTTGCAGAAAGAAAGAGATTGCCTGAACATTCAGGCCCAGATAAACGATCAGGGATGCGAGAGCAACATAAGTAAACATTCTTCCTGCAGTATAAATAAAACCTGTGATGAGAGTATGTTTTCCATTGTCTATTTTTTTAGAGATAAAGGCGATGGCAGTTATGTTTGTTGCCATGGGGCACGGGCTGATAGCAGTCATAAGGCCGATAAAAAAAGCTGCGATTATACCGATATCGCTTGTGCCCATCGACTCCATGAAAGCCATCAGATCCATTTTAATTGCCTTTTAGTTTTTGTTCAAGGACCTGTTTTAGATAATTCATGTAATCCTGTTTATCCTTTATCTTATACCACACGTTGGTATTTTCCTCTTTTGAAAAACTTCCGTCTGCTCTGTAAACACCAATCCACAATGACGAACCGGTTGCACCGTATTTTATGGTACGTTCTTTGTTTTCAGGAAGTTCAGCATTTATATGGTCAAATACTATTTTCCCGGTGTTTAAATCATCTCGGAAGTAGGTTTTGACTGTTTCTTCGGCGTATGCTCCGACGGTCTTGCAGGAGTAGCATTGTTGTGTTCTGTGAAAATGAAATACTTCTATTTTTTGTACTGATGATTCAGTTGTTTTTGCATCCGAAACCTGATTTGTTTCCTGTATCATGATATTACCAGAGACATTCTGTTCTGTTTTCCCGGTACATCCCGAAATAATAATGCATGCTGTAATCGCCAGCATCAACAGTCCAAAGAAATATTTGTTTCTCATATCATTTCAACCACTTTTTTATTTCTTCAACATCCGGAATCCTGCTGGAACATTTGACTTCGCTGTCAATCACAATTGCGGGGGTGGACATAATTCCATAATCAATAATTTTGTTGATATCTGTTACTTTGACTACCTCTGCTTTCTTGTCCGTTTCATCTAATGCTTTTCTTGTATTTTCTTCAAGTTTTCTGCATTTTGGACACCCGGTACCTAATATTTCAATTCTCATTTTTATCACCCATGCAACAGCTCTTTTTCAAAATTTTACCTTTTGGATAACCTAATGCTTTGAAAACATCGCAAACCCGGTAATCTTTAATTTTGTAAAATATCTTTTTGCCATCTCTTCTTGATTCCAGAACCCCCCAGCTTTCCAATTTACTCAATTGAATTGAAACAGTCGATTGTGCTCTTTTTGTATGCGGGACAATTTTGCAGACGCACTTTTCTCCATCAAGGAGAAACTCCACGATTTTTAGTCTTGTTTCATCAGAGAGCGCTTTCAAAATTGTCAATGTTTCCTTCATTTTGTTCATATCAGATTGATATATTGATACTTATAAATATATATCTGTAGTCAAGGCACTAATAATCTGAGTGTCATAACAATAACATGCCACACTTTTGAACTCTCGTTCAAAACAGCGCCTTGCAATGACATTGATCTATTATAAAGGGTTTAGGAATGAATATAGAATAACTTCCCCAATATCTTAGATGGATAGATGCCATAGATATAGAGCGAAATCGACGTCATACGATTTAATTACGACACACATATTTTCTTCTAAAGTAGAGTCATAAGAAGTTTCAGCTTGAGAATTGGGGAAGTTATTTGGTATCTGTTCCTTAATTACGCAAAATGTCTAATAAATATCTGCGCAAAAATTGAACATAAAAGGTAATAATTGAAAAGACGTAGTATATTATTTAAAAGTTTTGTGTTCTATTAATGTCTAATCACGGCAAATTATTGTCAAACTGTTAATATTTAACTTATATGTGGTGGAGTTTATGCATCTTAGGCAGCCTATAATTTCTATTCTTGCGCACGTGGATCACGGGAAGACTTCTATGCTTGACCATATCAGGCAGTCGCGTGTCGCAACGGGTGAAGCCGGCGGCATCACACAGCATATCGGGGCGTCCGAGGTCCCAAAAGAGGTCATCATCAAAACGTGCGGGAAACTGCTTTCCAAGTACAAGATAGAACTAAAGCTCCCGGGACTGCTTTTTGTCGATACGCCGGGACATGCGGCTTTTTCTCTGCTCCGGAAGAGAGGAGGGATGCTTGCAGACATATCCATACTTATCATCGATATTACCGAGGGCATAAAACCGCAGACCCTCGAGTCGATCAATATACTGAAGCATTACAAGACGCCTTTTGTGATTGCTGCGAACAAGATCGATAAGCTATCCGGATGGATTCCGCATGAGAACATATGCTTTTCTGATACTTACGATATGCAGAGGCCGGATGTGAAAGAGAATCTCGATATGAAACTCTATAAGATTATCGGCCAACTGCATGAAAATGGTGTCGCTTCCGAGAGATTTGACAGGCTTACTGACTTCACAAAGAATGTCGCGATAGTGCCGGTGTCTGCAAGGACGGGTGAAGGGATAGGCGAACTTCTTACCATGCTTGCGGGACTTACGCAGAAATATCTTGAAAAGAGGCTTGTGATCGACCCGACTGGCCATGGGAAAGGCACTGTGCTTGAGGTGAAGGAAGTGAAGGGGCTTGGCATGACTATCGATGTCATACTTTATGACGGGATCATGAAGAAGGGGGATGTGCTGGTCATCGGGCATCCTGACGGCGCGATATGCACAAAGATCAAGGGCCTGCTCAAGACGAAGCCGATGAAGGAAATCCGGGTGGAGAAACAGTTCATCCCGATGGATGAGGTTGTCGCTGCAAGCGGACTCAAGATTTCTGCTGTAGGGCTCGAGAATGTGATTGCCGGCGTGCCTGTAAGGTCTGCACGAAATGAGAGCGAGATCGAAGAACTGAAAAAGGAAGTGCAGAAGGAGATTGAAGAGGTAGAGATCAAGACCGATGATGAAGGGGTCATCATTAAAGCTGATGCGTTGGGTAGTCTTGAGGCTATCGTCAAGATGTTCCGTGAGAAAGGTATCGCAATCAAGAGGGCTCAGATTGGTGTCGTGAACAAGAAAGATATCGTCACTATGGAGGAGGTAGAGGATAAGAATAAAGCGATATTTGCGTTCAATACGAAAGTACTGCCTGAGGCGGAAGATCTTGCCAAGCAATCGAAGGTGAATATTTTCAAGAGCAATATCATATACAGGCTGATTGAGGATTATGAAGCTTATGTCTTAAAAACCGAAGAGGAGAAGAAGAAAGGCGTGCTTGAGTCTGTGTGCATGCCATCAAAGGTCAGGTTCATCGAAGGCTTCGTGTTCAGGCAGTCAAAGCCGGCTATCATCGGCATGGAGATACTAACGGGATCCATCAAGCAGGATGTCAGGCTGATGAATAATGAGGGAAAGATCGTAGGTACTGTACATGCGATACAGGAGAAAGGAAAGAATGTGACTGTTGCCGAGATGGGTGTGCAGGTGGCTGTGAGCCTTGACGGGGCAGTCGTGGGGCGCAATATCAAGGAAGGAGATATCATTTATTCTTTCCTGACGAAGGAGGATTATAAGACGCTTCTGGAACATGCGACTCTTTTAAAGGATTCTGACAAAAACACACTTGAGGATATAAGACAGATCATGGTCCGAAAGGATAAGTACTGGGATGTGATGTGACATGAGCAAGGTTTCGATTATCGGTGCAGGGAAGCTGGGCTCGAAGATTGCCTATACTATCGCGCAGAGAGGCATAGCTGATGATGTCGTTATTGTTGATATTCTAACGGATGTTGCGCGCGGCAATGCGATGGATATTTCGCAGTCTATTGCGCATGTGAATGATACCAGCGTCGTATCGGGCGGGTATGAAGCGATTTCGGGTTCCGATATTGTTGTCATCACTGCAGGCAAGCCGCGCACGCCTGATATGAAGGACCGGCTTGAGCTTGCCAGGGTGAATGCGAATATCGTCTCTTCTGTGTGCGAGAGCGTGCGCAAGCATGCGCCTGATTGTATTGTCATTACGTGCAGTAACCCTATGGATCTCATGAATCATGTCGCGTTCAAGAAGCTCGGTTTTTCAAAGGAGAGAGTCATCGGTTTCGGCGGACGGCTTGACGGGGCGCGGCTTAAGTATATTATCGCAAAGCATCTTGGTGTGAAGATGAGTGATGTGGAGGCGGATGTCATCGGTGAGCATGGGCAGTCGATGGTGCCTGTGTTTTCGAGGGTCATGGTGAACGATGAGAAGCATAAGTTCAGCGAGAGCGAGAAGGAGAAGATTACCGCAGAGGTGCGTGGGATTGCGCTTGAGATCATCACGCTTAAGGGCATTACGGATTTTGCGCCGGCAAGCTGCGTCGCTGATATGGTTGATGCTATCCTGAATGATACGGGGATTGCCGTGCCTTGCTCGATGAACGATGATGGAGTCAGTATCGGGGTGCCTGTGGAGCTTGGATGTGGCGGCGCCAAGATTATTGAGTGGAAACTGTCGGCTGATGAGAAGAAGATGTTTGATGAAGGGAAAGAGAAGCTTAAGGGGATGGCTTCTTCTTTATGAGATCTCTACCAGCCGGTTCTCGTAGTATTTCACGATGAACGAGTACATCAGGATGATTCCTATCGTCATGCCGAAGGTTGCGGGTATGAGAGTTAAAGGAAGGTAGAGATTATAGTCAAGAATCACAATAACATCAGACATCTCTTTTGTGAAGGGGAACATGCTCAATATTGCTGGTACTACGAACAGCAGGAATGAGATGACTATGCCCGATGTTGCGGCTAACGGCTCTTTTGTGAAGATTCTTATGCTTTTTTCTATGGAGTATCTGAAGCCCCGGCTTTCTATGTACTGGATGAACGGGGCATAGAAGAGGAAAAGAAGCATAAAGACAGAGATCATCACAATCGGAGACATATTCTGATCCAAAAATCTGATACTGTCTAGAACTTCTGTCGGTCTATCATCTGCCGGGATCCCGTAGTATGCCGGAATCAAATAGGACAACAAGACCACAGGTATCAGGATAACATATATCAACACAAACATCAATGTGAATCTAAGATATTCCCGGAATCTGAATTCTGATTTTGTAGTTCCCCGGGTGATCTCAAAAATCAACAGTATACTGATGATGGAAGCAAGTATGCTTATTCCATATAGTATCGACTCGTGGTAGGAAGGAACATCTGAGGAATATCCTTTCAGCTTTAAAATCTCGGATAAATATGAGGAATAGCATAATACCAATAAGATAATCAATGCGATGATGAGGCCGGCTTTTAGAATATTCTTCAGGCTGATCTCTTTTAAGGATTCAAACAATGATTTGTTTATCTTATTCATCTCTGTCACCATAATAACAACCATTGAAACATGAAGAGTATCCGACCTCTGCGTCTTCATATATCTGATCTGTTTTTCTACAGTCAGCCAGACAACCTTCAGTCTTACAATCATAACCGCAGATCATGTCTTGATTCTCTTTTTCTATTGCGATATATTGATATTCCTCCTCGAGACATAAATCTGTGCACTGCTGATATTCATGTGTCTGGAATACTTCTTTTGTGCAGTTTATGTCGTCCATGCAGGCCCTGTATTTTTTTACAATCGTGTCAGACAGATTACCGATATCTCGCATAAAACCGGCAATGAATTTTGCCTTTACTGCTGAAACAGCCATAGTAAATGCAACATCATCGATTGTTTCTGTTGAAGAGAGATTAAATCCGGGTGCTTCTGAAGCACCATCATATTTCTGAAAATGTTCCTGCATCTTTAGGATAAATAGAGTTCCTGAACCCGAAATTGTTGTGTAGACCATATCAGACACAGGATTGGTCCAATTGCTGTTTTCTTTTGAGGCGTAGAGAGGATTGTTGAATATCAGGTATTTTTCTTCGTCTTCATGGATCGGCGATACTTCTGATGAGGTGAGATCATGCTCAGCGAATTTAGATTCTATGAGATTTTGTATATTTTCTTTAAGTATCGAGTATAGGTCTGAATATTTCTGGTCACAGGTATCTTGGTCAAGTGTGCATCGCTCATCAAAATTATTCCTGATGTCGGAAGTCATGTGTATAAGAACAGCATCCATCGCTCTAAGATAGATATTTTCCAGATAGATAGATACAATGCCTGCCAATGATTGCTTTTGCGGGGCGATGATGTTGATGCGCGGAATCCTGAAATAGGGATATTGATAGTAATCAGTGCCTCCGTATATATCGTTGCCTCTGATCTTTAGTCTGCATTGGTCTTTGTTGATGGTATTCTGGTAGGAAAGGAATACTATGTCTGTCAGAAATGCGGTGTTTTCTATTGTCTTGTTTTCTCTAATGCTGTTTGCGAGGTTTTTCATCTGTTCTATTGAGCATGATTCTTTTGAGAGGTTCATGAAGTTGCAGCGCTTCTTTAATGATTGAACCAAAAAAGCTTCGTCTGTTATTGACAGTTCACAGTTCAGAATGTTCACGTTTGCATATGTTACGGGAGAGGTTACTGATTTTTCCAATGTGTGCATGAAAAAGAGAGTAGAATACGGGATGATCAATAATGCGATAAGAAAGCATAATAGTATGTTTAATGTCTTTTTTGCTATGTCCTGTGGCGCCATGAATGAATTATGGATTCCTGTGCATATAAAAATTAGAGTGTTATATTTCCTCTTGCGGCGAGGCGCAGGCCTGTCGTTGAGTTGTCTATCAGGATAATCCTGTCATTTTCGTCTATCGCGAATGGCTTCTGTGATTCTACTGTCAGAATGTTGTTTTCTATTTTCTTTATCGTAATCTCCCTGAACTGCATGCCGACCGAGAGGTGAAGCCTTGATGCTTCTTTTATCTCGCCTTTGTAGAATGGGCATTTCTTGTAGTTTATCATGAATATTTTTTCTGATTTCATGTCTTTTGTTGTCAGGACTGTCCCGCGGTCGAGGTCCTCGACATCTATCCCTTTCAGGGAGAGACCGACTCTTGCGGGAGCGGATGCCGTGTCTACGTTCTTGCTCTGCATCTGGATGGATTTTATCATGGCCTCTTTTTTTGCGGGGAGGGCGGTGAGTTTGTCGTAGGGCTTGATTGTGCCTGATTTAAGGAATCCTAATGCTACGGTCCCTACGCTTTTTACCTGGAATGAGTGGTCGATTATGATTTTTGTTTTTGTGTCCTTCTGTTCGGGATTAATCTTGTCGAGGGCCTGCATGAGGTCTTCTTTGCTGACTTTTTCGTATTTCAAGGATGTCTGGTTGAGTATTGACTGGAGTTGCTGTTCGTCTATGGGGTTCTTGATGTGGATGAAGGTGTTTTTCATGTCAAGTGAGTCCAGTATGAGAATGGTTTCGCCAAGGTCTTTTGTTATCTGGTCGACCACTATGACGGCTGCGTCGACCAGCTGGGCTGTCTGGATGAGGCTTGAGATCTTTTCAGGGTATGAGTGCGGGACTATGAATGTGTATATGCAGTCGTCTGTCTTTTTGTTGTATAGTGTGATGTCGCTTGATGTGCCCTTTTTTGCGAGGCTGTCTGAGAGTTCTGAGTCTGTGAATATGCCTATAGATAAAGATTTCATGCATTCTGTTGCGTGGCGAATCTTTTTATTTACATTGGCAAGCGATAGAATTATAAATGTAAATGCGTTATTAACTACCCAGAGATAATATCTTTAGTTGATTGCTAATGAATGATGAAGATACGATTCTTAATGCTATCATTGTCGCTTGTATCGTCGGTATAGCGGTCATCATCTTTCTTATCGTGACAACGGATGGGGATGAGCGTTTCACTGAGCTTTATCTTCTTGATTATGATAAGTCCCCGCCGGATGGTGTCGTATCTTTGAGGTACGGGATTGCCAATCATGAGAACAGGGATGTGAATTATACTATCACTATCATGATGGATAATGAAACTCAGAGGAGCAAGGAGGTTCTTGTCCCTGACAACAATACGCATATCGACGAATATTTTTTTGCTGTGGATACTTCTATTGTACACAAGGTCATGGTAAGGCTAGATGGGAGAGAAGAGGAAGTGCATTTCTTTACTGAGGCGAGATGAGTGAGAAAGGCTGTTGTTATTATTCCTGCCAAGAATGAATCTTTGGGCATCAAGGTTGTCATAGAGGAACTTAGGTCGAACGGCATACGCGATATCATTGTTGTAGACGGCTCAGACGATGAGACCGCAGCTCTTGCCAGGTCTTTGGGGGCCACGGTGGTCTATGAAAAGAGAAACGGTTATGGTAGGGCTTATATGACGGGTTTTTCGAGGCTGCCAAAGGATGCTGATGTGGTTGTCTGCATGGACGGGGACGGGACATACCCTGCTGATGCCGTTCCCGGGCTGATAGATATGCTTTATGATGAGGATGTCGATTTCATCTCGTGTGCACGTGAATATAAATCCGTCATGGGGCTTAAGCACAGGTTCGGGAACGGGGTGCTGACGGTTTTTACGAATGCGCTTTTCGGGACGCACATGCGTGATTCGCAGAGCGGGATGTGGGTGTTCAGGAGAGATGTCCTTGACAAGGTCGAACTTAGGTCTAGAGGGATGACGTTTTCTGAGGAGTTCAAGATCAAGGTCATAAGAAATGGGCTGCGGTTCATGGAGGTGCCGACCGCGTACAGGGAGCGTATCGGTGAGGCGAAGCTTGAGAGCTATTATGACGGCGTCATGAATCTTTTGTATCTTTTTAAATTGAGGTTGGAGTTATGAGAATAGCTATGATTACGGATGTCTATTACCCTTATGTCAAGGGCGGTGTGGAGAAGAGGATCAGCGAGATTGCTGAAAGATTGTCTCAATCTCATGAGGTGCATGTATATTGCATGAAGTGGTGGGATGGAGATAAGGATCTCAAGGTCAATGATAATCTTGTCCTTCACGGTGTCTGTGAACCAGTGGAGTTATATGATTCTCGCGGGAAGAGGAAGATATCGCAGGCGGTTTATTTTTCCATGAAATTGGTCAAGCCTCTTTTTGATGAGGATTATGATGTCATTGATTGCAGCCAGTTTCCTTTTTTTCCTCTTTTTGTCGCAAAATCATATTGCATTCTTAAGAAGAAGCCTCTTGTGGCTACGTGGCATGAGGTATGGGGGAGGAAATACTGGCGTGATTATCTGGGATATGTTAAGGGGCATATCGGCTATTTTGTGGAACGGGCTGCGGTCAGGATGCATGACAAGTATGTTGTTGTGTCTGAGCATACGCGAAAGAAGCTTCTTGAGATGGGTGTTTCGGCGGATGATATGACTGTTATCCCGAATGGTGTTGATTTTTATAAGATCGATAAAGCCGGTGAATCGGCTGAGAAGTTTGATGTGCTGTATGCCGGAAGGCTGATCAAGCACAAGAATATTGATGTACTTATTGAGGCTACGGCTATTGTGAATAAGAAGTTTCCGCGTGTCAGTGTCGGGATAATCGGGAAAGGGTCCGAGAAAAAGAGGCTTGTTGAGCTTGCTTTGAAGATGGGGGTCAAGGAGAAGATATGTTTTCTTGATTCTGTTGATGATGTCTTCTCTTATATGAAGGTGGCAAAGGTTTTTGTCCTGCCGTCTACGCGCGAGGGATTCGGGATGGTGGTTGTTGAGGCGCATGGATGCGGGCTTCCGGTGATTACTGTCGAGGATCCATCGAATGCGGCGAAGGAGCTTGTTATCGATACGGAGAACGGGTATGTCGTGAAGCTTTCTGCAGAAGAGATCGCGGGGAGGATTGCGGATATTCTTATGGGTGAGGATGCCGGGATGGGTAAGAATGGAAAGGAGAGCGCAAGGAAGTATGGCTGGGATGAGAGCGCGAAGAGGACAGGGGAGGTTTATAGGAATGTGATTTATGATGGGAAAAAGAAAGATTAAGTGGGTCCGCGTAATCATTGTAAGCATCGTACTATTGTCATTAATGTATCTTATGAAGCCTGCCAATGTTGGCTATGTTGTGCTGACAAACAGAAATGAAACTCCAACTTATACTGGACAGGATGAAGGATTACAGGTTCTGGATCCGTATGCCAATATCACTCGGCCAGGCCACCATAACTTTTCTGTGATTTTTGACTACAAGATCATGTTTATGGGGTATGATATCAATGAGACTCTTCTGCATCCGAATGATATTTTTGAGATTACATATTATTGGAAGGCGCTCGATAACATGGACAAGGATTATGTTGTGTTTGTGCATTTTACGGATGAAGATGGGAGGATATTGTTCCAGGGGGATTATGCGCCTGAACCGAAGACTACGTTGTGGAAAACCGGAGAGATATACAAAAATGTTCAAATACACAAAGTTCCGAATAACTTAATGCCTCAAAATACTTACATTCGGTTGGGATGGTGGCATCCTCCTACAGGAAAACGAATTGACATAAATACCAAAGAAAACATAGTCACGGTTGGAACTGGCAGGGTGGAATAAGATATGAAAATTATACAGACACCGGCAAGGTTTTATCCGTTTATAGGTGGGGTTGAAAACTATGTCCGTGATTTATCTAAAGAATTGGTTAAAAATGGTCATGATGTGATCGTAATTTGCGCCAATGAACCAACATCACCAAAAAAACGAGATAATATAGATGGTATTAAAATCGAAAGACTTGGATATATCGGAAAAATCGCAAACACCAACGTCACCCAATTTTTGCCTTTCAAACTACTATTTGAGGATTTTGACGTAATTCACACGCATTTGCCGACGCCCTGGAGTGCTGACTGGAGCGCGATAATTGCATTTTTAAGAAGGAAAAAACTTATTGTCACATATCATAACGATATTGTCGGCAAAGGATTTACTTCGATTATTGCAAAAATTTACAATGCAACACTTCTAAAAATCGTGCTTGGCGTTGCGCATAAAATCATAATAACGCAACCAAAATATCTCGATTATTCTCCATCCTTGAAAAAATACAAAGACAAAATTGTTGTCATTCCTGTGGGGGTAGATACTGATAGATTTAAACCGATGAAAGTCAAAAAAGAGCCCCATACTGTCGGATTTTTGGCTGTCCTTGATGAGTATCACAGGTACAAAGGTCTTGATTATCTATTAAAAGCGATAGCGCAAGTAAAAGAAAAGGTTCATGATGTCAAATTGTTGGTCGGTGGTAGCGGCGCACTGCTTCCAGAATACAAAAAAATGGCAGATGAACTTGGAATATCGCAAAGTGTGGAATTTTTCGGCTTTGTGCCGGATGACAAATTAGTGGAATTCTATAACAAACTGGATGTTTTTGTGCTCCCGTCGACATCAAGTGAGCAAGAAGGATTTGGGACGGTCCTGCTTGAGGCACTGGCCTGTGGAACTCCTGTGATAACTACAGAGATTGCCGGAATAGCAGATGAGATTGCAGAAAATGGGCTCGGAGTGGTGATAAAACCAAGGAATGAATGTGGATTGGCAGGTGCATTAGAACATATATACACAACAAAAACCATACCTGTGAAGAATGTAACGTGGCTGGAATCGAAATATTCGCTGGACATTATCTCTTTGAAATTAAAGCAGGTATTTGGCTAATGGGTGAACAATATGAACCAAAAGATTTACATAACAATCTCGCTTGTCATAATATTTGCATGGGGCATGCAATATTTCAGCGGTGCAGGCAGCCTATATCCTTCCGGCTCATACAATTTTCAATCTATCCTGGCACAGGAACTATATCTCAATCCGAGTCTTGAGGTATTGGAATATAATAATGTATACATAAATAATCTTAAAAATGGAGTCTATTTTTATACGGTTAATCCCATATCACCTGTTTTGGAGATCACAATACACCAGAATAGAATATTGCCTTATATCTTTCTTGCTATATCTTTGCTTTCTATAATCTTACTATTTCGCGAACTTTTCTCAACATCTATAGGGATACTTGCAGCGATTGTCTTTTTGTCTAACTCGACATTCATCATAGTTAATAGCTATATATTCTATTATTATTTGTCATTGTTTTTTCTTATAAAATATATAAAAACTAAAAATAAAATGGCGATTTTGTGCATCTTACCGTTATTGGTAGCAACATACATTACTCACACATCGTCTTTTTTTGCAATTCTTGTTATACTAATAGCTACGAGCATAAGTTATATGATTCTTAATTTATTTGACCATAACATGAATCAGAAGCAGATACTAGTAAATGCCATCATCATATCAATGATTGGATTGATATCTTTGGTTATAGTTTCAGTGATTGGTGGAAATATTATAAATGATTTCAGTAAAAATTTTCCAAAAGTTGTTGAACGAGTAATTTTCTATCTATTATCATATGAAAGAAGCACATACTTCTATCTGTATATTATCGAAAAGTCAATATTGTTCCCATTGACGATTGTATTCATATTTACTCAATTGAAACTCCTATATATGAATAAAATATCAACCACGAATAAATTCGTGCTGTCATATTTTTTCAGTTTTATCCTGTTATCTATATTTTTGGGGTTTACGAATGTGTTTGCAAGAACATTTGATTACTTCTTACCATTGTTAGGTGTATTGACATTTTATGAATTATACAAATATAGATGGAACAATAAAATCGTTCTGACATTTTTGGTGACAGCGTTGCTTATTGTCTCTTTAGTCCATTTTACTGTACCTCCACGAAGCCTGGAAAAGTATGATTCTGCTACAATTTCCGGATTGCAGTTCGCTACAGAATCGGAGAATATATTCACGGACACATTTTTGGCGAATGTATTATTATCATACTTGCATTATTATGATGTAAATGGATTGGAATATGGAATGACTGCAAAAATCAATGCGTTATATTATACCCCGGATGAAAGCGAGATTTACGATGAATTTAGAGAAAAAAATACAGACTATTTTATAATATCGAAACATTCGCTTACAAGGGGACTGGATATACTTAATGCACCTCATTTCTTGATGCCGATTGAGTCTGTATCAAAATATGATTCCATGGTATTTTTGGATAAAGTATATTCAAATAGAATGATATGGATATGGAAGTTTATGCCCAACTGAAAAGCAATGCAAAACTCACAGCAAACAGCGCCATATTCATAACAAAAAAGACAATCGATGCGCTTCTTATACTGCCTTTTGCGCTCAGATAGTTCGCGTATATGAACAGATAGCCAAGCAACAGGCCGGCGATGTTCAGCCACCTGAATATATGGAGGCCCGGAAGATATGCTGCGGATACAAGCGATATTATCTCGGGGGAGAACAGATGTATTGCCGTAACACCTGTCAGTACGATAAGCGTGTATACAGCCAGTATACTGACTATGGAGCTTCTTGTGGCTTTATTATTCGCCTTAAGCTCGCTTACTTTAGGGAAAAGCACCTGAGAAAAGGTTATGGGGACAAGCATTATCCCGCTGTAAAATGTCCATGCAAAGCCGTAGTATCCTATCAGCTTCTGGGCAAAGAAGAGGCTCAGGACCGGAATCACGGCCAGACTTGATGTGTTCAATATCATCATCATCTGCATCGGAAGAGCATAGCTTCTGAAGATAGGGCCGATATCCAATGATAGTGAGTTTTTGCTGAAGAGCCGTCTTTTCGATATATGATAAATATTGGGCAGGTTCCCTGCAAAATAAGCAAGCGACCAGCCCAACAGGGCGTAATAGACGCCGTAATAATAGCCGAGCACTATGCTGAATATCCCTATGCATGCTGTAGTGAGGAAATTCGAGAATGATAGAAGCCTGAAATCCTGCAGGCCCGATATCACCGGCTTGGTGAGGTCAAATAAAAAGGAAACTGAGAGCAGGAGGCCGGGCACTATCAGGTATGAGAGAGAAGAGTCCTTCAAAAATGTGCCTGCAAAGGCATCGCGAGACAGATATATCATGAGAGATACAGAAAGGACCGATATCCCTTTGATCTTCAGGAAAAACCGGATCATGCGGTTGATCTTTCCTTCCTCTTTTTTTGCCATGAATCCGGCGATATATCTGGTGAGTGTGGGGGATGCGCCGAAATCAAGAAGCGCGGGAATGAAGAGAAAAAGATTGACCAGCGTCTTGTAGTTGCCGAAAATCTCCGGGCTGAAGATGCGCGACAGTGCGACGCTTGATGCGAACATGAAGATTGCGCCGATAAAACTTGCAGAAAAGACCATGCTGGAATCCAGTATAAGTCTCCTTTCAGAGAAGAGGGAATTTATTTTTCGCTTCATATGATGACCATAGTAATGCATGATCGTAAAGGTTCTCGATCATTTTCAATGATAAGAAATCATCTGCCGATGGCCTTCAGGATAACTATCGAAGCTTTTTTCGGGTCTGCTGCGCGCGTTATAGAGCCGCCGACTACCGCAATCTTTGCGCCGGACTTTATCGCGAGCGGCGCTGTGTCTGCTCTCATGCCGCCTGCGACGCCCATCGGTATCGTTATGGCTTTTGCTACGCTTTCGACCAGAGGGAACGGAATCTTCGCGTTGCCGCTTCGCATCTGCTCGTCGACTGAAATATGGAATTCTATGTAGTCTGCGCCCATGTCTTCAAGCTCTTTTGCGCGGGCTACAGGATCTTTTATTGCTATCAGGTCAGCCATTATCTTCACGTTATAATCTTTTGCCGCCCTTATCGCGTCTTTTATTATGCTGTTCTCTGATGCGCCGCAGATGCCGATTATGTCTGCGCCTGCACGCGCCGCTATTGCGACCTCTTTTCCGCCGTTCCTTAATGTCTTCAAGTCAGCCACGATGGTGCAATCAGGGTGCTCTTTTCTTATCTCTCTTACCGCGTCCATGCCTGCGCTTTTCACCAGCGGCGTCCCTACTTCGAGCCAGTGTGCGCCGCCTTCTTTTGCGCCGCGGGCAAGCTTCAGGGCCTCTTTCAGGTTCCTTAAGTCAAGCGCTACCTGGAGCTTCGGCCAGATGCCCTCTAACTCGGGTGTCTTTGTTCTTTTTGTCGCCTTAGGTTCCTTGTCGATGAAGGATTCGACTGCCAGCTTTGCATGCTTTGATGCTATGAATGATGCGACCGGTATCTTCATCTCTTTTGAAAGCTTTTCGATTATGTCGTTTTTGAATACACGGATGTAGTCCACGCCGAGCTTCTCGACTTCTTTTGCGCGCGTGATGTCGTCGAAGAGGTCTATCATTATCTTTGCGCCGTATTTCTTTGCTGCGCCGATGGCATCGATTATCGTATGGTTGCCTGCATGGCTTGAGATGGTGACTATGTCTGCGCCTGCCTGGGCCGCTATCTCGACTTCTAGGTATCCTGTGTCCATTGTCTTGTAGTCTGCGATTATGGTCTTGTAAGGGTAGAGTGCCCTGAGCGCTATTATCGCGTTGACGCCCTGGCTTTTTACGAGCGGGGACGCCACTTCTATCCAGTCGCCGCTTTTGAGGTTCTTTTTGGCGTCTGATATGGCATCTTCCAGTGATTCGTGATTGAGAGAGACTATCTTTTTCGGCCATGATTCTTCAAAATCTATGCTGAGTGCTGTCAGTTTTTTCTCTTCCGGGATGCCTGATGCGTCCCAGCCGCGGAGAGTGTAGTATTCACTGAGAAGACTGTCCATCTTTGCGGTCTCGCCTTCTGCGGGGCCTTCCGGCATCGGCTCTTCAAATCGTTTCGGCAGCCGGTCATCTTCTTTTGTGAAGCCGGCTCTCGTGTTGAAGAGGCGCTCCAGGTTCCAGATGCGCTCGCCTGCTTTCTTTAGCTCCTTTTCGTCGAAGTACATGCCGGTCGCGGTCGTGAGCATCCTTGCGTAGATGTCTATCTCGTAGTCGAATGTCTCGAATACTGCGATCGTTGTGAATTTGCACATGACAAGCGAGTCCATGACTGCGAATATGTTCTCGATGTCGCGGACCTTTCTTGCCTTGTCCTCAAGCTCAAGGTTGTCTAAGTATCTTGGTGAGGAGAGCACTTCCTGCGGGATCATGTATGCTCTTAAGTGGCAGCCGCCCCTGTTTGATGTCATGTATGACAATGCCTGGCCTTTTACGCCGCGTGGGTCGTATGCCGGTATTTCGAGGCCTTTGACGTTTATCGCGAAGTCGGTTGCGCCCAGTTTTTTTCCCATGCGTTTGGTGCCTTCTGAAAGGAGTGCGCCGATGTCTTTTTTGTATGCGATCTTTTCTATGAGTTCCGGGATTATTTTCGTGTCGCCGAAGGTTATTTTTTCTTTGATGAGGCCTTTATCTGAGCATTCCATGGCAAAGCCGATTGTGCTGCCTGTGGTTATGGTGTCAAGGCCTAATTCATTGCAGAGGTTGTTTGCGATGGCGAGTGTCTTTGCGTCGGAGTGACCGCACTGAACTGTGAGCGCCCAGGTGCTTTCGTATTCAGGACCGTGGGTCTTTACGCCTTCGACGTTAGCGTCTCTTCCGCACATTATGGGGCAGAGGGCGCATCCTGTCTTTTTTGTGAGGTATTTCTGCATGGTCTCGCCGGATATGTTTTCCACGTTGTCATAGAAGCCTTTCTGGAAGTTGTTTATGGGGAGTATCCCGTGCTTGTTTACGGGGTTCATGAGAACGAGGGTGCCGAAACGACCGAGCGAGTCTCCTGTCACCGGATGGCCTCTTATTATCTCAAGGAAGCGTTTTTTCTGTTCGCTGAATGCGAACTCGTTTGCGGGCTCTATCTTTTGCGTGCCTTTGAGGGCGATTGCCTTGAGCTTCTTTGAGCCGAGCACTGCGCCAAGACCCCCACGGCCGGCTGCGCGGCTTCTGTCTATGATTATCGATGAGTATAATACGAGATTCTCTCCTGCCGGACCGATGCATGCGACCTTGAATTTGTCTTTGGCCAGGAGCTCTGTGGTTTCTGTTGTGGTCTTTGTCCAGAGATGTTTGGCGTCTTTGAGCTCGGCCTTGTTGTCTGTTATCTCAAGGTAGAGAGGCGTGTCTGATCTGCCTGTGATTATGACGCCGTCGTAGCCTGTCTTTCTTAATTCATAACCCAGGGAGCCGCCGACGTTCGAGTCGAATATGGTGCCGGTAAGCGGGGATTTTGACGTGAATGAGCATCTTCCTGAGGCTGGGGCAAGGCCTGTCAGGGGGCCTGCCATGAGAATTATCATGTTCTTTTCAGAAAGAGGATCTGTTTTCGGGTCGAGTTCGTCGATGAGTATTTTTGCTGCAAGGCCACGGCCGCCGATGTATCTTAGTATGTCTTTGGGGGCGGCATATTCCTCGCTTATATTTTTTTTCGTGAGGTCGACGCGCAGAATTCTTCCCTTGAATATACCCATAAAATCAGCTTAATGTTTAGAACTGGACAAAATATTAAATAGGTTTTGGATGGATTTTGCGTAAGTGAGAAATAGCATCAATCTCTTTTTCGAGTTTTTTGACCTTATTCATAATAAATGTTTCGCAGCGATCTGGAGTTCCCGCAAGGATTTAACAAAACGACTACATAAAGCGACGCGAGAGCGCATCGCGGCACAAAGCAAAGTGCTGTGATGTTTTAGTCTCCAAAAATCATCATATAGCGATAGTTTTGTCTTAGATTCTGTGTGCTGTTCTATTTAAAGTGAAGATATTATACGCCCTCATCCTCTATCCTCTACGGGTTATTTCATCTGCAATCAATTCCGCCTGCTTTAGCACTGTTTCTGTTGCAAGTGCCTGCATATCAGGAGGATAACCATATTGTCTTAATGTACGTTTTACAATTACTTTTAATTTTGCCCTGACGCTTTCCTTTATTGTCCAATCGATCGATGCATTTTGTTTCACCTTTTCAAATAAAACAACAGCCAATTCCCGCAATGTTTCTTTTTGCATCAGTTCTCTGGCGCCATCATTATCCGCAATAGCGGTATAAAAAGCGTATTCAAAATCGGACAAACCCATTTCATGCGGCTCTTTGTCCATCCTCTTTATCTCTTTACCAAGTTCAATCAGTTTATCTATTACTTCTACTGCTGTAATGATCTTGTTGTGATACTTCTGAATAGAATCTTCGAGCATTTCCATCAATGTTCGACTTTGAACCAGATTCTTCTTTACTCTGGCTTTAATTTCATCATTGAGCAACTTTTTTAGAACTTCCAGAGCGATATTTTTGTGTTCCATGTTTTGGACTTCTAAAAGAAATTCTTCTGATAATATGGAAATGTCCGGTTTTTTAATTCCTGCGGCATCAAACACGTCTATCACTTTTTCAGTTACAAGTGCCTGATCGATAACTTGCCTGATTGCGGTTTCAATTTCGTCGTTGGTTTTGCCTGTTCCAGTGCTGTCAAATTTTACAAGCCGGGCCTTTACCGCCTGATAGAACGAAACTGTATCCTTCACATCCATTGCCTGCTCGTGCGGAATGGCGATAGAAAATGCGCTTGACAATGCTGTCACTTCATCAATATAACGTTTCTTGCCATTTTCAAGGCCAAGTATATGCTCTTGTGCAGCGAGTATTATTGATAGCTTTGTTGATGTGTCTGCTGTAAAGTAATGATCATAGGAAAAACCATGAAACATCTGGGAAACAATTTCTAATTTTTCATGCATCATCTGAACTGCTTTTTCCTGAAGAACAGCAGGATCACCTTTCCCACCGCTATCTGAATAAAATGATAACGCTTCTTTCAAATCGGACGCAATTCCAAGATAATCAACAACTAATCCGCCTGGCTTGTCTTTATAGACTCTGTTCACCCGTGCAATTGCCTGCATAAGGGTATGGCCTTTCATGGGCTTATCTATATACATCGTGTGCAGGCACGGACCATCGAAACCAGTAAGCCACATATCTCGCACGATAACTAATTTTAATTCGTCTTCCGGATCTTTCATTCTTTCTGCCAAAGTTCGTCTCTGTTCTTTTGTGGTATGATGCTTTGAAATCTTTGGACCGTCAGAAGATGCAGATGTCATCACAACTTTGATAACGCCCTTTTTGAGGTCGTCGTTGTGCCATTGCGGCTTGATTTTTATTATTTCATCGTACAGATTGGCGGCAATCCTTCTTGACATTGCAACAATCAGTCCCTTGCCTTCAGACACTTCCTGCCTTTGCCCGAAATGAGTTACAATGTCCGATGCAACCTGCTTTATCCGCTCTTCGCTGCCAATCAAAGCTTCAAATTGCGTCCATTTCGCTTTGGCTTTTTGGGTTTCTGCAAGGTCTTCTTTTTCCAGTTCTTCGTCCAGTTCTTTGAGCAGTTTTTTGCCGTTCTTGCTGAGTGTGATTTTTGCCAGTCTGCTCTCGTAATAGATTCTTACTGTGGCGCCGTCTTCGACAGCCTGGGATATGTCGTAAACATCAACATAATTGCCGAAAACAGCAGGCGTGTTCACGTCTGTTTTTTCTATCGGCGTACCGGTGAAACCCAGATAAGTTGCGTTGGGCAGGGCGTCGCGAGTGTATTTCGCAAAGCCGTAAACAATTTTTTTGCCGATTACGTTTCCATGTTCATCTTTGACATCAATGGTTTTTGCCCTGAAGCCGTATTGTGTCCGGTGGGCTTCGTCAGCTATCACAATGATGTTTTTTCTGTCTGATAGCTCAGGGTAAACGTTTCCTTCTTCGGGCTGGAATTTCTGTATTGTGGTAAATACCACGCCACCCGATGCGACGTTTAGCAGTTCTTTCAAATGCTCCCTGTTTTCTGCCTGCACTGGATCCTGTCTGAGAAGCTGCTTTGAAGCGGCAAATGTGTCAAAAAGCTGGTCGTCTAAATCGTTGCGGTCGGTTATTACCACAATAGTAGGGTTATCCAATGCAAGGACAATCTTACCGGTATAAAATACCATGGAAAGCGACTTTCCGCTTCCCTGTGTATGCCAGACAACGCCGCCGCGCCTGTCCCCTTTTGCCTGTGTCGCTACATTCATCAATCCATAGTTCTCGGGTGCATCTTTAATCAGCATTGGGTTGTCATTGATTGCAGCAGCGCGAATAGTTGATTCAACAGCTTTGTTTACGGCATAATATTGATGATAATATGCTATTTTCTTGACTGTCTGGATGGTGATTATGCCGGTTTCGGTGTCTTCTTTTTTCGATTTTTCAAATACTATAAAATGCCTGATCATATCTAACAATGTGTTTTTATTGAGCATTCCATTGATCAGGATTTCCAGTTGACTGGTTAAATGCGATGCCTCTGTTTTGCCGTCGGATGATTTCCATGCCATGAAGCGGCTGAAACCAAGTGATATCGACCCTGCTCGTGTATCAAGGCCATCGGAAATGATGAGGAAGCCATTGTAATTGAAAAGCCCGGGGATTGCCTGTTTGTAGGTCTGCAACTGATTGAATGCGCTTTTTACAGTTGCGTTCTCGTCAGCAGGGTTTTTCAGCTCGATGACCACGAGCGGTAGACCGTTGACAAAAAGAATGATATCGGGCCGTTTGTTCACATTATTTTCAATGATGGTAAATTGATTGGCAACAATAAACTCATTGTTTTCAGGATTATTGAAATCGAGGAGCCAGACCAGATCACCCCTGTCGGATCCTTCTTTTTGATAGCTTACCTTTATGCCTTCGGTGAGCATTTTGTGAAATGATTCATTGTTGGCGATAAGTTCTGGAGAATTGAGGCGCTGTATCTGTTTTATGGCATCTTCCCTGGCGTCGGCCGGAATGCCGGGATTGATTCTCTTGACTGCTTTTTTCAGATGTTCCAGCAGTAAAACATCTTCGAATCCTGCCCGCTGTGGTGTTTTACTATCCGGGGCAATATCCGGCGCATAGATGTATTGGTAGCCGGACTTTTCCAGTAATTCGATGGCGAATCGTTCTATTTCTGATTCTGTGATTTTAATTTTTGTCATCTTTTTTACCTTTGATGCGCTGTATCTCTTTGTCAAAATCTGATATGTAATTTTTATCCTGATTTTTTTTGAATATCTCATATTCTTTGCTGGCAAGAGCCAGAGCAACTTCATGACTTATCTGCCCGGCATTGGTGAGTATTTCGTATTCACTGAACTTCAGGAATGCATTCAGCTTCTCAATCCAGTCTTTCATATACATTGGTGAGTTGCGAACTGCCTGCAATTCAGCAAAGTCAAGATATAGTGTAACTATACGGTTCAAATGATCAAGCTCGGGTTTGTCCAGATAGTTTTTCGCTACAGCAATGTCACCGGGCAGGATTTTACCGGCAGGTGCTTTTCGCCATGATGTCAATCCCATGTTTGGCTTCTCGCTTTTGGCTCGTGCGGCAATGATTTGGGCAGCGGTCTTTTTGGTAATGGCAAAGTGGAGCTTGTTCTGGACTGCCGCAAAGAATTGTTTTGTATCCTCTGCTTTTGGCGAATAGTCAATTGAAGTGGCGTAAATATCTGTAATTTTCTGATATAACATCCGCTCACTGGAACGGATATCCCGGATTTCTTCGAGCAGGTCGTCAAAATAGCGTGCGCTGAAACGGGTGCCATATTTGAATCTGTCGCTGTCTATTGCAAATCCTTTGTGGATATATTGCTGAAGGACTGAAATTGCCCATTGCCTGAATTGCGTGCCGCGTTCTGAGTTTACCCTGTATCCCACAGCGATGATTGCTTCAAGGGAATAGTATGTAATTTTCCTTGTAACCTTTCTGCTTCCTTCGATTTGAACTGCCGAGAAATCCTCGGAAGTTGCAGATTCGTCAAGTTCTTTTTCTGCATATATGTTTTTAAGGTGCAAAGAGATGTTGTCTGTGCTGCATCCGAATAACTCGGCCATTCTTTTTTGGGGCAGCCATATATTTTCATTAGCGTACATTACCTCTATATTGATCTGCCCATCGGATGTCTGGTAAACAGTTATCTGATTGTCAGGTAGTTTTTTGTTTTCCTTTTTGGTCATATTTTGCGCCTT
>JBDRKP010000063.1:0-24037 GCA_043813875.1 archaeon | reverse complement strand
TCTTTAAAAAATCAATTTCATCATCCTTTAGATGAATATCTACACTTTTCATATTGTCTACCTCCCTTTGTTAGAATAAGCATAAATTTTGTAGAGGTAGTATTTATACGTAAGGTAATTAATATGTCATGGTACTAGTCTCTCTTTCATCCGTGACATGTCCGCATCAAAAAATCACCCCAAAACATCCAGGAAAATACAAAAGAGATCCGGCTACATCATCTCGACAATCACATTCCTATACCTTCTGATGGCCTTAAGGCAGCCCCGCATAGGAACCCGCGCCTGGGCCGGGGCCGCCACCTCAAAAAGACAAAAACATTAAAAGATGATATCCTTTAAAAAGAAACATTGGTTCAGCCACGGGCTAAACTCCGTATCAGGCCTCCGGATGTTTCGCTCCGCAGGGAACCGCAGAACTTCAGCGATCAAAAGTGATGACATGCCCCAAAAAAATAAGACATTCGAAGACGCAAAGCCGTCTATCGACAATTTTTTCGAAAGAAGCTGCAGATACACAAAAGAGATCTGCGAACTCAAAAAATATATTGTCCTTTTTCTTATCGGGCAGCGCACGGAAAGCGACGCACGATACGGCACTGATCCCATCATCAGCTATATCGCCGGGCAGGACCCCGGGCTGATTCAGCGCATTGGAGATATGGACAAGTACAACTCGCATCAACTGGAGCGCAAGGTAGGCGCCACTCTGGGCGGTATCACAAAGAAGCTGCCGTTCATCACAGGATCCAAAGAGACAGGATACAGATTCATACAGGAAGAAGATTATGATCCCATAATTGATGACATAGAAGCATATATAATGAAAATCGTGTGCGACTGATGGACTAAATCATCCATGGATCAGTGATGTTCACGCGCATCCACGAAAACAGCCCCGCGCAGGAACCCGCCCCATGGAGCGCGGCAGGAAAAGATGTTCTCATCCAGCCGATGCCTCCTCATAACCCACAATCATTGACACTCATTCATACACATGTAATCCCCAGACAAGCACAACATATATAAGTTTACTCATCGACTTGTAGTACTAACCACCATACAGGTGTAAATATGGTACTCAAAGAAAGAGCATACACAAGCGCCCTCATAACAATATTCACCCTGGCCATACTACTCGCCTCAGGCCCCGCAGAGGCCGTAAGGCTCGACATATCCGGCCTCCCGCAAAATGCGGCAATCGGCGACATCATCACATTCACATTCCACATAGACATAGACACAGGCGAACGCATCCCGCTCGAAGAGATAATCCTCGCCATAGACGGCACCGGCTGCGCATACAGCATCAATGGCACCCTCTCCCCCTCATCCCCGCAGATATGCTCCACATTCACACTCACCCCCACATCCCTCTCTTCATACACATACGGCTACGGCTACGCAAACGACAACAGCACATCCCACCAGCACCACTTCGGCTACGGCTACGGCTACATCCAGCCCGGCATGGCCTACGGCATCGCCTGGGACACAAAGGCCTACAACGCAGGCCTCCACACCATAAACATCTCCGCAAAAGCCAAAAACTACACATACAGCACCAAGACTGCGATCACACTCACCACCCCGCCATCATCCGGCTCATACTCAAAAAAATCAGGCTCATCAAAGACAAGCACCACGACCATACAGATAGAACAGCCCCCCATGCTCGAGATAAGATCCATACAATACCCCCTCGTCATGCACCCGTCAGTAGAGGAATCCATCATCGTCACAATAAAGAACACAGGCAACAAACCATACGACGTCAGCGTCGCACTGGACATCACCGGCGCAGAGACACAGAACATAGCCCCCGGAGAGGAATCCCGGTACGCATTCACGATGACCCCCGGGCCCGCAGACATCGGCATCCGCACAGCGAAAATAACCGTCAGCTCGGGCGCAGCCACCATCGAGCGCAAGATCACATTCGAAGTGCAGGAACAAGACATCCCCACAGAAGACAGGAAAGAAAAGAAAGACCCCCTCCTCGGCTACGACGATAAAAAAGAGTTACTCACAGTAGAGGGCTGCCTCAACGGCAGCGCAAAAGACCTCACCGTCACGATAGACAGCAGGATGGACATCGCCTTCATGCTGGACAAAGACAACTGCTTCTACATTGCCCTCTCCACAGCCTCGCTTGGCCCCGGCATCCACAGCCTTGCGATATCAGGCACAGAAGGCACAATATACGAACAATCATTCACCATCCCGGCTAATGCAGCAGAAATCCAAAACACCCCGACAGGAAACATCATCGAAAGATACCTCACCCCGTCAGGCGCAAAGATAGCCCTCATGCTCTCAATACTCATCATATCCTACGCGCTCATAAGATACATCATCAAAAGACGCAGAGAAAGACAGCTCATCGGCTGATGATCATCATCCGGACACGCGCCCCAAAATGCGGATTCTCAGGCATGATAAAGCTCTCTTGCGGACCGTAACAGACATCAGCCCAAAGATTAATAAACTTATGTATTCACTACTCAATAATGACTTTAGAAAAAATAGGGCGTGTCGTTGACGTCAACGAAAAAAGGGTATTGTATCGCATGTTGCCCCATGTCTCTGGTGGCCCTTTCAATGCATATTTCACATTCTATGATACTCTGAAAGATACTGAAAAGATACCGGATTATTTAAAGATGGGTGAAAATTACCTGAACGAAAAAGAATGGAAAAGCCTGATGGCTGACCGGAACGAATATTTTGATACAGAAAAAGGGAGCTTCAGATTAAGTGTTTATAAAAATGACATCAGTGAATTGATTTCTCCCAGAGAAGGGACGCGTGTGGCGAACATACAAGCATTTGATCCTGATATCCTTGTTGTTGAGGATTACATGATTACAGGCAAATATGGTAAAGAAGTATTCGATATAGTCGGTTTTGCCAAGACTTCGACCGATTTGATCCAGCAGGGCAAATCCATGGTCATTGTGCCATATCTGACACAATATAATAGAGACATCATATCTGTTTTGAACACCGCATTATCCCAGTTTACAGACGATTCTTTCATAGAAAGATACCCGTTTTTGAACATAAGTAAAATAGAGCCGGAAAATGCGATATATCAATTCCGCAAAAAACCAAGAAAGATATTTGCTATAAGCAAAAAATCAAGCATGAAAGACATGGCAGATATCAGGCATAGATAATCGCGCGCGGCCAAAGATAGATAATCGCGCGCGGCCAAAGATAGAAAGCCTCACCAGTCATCAATCCTTATCCAGAGGCTCCGCCGGCAACAGGTGCGCCGCCTTTATCATGATATCATCCCGGTGGACATCGCTCTCCTTGATCATCTCCGCAAACTCGACAGCCTTCCCGACATTGCCGAGCTTGATATACGTATCAGCGATATGCCATAAAAGAAACTCATCACCGGGCCGCTCATCAAGCATAGAAAGATTTATCTTTAGCATCTCATTCCAGTCCTCCTGGAAATACGCCTCAGTAGCCTTCTTAAGAGTCTTTGGATCATATATCGGATGCAATGAAACACCCCCCGCAAACAAACACATCACATGATAAATAATATATAGTACCGCAATTATTAATATATATATTTAACACAATTTCAGGGGAATTCACATGGTATGGGCAAGGACAAAACTGGTAATATTCGACAACCTCTACGAGCCAGGCGAAAAAGACATCCTCTTCAACTACGCCGGCCCTCACCCCGAGAAATTCTACAACAAGATCCGCTCGATGATGCACGACATATTCAACATACCCGTCGGCCGCATCCAGGAAATGAACTACACCTGGGAAACCCACAAGAACACAGACAAATTCAACATCAAATGGCGCCTTACAAAAGAGATGGACATATACACATACCTAAGATACGACATCGTGCTTGTCGGAAGCACCACAGAAGGCGAAGGATCCGCCTCCGTAAGGCTGAAGCCGAGGATAATCACAGAATACCCCCAGGACACCCTCATCCAGCAATCAATACTCTACGAGATGGTCCGTCGTTTCTGGCATGACACATTCTACGCCAAGCAAAGGCAGAAATGGATAGAGCTAGGCAAAGACCTGGCATCAGAATTTGAAAACACCCTGAAGGAATACTCCGAGGAATTGAGACACCATGCCCATGTTAAAGTACAAGGATGAACTGACCCAGGAATCAGACAACATCGTCATAAGCTTCAAAGGAAAAGAGCCGTTCCGCGTAAGAAGATACGTAAAAGACATAGTCTTAAAGACAATGGAGATAGACAACCCCAAATTCTACATACACTACCTCGGCTGGGACCAGACAGGCGGCGACTTCAAAGCCGAATGGGTAGGCAAAAGGCCATGGGACCGTTGGACAAACATAAGGATAATGGTCCGCGCCTGGGGACAGCAGACACTTGGCGACCCCGAAAAAAACGGCTGGATGAAAATGAAACTGGTAGGCACCCTCGAGACAGAATACGAATACACCCACAGCATCCAGAAAAGCCTGTGGTGGTCCTACAACTACATGTTCTACAACAACTACCGCACAAAAGTACTGGAAGAAGGAAGAGAGATCTACTACAGGATGCTCATCGAGATGAAAAAACTATACGGCATATACCAAAGAGAACAGACAGTCGCGCAAAAACTATGACCTCGCCTAGTACCGTCTCAGCCGGTCCTGGATATTCTTCAGCAGATCCATGATATGCTCATTCTGCGTACGCAGATCCTTAAGCTCAAGAAGGATAGTACCCACATCAGCATTTGCAAGATCAGACCTGCTCGCCATCGGCGGACTCGCACCGAAAAACTCCCTTCGCTCATAATCCGTCGATCGCTCCTTCATCCTCTGCAAAGGCGCCCCACCCTGCTGCGGCGGCCGGTCAATACCGGCAGGAAGCGAAAGCGGATCATCAATATCTGTCGACTGCCGCTGATCATAGACATCGACCGGATTATCAAGACCCGGCGCAACAACCGGCTTCGGCGGCTCAGGCTGCCTCTCAAGCTGGTACGCGCTGCTCAGCTGCTCATCACCCCGCGAATACTTGCTATTGCTGTCAAGCACCTTCTTAGAATAAGCCCCCGAATCATCAAAAGCAGCATCAATCTCCTGATCCAGGTTCTTCTTCTGGAACTTCGTCTTCAGCTTATCGACAAAATCAAGATTTATCATGACCACCCATAAACCGGCAATACCCAAAAAATTATTTATTCTGGCACCGGCATAATATACAATATCTATTAAGACACCAAGGTATATATATTTTAGACACTTGTGAGCAGCATGGCCGGACAGACAAAAGACAACTTCATAGACAAGAGATGGACAAAAGACAACCATCCGATAGACTATATCATCGGCGTCACCCCCGGCTTCTCGCAGTTCGAGCAGGGCGAAGAGAAACTGACCAACATGGGCCTCGCCCGGAAGATAATGAAAGCCGCAAGGCTCGGCTTTGACTTCTGCCAGATAGACTACGAGGCATTGTCAGAGATGTTCGAAGCCGACATAAAAGAACAGATCGCCCACATAAAAAAAAGCCAGGGCGACATCCACACAGGCCGCAAATTCGAAGTCGGCCTCCACCTCATGACCGACATAGACTTATGCATTGCCGGCGCCTACGAATGGAAGATCATGCACGAAAGGCTGACAAAAGGCGCCTACTCCGCACGGAAGCTCATAGAATCCAAATACCTCTTGTTCCACACCTCATCAAGAATACGCCCCCACGTCACCTTCGACGTAGGCCAGCAGGAACCCAGAGTAGCGCTCTACGCCTTCGACGGCATGAACCTCGCCGAATTCATGAAAAAAGTAGACAAATGCGAATACAACGACCCGAAAAGAGGACTCATCACATGCCCGAAAACAACGCCAAGCGGCACTAAATTCAAGAGTATGCAAGACTGGTTCATGGGCCGTTTTGTCAGCATCCTGTTCAATGCCATGGGCGCACCTGCTGACGTTAGCACAGTGGCATATTTCGACGAGTTCATGTTGGATAAGAATGGAAGTGGTTTTGAAGACGGAGAAGATAAAGTAAAAGGAGAATATGATCGGCTTTTACGTGAATGGAACGAAGGAGTAAGAGAAGAAAGAAACAAAGCACAACAAGAAGAATTAAATAAAAAGGAGTATTTGGTAGCTAGAAAAGCTCAACTTCAAAGTAAAGCATTAGTTGATCCTTCGGCAACAAACGAACTTGTAAATGTTGAAGTAATGCTTGCTAGAGTAGAAGCAACACTTAGGAGCATAGATACGGGAACAATGGAATCAATATTTCAACAGGCAGTGTTAAGAAAGAAACCGGATATCCAGAAAAGGATAAAAGAATTCCAGAGTACTAATGCTTATCTCGAAAGAACAGATTTCAACGAAGTATTTAATTTCTGGCGCCGCCACGGCTCCGAAGGCGAAGAGCAGGTAGCATACCGCGTCATCGCAAAATACCTGTGGGTGACGGGCGACCCCCTCTGGGAAGACATAGTCGGCAAGAAATACGACCCCGACCTCATCACATGGAACAACGAGCAGGGCTACGAACACTACCGCTCAAAACCAGGCGACTCCGCCACAGAAGAAAAAAGCGGCCCGAAATCAAAAGAACTCGTCGAAAAACTCATAACCGCAGTCGCATGCAAATACATCCAGGGCCACCTCTTCGTAAGCAACCAGCGATGGTCCATGAAAGCAGACGACAAAGACCTGGAAAAAGACCAGTCAGTCTACGACTACTGCGCAGCCGGCAACGTCAACATCTTCATCGAGACCGCCATGCCGCCCCAGGGCCAGGAAGGCCAGCTGAGGATCATGAGCGCAGGCGACCACATAAAACTGGTGAAGAACCTCGACGAAGGCAAACGCACCGCCTACTGCGTCGACTTCGAGCACCTCACAGTAAACTACATCAGCGTCCCCGACGACATAAAGACACTGAAAGACGGCGAAGGCAGATACATAAAAATGGTCCACATAAACGCCCCAAGACCCGTCATGGGCGCCCACGCCCCGATAGACCGCATATCCCGCGACATGCAGATAATCTACCGCTGGCTCTACCAGATGAAACAGAAAGGCATGAAGAACTCATACCTCATCTGGGAGATGGGCTCATACGGCATAAAAGAAAGCGCAGTCTCATTCAGGCTGCTCATGAAAGAACTATCAAAAGACACCGACCCTCTCAAACTCCCTAAAGAATTCTACGGCATAGACGAGATGTTCGAAAGCCAGCAATGGGTAAACATGCGCGAGCACGCCTACGACCCCTTGAAAGGCCTGATAGCGAACCCCGAAGAAGACCACGGCCTCATGTCCACGGAAGCAGTAAAGAAAAGCAAGCTCACAGAATGGCTGGCAGGAAGATACAGGTAGATGACTTGATATGTCCCCCGACGAGACCGAAGGATTCCTCGAAAATCACGCAAAGAAAAAGAAAAAAGGACCAGAATGGAATTCAGAAAAATATGTTTGATGAAATAAGGCGCCATTATTGATAAAAACAGTTTTTAAATAATTTAGCAGAGATATAATATGTATGGTGATTCAATGGCAACAAAAGAGAGAATGCAGTTCCCGGTATTTGTAGAAAAAGATGAAGACGGTTTTTTCATTGCTGAATGTCCTGTTCTTGAAGGCTGCTTTACCCAGGGAAAAACTCATGATGAAGCTCTGAAAAACATAGAAGAAGTCATAGAGATTTGTGTTGAAGAAAAAAGGGACGAAATTCGGTCTCACATGCAAAAGGCGCAAGACTTCGGATTTCATACAGTAGCGGTTAACGTGTGACTGTCATGAACAAGCTTCCGGTTCTTTCCGGTAAGGGAGATCATAATGCGCTTTGAAAAGTTAGGATATGAGATTGTGCGACAGAAAGGGAGTCATGTCCGGATGATACATAGAAGTGATAACTCGAAGGCGCCTATTACTGTTCCGCTCCATCAGACTGTTGGCCGAGGGCTATTGAGAAAGATATTGAAACAATCAGAGATATCAGTAAATGAGTTTAATGACCTGGCATAAAACCCTAACTCCGCTTTGATAAGAAATCGTCTAGTTAATCAGCGCAGGACTCGGCTTCCAGCTGGCCTTCTGGTACTCCCCGGCAATCCGCTCATACGTGGCCTTCGTCATATTCGCGATAGCCCCCCAGCTATACGCATTCTTCACAGTGTCATATGCATTGCTGACAATACTCTCCTTCAGCTTGGGATCCTTGAGTATCCGCTTGATCCCGACAGCAAGAGACTCCGAATGGCCCGCCCACACTTTCAGGCCGTTGATGTCATGCTGTATGATCTCAGAAAGCCCACCCGTATCAGCAGCCACAACAGGTGTCCTTGACGCCATGCCCTCAAGCGCCACAATCCCGAACGGCTCGTACCTCGAAGGCACAGCAATGACATCCGACACATGGAACAGCGCATTCAGCGTTTCCTCATCAGTATATCCAGTAAACATGACCTTATCGCCAAGACCCATCTGATGCGCCATATCCTTGCACTTATCAGTCATATATCCTTCGCCCGTGACGACAAACTTGACATCAGGCACCTCGGCGATGACCGACCGTGCAGCCCCGATAAGCACATCAAGCCCCTTCTCCCACACATGCCTCCCCACAAAAAAGACAATCTTCTCATGAGGAAGAGCAAACCTGCCCTTGACTTCCTGGTAACGCGCATAATCAAAATCATACCTGGACATATCAACCCCGTTCGGTATCACGTCAATCTTATCCCAGGGCGTAGAAAACGACGAGCACACACACTGCTTCATAAAATGAGAACATGTGATGACCCTCCACGACTCATACACCATCTTGCGCTCGATATCATGTATCAGCTCTTGGCGGTCCTCATATATCCCGCCCCGCCGCCCTTTCTCAAGCGAATGGACAGTAGAAATCAAAGGTATCCTGAATATATGCTTGATCCCGACAGCCGCCGTCGCCACAAGCCAGTCATGCGCATGTATCAGGGAGATATCCTTGAACTCCTCGATGACCTCGCTCGCCTTGTTCTGCATAAGGACATTCATCTGCAGCGCCCATGAAGGGAAATCCTCTGCCGGGATATTATCAGCATCGAAACGGAACACATGCACGCCGCCAACATTTTCATAACCCTGGTTACCCGAAAAAGCGCAGACAACAACAATCGGCTCGATCCCTGCCTTCACCTGCGCCCTCGTCAGCTCCTCTACATGCGTCCCAAGCCCGCCGACCTTATGCGGCGGATATTCAGATGTCAGATGAAGCACTCTCATAGCATAAACCCTTATTATCTTATTTGGCCATTTCCTCTTTCTTAAGGCTGCACTCAAGCCCGTCCCAGTTCTTGAGCACCCACGAATAATCCCTCACAATATCCTTCGCCCACGTCGGCGTCTGCGGGCTGAAGACATTCACTTTCGACTCCTTCGGAGAATAGAACTGCACGAGAGCATTCTTCATCCAGTCTTCATTGACATGTATGCTGTTCGCATCCTGGCTGGCCCTCCACTCAATCTGCTTCACAGCCTCCGTGAACCCATTGACAACCCCCGGAGTCCTCTGCTCCTGCAGCGTATAATAGCTCGTGATAAGCGGCTTCCTGAGCGCATGCTGAAGCGTGATCCCCGTCGGAAACATCAGCCACTCATGCGTATGGATAAGATCGATATTCCCCTCGGCATGATATATGTCAGCGACAACCCGTCCTATCTCCATGCTCAAAGTGATAGCCCATGTAAGAGGCGAATACGACTTAATCGAATTCCCGACATAATGCACTTCCGCCCCGCCGATATTTGCCGTCTGCCCATCCTTCCATGGATCAAAAGACACCACGTGAGTATTGATGCCCTTCTGGACAAGGCCTTCAGCAAGACTCTTGCACTGGAGCGAAATCTGGGTGATATCCCGTGGCAGGTACTCGGCAGTGATAAGAACAACATTCTTCGGCTTCTTTTCATAAGACACATCAGCAGGGCTCATCCGCAGCTGCTTCAATATCTTCTCGATGATCTTCTGATTCGCCTGATTCAACCCATTTACCATAAAACCCACAATTCAAAATAAAATATTATATTTCATAGTTTATAAAACCGTAACAAAATAACATAAATTATATAACGCTGTTATAAATCAATAATATCCACTCATCATGCAAACATATGTTGACGTGCCCCTCGAAAGCCACATGAAAATCAACCAGTGTCAGGCATTCACCTGACCTTCTTGAGCGCCATGTTATGCGCAACAATATAATTTCCCGCAAGATTCTTCCAGTCAGCGACAAGCGACAGCTTCTTCGCATTATGCTTCCGGGATATTATCTCGCTCTTGTCCAGCCTCACAACCTCAAGGAGTATATTCTTCAGGTCATCGACAACCTCATTATCCTTCTTTTCGCTTCTCTTCAATATGTATATGCCGCTATCCTTCTGGCCCTTCACATGCTTCTCCATGAACTTTCCGTACCCTGCAAGATCCGTCGTCACAGTCAGCGCCCCGTTTGCTATAGTCTCGAGCGGCGTATACCCCCACGGCTCATAAGATGACGGGAACACCCCAAGACTGCATCCGATAGTAAACGAATTATAGCTCAACGAAAGCATCCTGTCCGAATTGGAAAGATACGCGGGATAAAATATCACCTTCACCCTGTCCTCCTCGCGGTTCAGAAGCCCGTTCTCGACAAGCATCTTGATGATCAGGTCCCCCTGGTCATACAGGTCAAAAGCAGACAGAGGCGGCGAACGGCCGGACCGGGACTTGAAAGATGTAGCAAGCTTCTTCACCTCGATCTTCTGGTACTCTGTAAGATAATCAGATATCCTGATATCAGTCTTGCCAGACGTAAGCGAATCAAGCATATTCGAGCGTATATCCAAAGACAGGTCATCGACATACTCCCTCATACCGGAAAACAAAGAGAGGTTCTCAAGGACCTCGTGATTCTCGCTCCTCGTATTTGCAGGTATGAGTATGAAAGCGAACACATCCTTATTAGAATTCTTTCCCTTGAGCTCATCATTCAGCTTCGAAAGGCTGCGCACAAATATATCTATGCCCTTGTTGCGAATCTCATATCTCCCTGAGATATACATGATACGGGGATCATTGAGATTCACCTCATAATACGGCTTGAAATAAGCAGAAAGAAACTCCATGATCTTGCCCTTATACTTGCGATGCAGATATACGCACTCCTCCATGGAAGGATAAGTTCCAAGGTCAAGCCCGTTCGGAAGCACCACATCAGGCTTCTTTGACAGGATATATTCCGCCTCCCTTGCAGTCGTTTCCGAAACCGTCGTAAAGACATCGCATGTCCTTGCGCACGCAGCCCCAGTAAGATGCTTCGCCTCGACACTATACTCATAAGCCTTCTTCGGATCCACAGTCCTGCCGCTTTTCAGCCCTTCATCGATCTCATCGACAAGACTGTCAGTATAGCTTGCCATCGTCCTGCCAAGCATCGTGGCATGCGTAGTGAACACCGTCGCGATCTTGGAATCTTTCGACTTGAGATAAAGCAGTCCGACACCGGCCATCCACTCATGGAACTGTGCGACAGCATTCTTAAGCCCGATATCCTTCTCAAGCATCTCTAAAAGCAGGCCGACTGCATACGACCAGACCACCGGATCCCCGAACCACGAATCAGAGCGCAGTGAATCGATCTTATACTTCATCCATAGCTCGGTCTTTATATCATTCAGCCGATGCTTATAACCATTTATATCAAGCAATATGCAATTAGGCCTTCCCCCGGCAGTGACCCACTTTCCGAAATGGCACTTGATACCCATCTTCTCAAGCTTAAGAAATGTCTTCTTCAGCCCTTTCGGATCCTCTTCCTCGAATTCGACCTTCGCCTGTTCAGGAATATAGAATCCTATAACATAATAGTTATTGCCATAATACTTCATCATCTGCTCTGACTTCGTACGGATCACAGCATAGATACCGCCTACCTTATTTGCAACCTCATACGACACCTCAAAAAGAAAATCGCCAGCAGCCCCAACATCATCCATAGTGTTTACACCCTTTTTTCTTATCGCACAGAATTTTCATCACTAAAGAATCGTCCTTCCATCAAATCAAGCATTTTTAGGACAATATAGTGACAATAACTCAGATATAACCATTCTTTTAGTTAGATATATATACGTTTCCGTTTAAATAGTTTTATCAGTCAAATATTATTGACAGGATATAGCCCGGTATAGAGAAAAGAACATTGAAAAGATATGAAGAAGTGATACCATGCTAAGCTGGAACATAGAAAAAAATGAGCTGGAAAAAAAGCAATACAATACCGCAGGCCTCTATTCTTTCATCAACAGGTTCACAGACACCGGCTTCAAGACCAAATGGTGCGGCATATGGGTCCCGCCCATCAAGGCATTCGAATATTATTCATATAAGATAAACGGGACATGGCTCTCTGGAAACAACTCAACAAGATGCACCATCAAGCCATGGGGCTCCAAACATTACTTTTCACTGGACGGCCTCGACGTCACAGAGACAGTCTTTGCGCCAGACGAATATCCATCGGTGATCTCAGTCCTCCACCTGAAGAACAGGACCAGAGATAAGCAAAAAATAGACATTTCCATCGAAGCGGCAGTCAACATAAGGACAAAAGAAGAAAACCTCCACGACAGGACCTACGAGACAGGCTACAACGACCTGAGAAATTCCGTCTTTACCTCCTCAGAGATAGGATGCTCTATGTTCGGTGCCGGAAAGACAGAGATTCCATTGGAAATAAAGAACAGGTTCATCAAAGACTACAAGAACCACAACCCTGGCTCGCCGCAGCGCTGCTTCATCCCATCCGTTTATTCCGTCAGCCTCAATCTGGGCCCGGGAGAAGATACAAAAATACCCATCATCTACTGCGCAACCACCAAAAGCAAAGACGCGCTCACAGACGCATACGACTACTGCGCTCAAAACTGGAGCAGCATCCTGACATCAAAAGTGAAAAAATCAGTAGAGATATACCACAACCACGACATCAACACCCCCGACGACAGGCTGGACAAGACATACATCTGGACCCAATACAACCTGCTCGGGCTCCTGAACAGATCAGAACTTGGCCTAAGCATATTCGCAGGCTATCCATGGTTCCTTGAATTCTGGGGTAGGGACGTCTTCTGGAGCCTTCTTGGCCTGATAGACATGGGTGAATTCGGGACCGCAAAAGAGATATTCAGGACAATGGCAAAAAACCAGGAAAAAAAGATGCCATGCATAATACATCTCGACGGGACAAAAGAATTCCACGGCGCCGACATAGACCCGCTATTCCTGATAACACTGATGGACTACGAGAAAAAAAGCGGCGATATGTCCTTAAGAAAAGAGCTCAAAAGCAACATAGACACATCACTAAAGGATCTCGAACTCATGGACTACATAGTTACCCACAAGCCGGACGAGACATGGATGGACTCCATTGAAAGGCCGGGAAGCGCAGTCGAAATCCAGGCGATGTGGATAGAAGCGCTAAAGACGCTTGAACCGAAACTGTCGATGAAGATGAACACTAGACTGAACCAGAACTTCTGGAACAACGACAAGAAAAACTACTACGACACATACTCAACCCTGCCGAACCCCGAGGTGACCGCAAACAGCCTGGTCCCCCTCTTCTTCGGCCTGACACCGGACGCGAAAGGAGATCTGGTCCTGGAAAGGGCGAAAACCGAGCTCAAGAGCATATACGGCATCAGGACAAGATCAAAGACAAGCAAAAACTACAACCCCTCCGGCTATCATACAGGATCATGCTGGGGACTGACGACAGGCTGGGGCGCAGTAGCCTTCCTGAGATACGGCATGACAGAGACCGGACTCAACTGCCTTGATGACTTCGCTTACGACTCCGAAAGATTCCAGCCCGGGGCGCTATCCGAAGTGATAGACGCTGAAACAGGCAGCCTGCTTGGCACCACAGAACAGGCATGGTCCTCATCGCTTTTTATCTATGCGATTGACGATTATCTCTTCGGCATAAAACCCGACATGCAGGATAATCACATCAGGATCGAGCCCAGGATACCCGACACCTGGGGTCACATGTACAAGACCGGGAAGAAAGCAGGCGCACACACATTCGACCTGAAGATCGAAAGGACCACAGGAGGCATCGAAGCCAGGATAGACTTCAAGAAAGACCCGAAAGGCACCACCTGCGAACTGATCCTGCCGGGATGGATAAAGAGCATAGAGCACAAGGGAAAGAAAGTGAAAAAAAACATCCTGAAATTCAGGCTGGAAAAAGAGAACATAATCACAGGATATAAAGAATGATGATCTCAGATAAGCAGGTGGAATCATCTCCTAAAAGGATCATTTCACCTCCTATTCATCATCAGACAAGCGTCCATCCAGTCCTTTAATATGAATCATTAAATATCTTCCCATCAAAAGAAAACGGCATACAACGCACTACGGCACGACAGAGATGTTCACGCCATATTCTATTGCTTCCACCCGGATCTTATAGCTGCCCTGAAGAATCGGCAGGGCACCAGTCACATTGAAGTCCATGATACTGAAGATATCATTGGTCACAGACCCATGGGTCATCGTCATGATAATCATCTTATCGCCGACATAGGTCGAATCGATATTATCGGGAAACCTTACCTTTTCCGTCATCATCGCCGGCGCACCCTGAGAATACACGATCCTCGCCATATCCGCAATCTTATCCACCGTATCCCTTGCGACCACCCCATCAGTAGTCCGCTTGAGATCGACAACAGAATTGCCGCCCATCAGCAGAATCGGCGTCAAAAGCAATAGCGAAAACGCGATCACAATAAGATACTCAGTCGCAGCCTGGGCATATCTCCCATATCTTTTAAAACATTGCATAGATATATTATTATAAAACTACTTTATATTATTGTACATTAGAGACATAACAATCCAATAAGGTGAAAGACTTGACAGAATGGAAAGAGACCATGCTCGAAACAGGCATAGATCAGCTGCTCGAGATAGTATCCGAAAGAAAAACCATATCAGCAAGCGACCTGTCAAAAGAACTATCACTACCCATTGAGACCATCGAGACATGGGCAGAGATATTGAGCAAGGAGAACATCATATCCGTAGACTACGACCGCTACGGCAAACTGATACTGAACAACAAGATAAGCAATGTAAAAGAGAAAAAAAAGAAAGTTGAAGGACTAAGAGACGAAGTCGAAAGCGAGATATCCGGCATAGAACAGAATGTAAAAGAAGAATCAAAGATCATGGACGAAGAGCACAGATCCATATTGAAATTCGAGGAAGTGATAAAAAAAGAATACGGCGAATCACTCACCCTCGAAAACAAGATAAATGAACTCAACCTGCGCGAGGAACAACTCAAAAAGATGCTGAAGACAATCGAAGACGAAGAATCGAATGTCAAAAAAGACCATCTGGCAATCAACCAGATAATCAAGAACAAGATGAAGCAGATAAAAGAGACAGAAGAAAATTTAAAATCATACGAAGCGCAAAAAGACAGGTTATTTAAAGATATTGAAATCATTAAAAGACTGTCTAAAGCCATCAGCAAAGAACACCCGGCAGATATGGCAAACAAGATAGAAGAGATCGAAAAAGACATATTGGAGATCAGAAAACAAAGCAGGATTCTTGACAAAAAATACAGCATCGTAAGAAGAATGATAAGCAAAATATAAAGGGTGAAAATTGTGCCTTGCGGCAAAAAAAGAAAATCCTCAAAAATGAGAAAACACAAGCAAAAGAAAAAGCTCAAGAGAATGAGGCACAAGAAGAAAAAGTAACGTCTCTGATTATTAGTTCTTGCATCACAGAGAAGTCTCAGAAATTTTATTTATAAAGAGGCACCTATAAAACATCACACTGCCTCACTTTTTCATTTTTCGAATTTTCGATTTACTATATATACCATAGAAAAACCACTCAATCTGATTCTACCAACATTTATCATCAGTAAAATCAATCAAACCAGTGCCATGGATATCCCCTTTTTCCGCCAATGCATAACCCAAAGGCTCATTCTCAAATAACAACACGCAATAAACACATTTCCTCCTAAAAAAACTATATTAACAACCTCATATATATTTCTACATAAGAACTAAAATGCGTGAAATTATGGGAATATTCTCTTTCATCAAAAAAAAACCAATTGAAACGTCAAAAACAGACACAACAACCAGCCACGATGAGATAAAATCACACGTGCTGGACAAGAAGATAGATGCCACGACAGCAAAAGATGATACTGAAGAAAAAAAAGATAAATCAAAAGAAGTGGACACAAAAAAGACAAAAGAAAAAGGCACCCCCAAACAAAGAAAAAAAACAGATTCAAAAGAAGAAAGACTAAAGAAAGCAAAAGAGAAGATCATAAAGAAAATGATAAGATTAGAAAAGACACCTGCCAGCAAAACTAAAAAAGAGACCACAAAAGGCATGGTCAAAAAAATAAAGAGCACAGATAAGGAAACCATCAATGATACTGCAACAGATAAAAATCCTGCTCCGCCCGGTGAGATCAGTAAACAGGCGCCACACGAACCTGAAAAACACGAAGATAAAAAGCAGGAGATACCAGGAAACCAAAAAAACAGCGCACCCAAATCAGATTCAGGCAGCAAGCCAAAAGATAAAGAAAAAAACGAAAAAGAATCAGAGGCCCAGGACGACGATGACGAAGAAAAAAAAATAGCGATAAGCTCATTGCTGCAAAAGACAAGCGATGACAGAGACATAGACATCACCGGCGGGATAGAGGTCGAAAAATACGACGTCATTGCAGACAACGTCCATGCAACAGTCACAATATACAACGTAACCACCCAATACACGCCTATATATTACATAAAACGCCCCATGGTGACAATAGGCACACATGCGATATTGAACGCCATCAGAGAACAGCTCATCATGCTCGTCCAGGTATCCACAAAAGAATTTGTCGACCCTTCAGCTCTCGGCGTCGTAAAAGAAAAATTCATGAAAAAAGCCTACGACCTTCTCGACCGCTACCTGCCGAACGTATCTGACGAAGAGAAAAAGACACTGTCAGGCAACCTTATACACGAGATGCTGGGACTCGGGGACATAGAACTGCTCTTAAACGACCCGTACCTTGAAGAGATAGTAGTCAACGGCCACGAATTCCCGATATGGGTATATCACAAACACCACGGCTGGCTCAAGACAAACATGTTCACCAAAAGCGAAGACAAGATATACAACTACTCATCATCCATCGGAAGGAGAGTCGGCCGGCAGATAACAAACCTGGAACCGCTGATGGACGCCCACCTGAGCACAGGAGACAGGGTAAACGCGACATTGTTCCCGATATCCACAAACGGTAACACCATAACCATAAGAAAATTCTCAAGATCCCCCTGGACCATAATTCATTTCCTTGAAGTCAAGACACTGACCAACGAAGTCGCCGCTCTCCTGTGGCTTGCCATACAATATGAACTCAACATCCTGGTCGCCGGCGGTACAGCCTCCGGAAAGACATCGATGCTTAACATACTGATGCCATTCATGCCCCCCAACCAGAGAATAATCTCCATAGAAGACACCCGCGAGATCAACCTCCCGAAATTCCTGCATTGGGTACCGTTCTCATCGCGCGAAGCCAATCCGGAAGGCAAAGGACAGGTCACGATGCTTGATCTGCTTGCCAACTCATTGAGGATGAGGCCAGACAGGATCATCGTCGGCGAGATAAGAAGGGCAAAAGAAGCAGAAGTCATGTTCGAAGCCATCAGGACCGGTCACTCGGCATACGCCACATTCCATGGCGACAAAGCAGAAGAGGTCTACAAAAGGCTGACCAACCCGCCGATAAACCTCCCCGTAAGCATGTTAAGTGCTCTCCACATAATCGTCGTCCAGTACAGGCACAGAAGAAAGGGCATCAGAAGGACGCTTGAAGTCGCAGAGGTCGTCAAGGCAGAAGAAGGAAGCTCCCTGAACCTGATATACCAGTGGAATCCAAGAACAGACACCCTCGAAAAGATGGGCAAGTCTTACCGGATATACAAAGAGATCCAGCTATATACAGGCATGACCAACGAAGAGATTGACATGGACCTGGCAAACAAAGTGAAAATCCTCGAATGGATGATAAAATACCAGATCAAGACAATAAACACCGTAGGCAAGATATTTGCAGAATACTACCGTGATGAGAGCTCAGTCATAAGATTCGCAGAAAAAAATGCATCACCAAAAGAGATACTGGGAGAAGAGCTCTACAAAGAGATAGCTCCGAAATAATATTGCTTCAGTCCTTGCCCGCAATCTGCTAAAAGACCCCTGAAAGCGCTGAAAACAACCGATGGCACGATCCTATGAAAACACTCCAGAAGAAATTCATGCTCAACAAGTCAAGGAAGTACCTGAAGATTTCAGGAGACCTGGAACCCATGTTCGCATCCATAGCCATGGATCTGCGCCAGTCTGACACAGACCTCACCCTAAGGCAGCACATCGCCATTTCCATATACCTGACCGTCAACCAGACAGTCATGCTCATTGTAGGCATAGTCGTGACTGGCCTTATATTGAGGCTGGAAATGATGTTTTTGCTGAAAATGATCGTCCTTCTTGGCCCGCTTGTCTTCGCCATGATGTTCTATACGACAATGTTCAGGCCAAAAGTCAAGGCAAAGGTGAAAGCACGCAAGATAGAACAGGACCTTCCGAACGCACTGCGCCACATCCTCATCGAGGTAAGGTCAGGCATACCGCTATACCAGGCCTTCGTTGCAGTCTCAGAAGGATACGGCACCGTATCAGAAGAATTCAAGAAGATAGTCCGCGACATCAACGGCGGCAAATCAGAAACAGAAGCGATCGAAGATAGCATACTCGTCAATCCGTCCCTCTCTTACAGGAGATCATTCTGGCAGCTTTTGAACGCGATGAAAACAGGAACAGACATAGGCACTCCATTAGGCAACATCGTAGACGACATAATAAAGGATCAGCTGATCTCGATAAAGAAATACGGCCAGGAACTGAACCCCTGGACACTGATGTACATGATGGTCGGCGTGATCATGCCGTCCCTTGGCATAACCTTCATGATAATACTATCGACATTCACAGGAACAGCCCTCTCACCGGCAATACTCATCACAATACTTGTAGGGCTGATATTCTTCCAGCTGATTTTCCTGAACTTGATAAAGACAAAAAGACCGACAGTAAGGGTGTAGGACAACATGAATTACGAAAATATGATTTACAACCTGATTCCGAGATGGTATAAGGAACTGCTCGATAAAGAAGCACGCTATGCAGGCCACGAATTTTACAAAGAAACTTTTGTATCCCGGTTATTCATGGTTTTCTACACCATGGCATTCCTGGACTTCTTCATACTATACGGCTTTAGTGGCGCCCCGCTCTGGCTTAGCATCATACCTCCGCTTTTGATCATGATAGTCGGATTCGGCTCACCATACATAATCTACTCTGTCGTTGCAGAAGCAAGAAGAAAAAACATGGAACAACTGCTCCCGGACATGCTGCTTCTGACCGCATCCAACATCAAGTCCGGGCTGACCATAGACCGGGCACTCCTGTTTTCAGCAAGGCCGGAATTCGGGGATCTGGGCCAGGAATTCAGGAGAGTGGCATTCGAGATTTACGGCGGACAGCCGATTGACGAATCATTCCAGAGCCTGACAAAAAAAGTGAAATCATGCATTCTCGAAAGGACAGTAGGGCTCCTGGTAGAAGGACTGAGATCCGGCGGCGCAGTTGCAAAACTCTTAGAAGAGACCGCAGTCGACATCAGGAACACGGAAACGCTCCAGAAAGAGATACAATCAAGCGTCATGATGTACATAATGTTCATCTTCATGGCTGCAGTGCTCGGCGCACCCTTCCTCTTCGCGATATCATCATTCCTTGTCTCATCGACAGTAGGCATGTGGCAGGACATGGACTTCGACACAGAATTCGCAGACACAGGGATGCTGAAGATGTCAAAGCCGGACATCGATCTTGATCTCTTCAACTACTTCAGCATCGCAGCCCTCGTCATAACCACCTTCTTTGCAGGCCTCCTCATATCCCTGATACAGTCCGGCAACCTGAAAGGCGGCATAAAATACGTCCCCATCTTCGTAAGCTTAGCGCTCCTGATAAACTACGGCGCAAAAACAATCCTGTTCATGATCTTCGGCGACATGCTGGGACTGACATAAAATATCACATCGTCTGGTACAAGAATATTTTAAATAGATGCAAATCTAATTAAAGTTATCCATATAGTTGAACAGGTTATACGAATTAGAGATAAAATTCCAAAGGTGTTTATATGAATACAAGAATTACTTTTACATCCTCCGCAAAAAGAGATATTCTGGATATGCTTGGCAAAAGCGTAGACAATGAAGGGTATATTGTGGAGAAAGGCAACCCCGAACAGAAAGTTCTTACTTTTGACGGGGAGGAGATAAATCTTGATGAGTTTGGAGGCTTTCAAAGGGGATCAGAAGTTTTCATCAAGAATAATGTAGTTTCCCTTATGAAGCTTGCAAAAAGATGATTGCATGAGTCTCCTCGATAAACTGAAAGAGATCATAAAAATAGAGATCAATTCTCCTCTTCTGAATATAAATATCGATAACTCAAAAACGATTAATTCCAACAACAATGGGAATTCTCTTACAGTCAATTCAAGCAGCAGAAAGCTTGCAGATGGAATATACCTCGACGAAAAAAAACAGGAATTGACTTTAGACACGGGCGTAATATCCGAAGATGCAAAAAAACAGCTTTTACCTTTACTGACAGGATATCTGGATGAAGGCAATAAGATACTTGAAAAGAATGCATCAACCATGTTCGACAGGATTATTGAGTACTATGAAAAAGAAAGCAAGAACGACCGGGCAATTCTTCGGTTCTTCAACGGCGTGATACCTCAATCAGACTATGAAGCACTGGAAACCGCACTTTTTATGAAATCTCTCTTTAAAGAAGGAAAAAGCATAGAAAAAATAAAAAGCGACATAAGATGCCAGTTCGGAACCCGCGGGAATAACATTGCAAATCTCTATAGCGCTGGTTATTTTGAGGCTATGCTGATGCCCTTATACAATTCATTAAAAGAAAAAAAGTGTACAGAAGACGATTTTAAAAACATATATGATGTCATCGTATCAAAATCAATTGTCGCCGTATTTGTACACAAGGAAATGAGCAAAATAGAGATTAAAAAACAGATAGAGAATAAGCTGAATATATCAAAAAGATATGGCATAGATTTTATTCACATACACGGCATAGGCAGGCAAAATATCGAGAAAATACAGAAATGCCTCGAGGAAAACGAGTCTTTCTTTAACTGCTTCAAAAAGACAATACATAAAGATGATAACATTTTCATTGTAGAGCTTAGGAGCAAAGAATAATATCTGCCTGTAAAGACACACAATAAAACTACAGAAACTAACAACTACAGATCAAAAAAAGCATGGGCCGAGGCGGATTCGAACCGCCGATCTGCGCCAATTTGAAAACCCATTCATCAATGCGATAGTGCCCTCAAGCGAAGCTCAAGGTCACCCGGATGATGAAACTTATCGAAGTTTCCGTCAAGGCGCCGTCATAACCAACTAGACCACCGGCCCACGATAGACAAGCCACAAAATGACCAGCCATAAGTTGCAATAACTATTATATAATCCATTAATTATTTAAAATATACTTCTGCATATTCTGATATTCCCGACGCTCCTGTAGTGTAGTCCGGTAATCATTCTGGCCTCTCACGCCAGCGACCTGGGTTCAAATCCCGGCAGGAGCATTCTTTTTTCTTCAATATACATAGACCACGACATTTTATTAATAAAGACACCCATAAAACATACATGATCTCAGTAAAAGATATGTATGAGATAGACAAAGACGCCCAAAAAAGAGGCATACCTGCCATAATTCTCATGGAAAACGCCGGCGCAAATGCAGCAAGAATCGTCCACGAAAAACTCGGCAGCCTCAAAGACAAGAACATCCTCATCTTCTGCGGCACAGGCAACAACGGCGGCGACGGCCTAGTCTTTGCAAGACACGCCAAAAAATACGGCGCAAACGTAGCCATCCTCCTCGCAAAACCACCCGAAAACATAAGAACAGAAGAAACAAAAACAAACTATAACATCGTAAAAAACCAGAAAATCAGCATATACACAGGAAAACCACCAAAAAACATACTAAAAACAACAGACATAGCCATCGACGCAATGCTCGGCATAGGTCTGGAAGACAAAGTAAAAGACCCCTACAAGACAATGATAGAGACATTCAACGACATGCACTGCACAAAAATATCACTCGACTGCCCAAGCGGCATAGACCCGGACACAGGCAATGCCCTCGGAACCGCCGTAAAGCCTGACATCACCATAACATTCCACGACATAAAAAAAGGCATGACCGAATCAAACTCAGGACAGATCATAATAACAGACATAGGAATAAAAAAAGGAGCTGGACAGCATGGAAATGGATGAACTTAAACTAAAAGAACTCGAACTGAGAAAGCTGGTAAAAACAGCCATAAGAATATCAGAAGACTCCTGCATAGACGCCTTCAGGACAAAAAGCCTCTCAGGAGACCTTGGAATGCAGCGATTCGTCTTCCAGGAAAGCTTCAAGCTGGTACTCGCCGACCTCCTGAACACAAAACCCAAAGGAAACGCTGCTGATTTCGGCATGAGCGCAATGACAGACATTCAACAAGGTTTTTAAACTTTTAGGAAGTTATACTGATTATTACATGCAGGGGTACTCAAGCGGCCTAAGAGGCAGGGTTGAGGGCCCTGTGGATTAGTTCCTTCGCGCGTTCGAATCGCGTCCCCTGCACTCTCATATTCTTCATCCGCAAATGCCGTCATCAATCTTTATATATTACCTAGACCATTAATACTTAGGTGATAATATGGTAGAAGCATATTGTGTAAAATGCAAAGCAAAAAGAGAGATGAAAAATCCGGAACAGACAACAATGAAAAACGGAAGAAAAGCGACAAAGGGCACATGTCCTACTTGCGGAACCAAGATGTTCAAGATAGGCGGCTAGATAACACAGTCCTCGATTCATGGACACACTTTTTCTTTTTTCTATTTTATATTGAGCAAACGCCAATCACACACAGGCAAACATAGTCCAATAAATTTAAAAGTATGACAAGGCTATTAATAAGCAGACAAACTGAACCAGTAAAGCATCGGCATACGACAAAGGATAATCCCGAAAAATAACTATCGGAATACCAATAGGCTCACAACAATGTGATTGCATGATAAAAAAAGGCAAAATAGAAAAAATAATAATCGAAAAACTGAAGAAAGACAAAGCGCTCCACTTCACCGTCATCGACCCGGACGAATGCGAAAACAACTCGACATGCAGCATACTCACAAAAAACGCAAATGACTCAAGAACAGACGCGATTCTTTTAAGGCCGACACTCGGAGCATCCCCCCTCACCATAAGCAGATGCGCAAAAGAAATAAGGGCATCCACAGAACTGCCCGTCATCCTGCTGCCAACGAACGTAGGCGACATCTCAAAAGAAGTCAGCGCAATCCTCTTTGTGACGCTCCTCAACTCAAGGAACATCTACTGGATGGTAGGCGCGCAGGCACTGGGCGCTCCAGTAGTAAAGATGATGAACATAGAGGCGATACCGGCAGCATATCTTGTGATAGAGCCCGGAGCAACCTTGTCATGGATGGGCGACGTCAAGCCCATACCGAAAGACAGCTCGCGCCTTGCAGCCATGCACGCGCTCGGCGGCGAATACTTCGGCATGCGATACCTCTACCTTGAGACCGGCGCCAAAAGCAGTATACAAGTGCCAAAAGAGATGATCAAAGAAATAAAAGAGACATCAGACATAACCATGATCGTAGAGACGCACGGCGCATCAAAAGAGCACATAAGATCAATAGTAGATGCCGGCGCAAAGATAATCGTGACCGAATACAGGGACGAC
>JBDRKP010000062.1:0-13130 GCA_043813875.1 archaeon | reverse complement strand
CCATGCGAAAAACTGAATCTTATTATGGACTTGATATGCACAGGAGGTGAAATGAAGGATGCCGGTTTGGAATGAGCAGGTAAAAAAATAAAGGAGGTAATAGTCATTATATCCGAGCCCTAAGATTCCGGCAGGCTAGTGACTCAGCAGTTTAATTGACTTACATAATGTTTAGATAACTTTCTATCTGCGTCTTTTCTGGTGAATCTCCAGTCGATTTTCTTTTTTTGTTCGTTTCTCTTATTAGTCCATGCTTCTACCTCTTCAATCAAAAAGTCTTTATTTTTCATTCTTCTGCCAGTACATTGTGTATCCATCGCATTAATCTCTATCTCTGCTACATTGAGCCAACTTGCATGTTTCGGGGTGTAGTGAAATTCAATTTTGCTTAAGATTCTGTTCGCTTCTTCCTCATCGAATGTTTCGTCGAAAGAACTCTTAAAGTGTGTGTTGAGGTTATCTACAATTACTCTTAGCTGTTTCGCATCACGAAAGACCTCGTCAACCAAATGTTTCATGAAGTACGCAAAATCCTTTTTTGTTCTTTGATTAGTTACCATTGTAACTCGTTTCCCTACTTGCGGATCAACAGCTACAAATATGTTAGCAGTGCCCTTTCGTTTGTATTCATAATCGTATTTTTCAGGACTCCCTTTTTTCATTGGGATTGGAATTTTTATGTTCTCAAGCAACTGTTTCGATTTTTCATCTATTCCTATTTTTGGTCTTTCTGGGTCATATGGTTCATTGTACAAATCCGTTAAATCGTACATCCTTTCCCTATATTCCGGTGTAATCTTTCCTATACACCACATTTTTTTCTGCCATGGTTTTGTTTTGCTTTTTTTAAAACAAGACGAATTGTTTCACGGCTAATTGTTTCAAAATCATCCTTTTTCTTTAGTTCTTCTACCAACAATACGAGAGTCCACTTTTTGCTTCCTTTTGGCGGAGAGGTACATGCTGTAGCAATTATTTCTGCTTCATGCTTATCATTATATCTTTTAGGTTGTCCTGGTCTCGGTTTATCATTTAACGCAAACCTTAATCCCTCATCCAAGTATCTTCTCTTGACCTCCCATATCGTTTGCCTATGGACAGATAGAGTTTTTGTAATTGTTGCGACATCCCTACCATCATTAGACAGCAACAATATGTTTGCCCTTGCGATCTCTCTTGCTCTATGCTTTCCTTTTTTTACAAAATTCTTTAAAAAATCAATTTCATCATCCTTTAGATGAATATCTACACTTTTCATATTGTCTACCTCCCTTTGTTAGAATAAGCATAAATTTTGTAGAGGTAGTATTTATACGTAAGGTAATTAATATGTCATGGTACTAGCGCATCTTACCGAAGCAAGAATTATAGAGTTCAGTGACCCGTCTAAAAAGGGATGGAAGTTTCCGGAAATTTCAAATGACATGGAAAATGTAATAACGTCTTTTCTTGATGTCATTCCCGACGTGACTAAAGAGATATTCGTTGAAGAGCTTAGTCGCTGACCTTACCTTACATTAATAACGTAACTTGTCGCCACACAGCACACTAATTACGAATAGGTCAAATATTTTGTCGGATTTTCTTGTGAATCATTAATGAAAAGTTAACATTTTCTTAAATTTTTTCAACATTGTATTTCTCTATTACTCGTGCTGTTTCTATATCACTGTCAGCATACCGGATAGTATGCTCTGGATTATAGAGTCTATTTACCTATTGGGCATAGATGTAGTTTAATTCTGGAAGCAAAGAGCAAATATATCTGTTTCACCTTAATAATAAAATATTATCTCACCAAACACATCTTTATGGACCCATCCCATCTGAAAGAACTCGAAAAAATCGTAGGCAAAGAAAACATCTCAGAACAGCCGACAGACCTCCTCATCTACTCATACGACTCCTCCCAGCTGAAAGGAACAGCAACCGCAGTCATCTGGCCGACAACATCAGAACATGTACAGAAAATCATAAGATACGCGAACAAAAACAACATCCCCCTAACCCCGAGAGGCGGCGGAACAAGCCTGGTCGGCGGCGCAGTCCCCGCCAGCTCGCTCATCATCGACACATCAAAGATGGACAAGATAATCGAAGAAACCAAAAACACAATAACAGTAGAATCAGGAATGATAGTAGGCGACCTCAACACATACCTCAAAAGTAAAAATCTCTACTTTCCCGTCATCCCCTCAAGCGACGGTGTGGCCACCATCGGCGGCATGATATCGACAGACGCCGCAGGCAACCGCGCAATAAGATACGGCAAAACCTCCGCATGGACAGAAGAAATCGAACTCGTAACAGGAAAAGGAGACACAATAAAGACAAAAGACATACACGAATTCGCCGGCACAGAAGGTCTTCTTGGCATAATAACAAAAGCCACCTTAAAACTCACACACCCACCAAAACAGACATCAATCTCAACATACGAATTCGACACACCAGAAGAAATGATACAAATAGTAAAAGACCACCTGAAAAGAACCGACATAATCGCGATCGAATACATAGACCCCCTGACATCGACTCTTGAGGGCGGCAGCGAAAAATACCATCTCTTCATAGAATACGAAAACGCAGGCGGCACATACAAAACAGAAAAAGAAATAGAAGGCGCATGGAAACTAAGAAAGGGTCTGGCAACAGTATTATCAGCGGCCGGCTACCCATTGATAGAAGACCCGAAGATACCAACAATAAACATCCCTCTCTTCCTCAACTGGCTGAGAATTGAAGGCATCCCGAACTTCGGCCACATCGGCTACGGCATAATCCACTGCCGCTTAAAAAAAGACTTTGACCTGAAAAGATTCTACACCGAAGTAAAAAACAACAACGGCATCGTATCCGGCGAGCACGGCATAGGCATCACAAAAAGACAATACATCGATGAAACACTAAAAAAGAGCCTCCAAAAAAAGAAACAGAAATACGACCCGAACAACATCATGAACAGGGGAAAAGTGATATGAAAAAATTAAACAAGACCTTGGACGACTGCACATTATGCGGGCTCTGCAAGACAAACTGCCCCATATTCAAGGCGACAAAGCTCGAGACCAAAAGCGCACGCGGTCGCGCAATCCTATTAAAAAACAAGAAGCTCGACGACATAATCCACCAGTGCACCCTCTGCAACTCATGCAAAATAGAATGCCCTGAAGAGATAGACCTCCCCGGCGAGATAAGAAAAGCAAGAGAAGAATCAATAAAGAAAGGAAAAGAGACACAAGCGAACAAAAAAATGATAGAGAACATAAGAAAACACGGCAACCCGTTCGGCAGGCAGGAAAAAGGAAAGATACCAAAAGACCTCTACTGCTGCTAGGCAAAAACACATAAAGACAACGGCATTATAGATTCAAAGGTAATGTATATGTCAAAAAAAATACTCATCATCGCTTTAATATTCTTCACACTCCTGATGGCAGTGCCCTCATTCGCCCAAACAGACACATGCTCACAGGATTCAGGCAGCTGTGCGGTCCCAGACATAGAGACAATCAGTGATGCACATGAAGTAGAGGAAGGCTTCACCCACCACACAGACCCCACAAAAGTATGCATAGCATACTTCTACAGCCCGCTCTGCTCGCACTGCGAGAACCTGAAGCCGTTCATAGACAGCATAGAACAGGCATATTCAAACGACATCATACTCACCCGTTACGATGTGACCGAACCGCAAAACGTCGCCCTCTACAACAAGCTATGCCAGTCAAAGAACTACGAAGAAAAAAAAATACCCCTTCTTGCCATAAACGACAGGATCCTGGTAGGCGAACCAGAAATAAAAGACAACCTCGATGCCGAGATACAGCGCGGCATATCGATGGAAGAAAAGATATGTCCTCTTGAAGGCATGCAATGCACCACAAACCAGACACAAGGCGATCGCGACCCCCTGATACCCCAGCTCGGCGAAAAGCTCGAATGGCAGGCAATACTCCCACTCATATTATTCACCGGCCTGGCAGACGGCATAAATCCCTGCGCATTCGCCGTCCTGTTATTCATCATGGCATTCCTTTTGGAGATTTCAAACTCAAGAAAGCGCCTCATAAAAATAACGACAGCATATATAACAGCCCTCCTTTCAGTAAACATCCTCCTTGGCATCCTCTACTACTACACCTCCATGCAGCTTCATCAGCCGGCAATAATCCGCAACATCGCGATAACATTAGCCCTGATAGCAGGCGCAATAAACATAAAAGACTACTTCTGGTACGGCAAAGGCATCACATTGAAGATACCCGAATCATCAAAAAAGCACATCCAGGCGCTCACAAAAAAAGCAACAGTTCCGGCAGCAGTATTCTTGGGATCCCTCGTCGCCCTTCTGGAAGCCCCGTGCAGCATCCCTATATACCTCACAGTCGTCGAAGTCCTCAAAGGCCACGGCCAGAACCTCCTGCAGATAATGCCCTACATCTTCACATATAACCTGATGTTCATACTCCCACTCGTATTGCTTGCAGGGATTATATACTACGGCGGCGAAGCGAAAGCCCTCGAAAAGTGGCGCGACAGCCACAAGCGCACAATGAAGCTAATGCTTGGAGCGATCCTCATACTGCTTGCCCTTGCCATGCTGTTCGGCTACATCTGAAGTGACTTCCATGTTCAAAAGACTAAAAGACCTCTTCTCGTCGACAAACACCCTCTACTACCCCGGCTGCCTCACACAGACAGTGCTGCCCGAAATCCAGAAGAATTACGAGACAATCTTAAACAGGCTTGGCATAGACTTCATCATGCTGAAAACAGACATAAACTGCTGCGGCAGCCCGGCCCTGAACGCCGGCTACACAAAAGACTTTGAAGACCTCAAAGAAAAGAACATCAATATCCTCAAGCAGTACAGCATAGGGAAGATAATCACCAACTGCCCCGCATGCTATCATATTCTCAAAAACAGATACAACCTGGAAGTCCTCCACATGACACAGGTGATAGCGCCCGACATAAAAAAACTGCACCTAAAGAAAGACAACACCGAAACAATAACATATCACGACCCATGCCATCTGGGGCGCCACTCAGGCATCTTTGACGAGCCAAGAGACATAATAAGACACATGGGCTACACGATCCGCGAGCTCCCAAGAAACAGGGAGCAAAGCCTGTGCTGTGGCGGCGGCGGAGGTGTGAGATCGAACTACAAAGACATCTCAGACAAGGTAGCAGAAAACATCCTGAAAGTAACGAAAACAAAGCGCCTGGTAACAACCTGCCCGTTATGCTACGCGCACTTAAAAGAGAACACAGAAGGCAAATATGCAAAAATAGAGATTCTCGAGCTATCAGAACTAATCACAAAAAACATGAAACAATAACCCCTATCTTTGTTTTTGACTGCCAGCTGCAATCCATATATTTAAATATCTTCCCGAAGTATTGATAAAACACAAAAACAAATAGCGCAACCCAACAAAACCAATCCGTGACAAAAATGCTGAAACTCTACAACACCCTCACAAGAAAAAAAGACACTTTCAGGACAATAAAAGAAGGCGCAGTCACAATCTACGCATGCGGCCCGACAGTCTACAACATGCCCCACATCGGAAACTACCGCTCATTCTTGATGACCGACAACCTGAGGCGAGTCCTCGAATACCTAGGCTACAAAGTGAAACTCGTCATGAACCTCACAGACATAGACGACAAGACCATAAGGGACTCTGAGATTGCAGGAATGACATTGAAAGACTTCACAGAAAAATACACTCATGAATTCTTCCGCGGCCTAGACATGCTCAACATCAAGCGCGCATCAAGCTACCCCAAAGCGACAGAAAACGTAGCAGGCATGATTGATCTCACAAAGAAACTTGTAGAAAAAGGCATGGCATACGAAAAAGGCGGATCAGTATATTTTAAAATCTCATCATTCAAGGACTACGGCAAGCTCTCAAAAATAGACCTCGACAACATAAAGATAGGCGCCTCAGTCGACGTCGACGAATACGAAAAAGACAACCCCCAGGACTTCGCCCTATTGAAAGCATCCACAGTTGACGAGATAAAGCGCGGCATCTGCTACGACAGCCCGTGGGGAAAAGTACGCCCCGGCTGGCACATCGAATGCTCCGTCATGGCGATGAGCGCATTCGGCCCCACGCTTGACATCCACACAGGCGGCGTAGACCTCATATTCCCCCACCACGAGAACGAGATAGCGCAATCAGAAGGCGCGACAGGAAAGCCGTTCGTCCACTACTGGGTCCACGGCGAGCACCTCATAGTCGGCGGCGAAAAGATGAGCAAATCCAAAGGCAACTTCTTCACCCTTCCCGACATAATAGAAAAATACGGCGGCGACATAGTCCGATACATGTTCATCTCAACGCACTATCGCAAAAAGCTGGACTACACAGACGACTTCGCAGAGAACGCGAAAAATAACTACAACAAACTAAAAGAAACCCTCACAAACCTACGCTTTGCCCTGAAAGGCAGAGATGCAAAAACATACCCTATAGACAAAGAGATGTTGAAGTCACTCCCCCTGCTTCAAACACGGTTCAAGGATGCCTTATCCGATGATCTTGACAATCCCGAAGCAATAAAATCATTCCATGAACTGGCCCGTCTTGCAAACAGATACATGGAATCCGGCAAAAATAAAGACGTCCTCAAAAAAACACTTGCATTATACGAAGAATTTTCAGGCGTCCTCGGCCTTTTCTCGAAAATAAAAGAAGAGAAAATCCCTGAAGTGGTAAAATTGCTCTCACAAGAGCGCGAAAAAGCAAGAAAAGAAAAGAACTGGCAGAAGTCAGACGAACTGAGATCAAAAATCCAGGAACTCGGCTACATAATAGAAGACTCAGATGCCGGTCCTAAGATAAAGAGATCATGACAAAACCTATTTAAATATTGTCCCGCAATTCAAACAGACGCGCAGGGGTCGCCTAGCGGCTTGGCGTGAGCCTGCAAAAGAGCAAAAGATCGCTCAAAGCAGCAAGCTCATTAACGGGTGTTCGAATCACTCCCCCTGCTCCAAAATATCCATAAGTGACCTAAAGCGAAGCTTTATGGTCGCTGTGATGATGAACCTTTCAGAAGGTTCTTCGGATTAATCCCCTGCTCCAATATTATCTATATTGGTCTTCATATGAGTTCTATCGGCGCAATAAACCCCGAAAAAACCGAATTCAGACAAATAAGCCGCCTGATAAAATAACTACTAAAGGAAGTGATTTATCTGCCATCCATAACTGATCTGAAAACATTGCTGAAGTCGATGAAACCGAAATTGATAGACCACGAATTTGTTTTTTGCACTCTGCCATACGAATCCCTTCCTGAACTGAAGATAGACCCTTTACTGATATTCAGGGAACAGGAAGGCGCAACCATCATCATAGAAAAAGAATCAGCAGATGCCAACTCACTTCCATATTCAATGACATGGGCGCAAATAACATTGACCGTCCATTCAGACCTTGAAGCAGTCGGCTTCCTGGCCGCAATAACCGCGAGACTCGCAAAATCCGGGATCAGCGTCAATCCAGTATCCGCCTATCATCACGACCACCTCTTCGTGCCGTACGAAAAGAAAGACAAGGCGCTCAAGCTTCTGGAAGAGCAATCATCATCATGGGATTGATTGTCATTCACGTCTGTACCTTTTTATCAATGCGCCGATCACCTTAACGACAATCATCTCGACAGTATCATCCCTCTCTCCAAACTCTTCAACATCATAAGTATCAGTATGATACACAATCCGCCGAAGATTGATACCGGTAGGATCATCAAGATCGATCCTGCTGCGATCGAACTCCATCTTCACAAGATCATAAATCTCAAGCTGCTTCGCCTCAGATGCGCTCTTTCGCCCCATTTTTTTTCTGAGAGAAAGCCGCCCAGCCACCTCATCTCTCGAACAGAGCACCTGTAAGATATACACATCTTTCACTCCGTGCCTGAGCGAAACATCATACGCCTCATAACGCATCTCCATCTTGGAAAACGTCGCATCGAAGATGACATCATCCCCAGAAGACAGGTACTCATCAAGCAAAGAATATGCTCTCCTGTATACTTTCTCCTTCTGCTCCCTCACGAAATGATTATATTCATATATTATCTTCTTATACTCCCTCTCCTTGAATTCAAGCAGCGGATTAAGCACTTCCTGGAAATTGATCTTATCCGCATCATTAGACTCGATCCATTCCTTTATTCTCTCAGCCGAAGCTATCTTTTTAAGCCCGTAATTAAACACGAGAGGATACATCTCTTTTCGGATTTCGTCCGTACTGATGGCCCTGGCGCCCGTAATCCTTCGAAGCAGCGAAGCGACAGTAGTTTTGCCAGACGCCACGTAGCCGCATACGATATAGAGTTTCTGGCTTTTTAATGCCTTCAGAGCATACTTCTTTGCGATCCTGAAATATTTTTTTGCCTCAGAAATGGCCTTCCCACTTTCCTTTTTTCTCCATCCGCTCGCAGCCATCGTCCTGACCTCGCCCCTCACAAACGCCCGGTATGCGATATAGAAATCAAGCAGGCGCCCGACACCTTCGTCGTCCCTCGTCTTCCTCACATAAGCATCCTTGATTGCAGAAGAGATATCCTCCCGCCCGAAAAAGATAGCATCCATGCACGCGAAAGCGAGATCAGAAATAACATCCATATAGCTGAACTCATCCTTGAAGCCGATAGGATCAAAAATCTTGACCTTCCCGGACTCGACAAACATATTTCCTGAATGCGCATCCCCATGGCACTGCCTGATGAATCCGTCAACCCTTCTTTTTTCAAGAAATTTGCGGTTCTCCTCGACAAACTTTATGTAAGCAGAATATATGGTATCATAGTCCTTCTTACTGATAGAGACGCCGATATAATTCTTCGTGATCCGGAAGGCCTCATCGTAGTTCCCGGAAATGGCGCGAAAACCGGTTCCAGATATCTCATCATCACTCTTTGCCTTCTCATGCGCGAAAGCAAGAAGCTCACCGATCTGCCTTGCATGTTCATATGTGATCTCTCCGTTTCTGTAGAACTCATCAAGTTCCGACTTAGCCCTGAAGCGCCGCATGACAATGACATAATCGACTATCTCTTCGCCTGCCTTAAGTCCGGTATCAGGAATCACACCGTCAACAACAGAATAATAACCATCACTCAAGACAACCGTAGCGACCCGCGTATCAAGATCAGGAGAATACACTCTGTCGACCTCCACAGTCTTGATAGCAGAAATCTTCCTTTTCAGAAGCGGCCTCATATCCACAAAAAAAAGATCGATTGCCTTGAATGCCTTGACCGCAGTATCCTCACCAAGAAACACCCGGGACATATGCGTCTCTATGACCTCATCGATGCCGCCAAGATATTCCTCTACAGCGCGCATATATCCGTTCTCTGGCTTATCCATCATATACCACAAACGTCAAACAGTCTATGGAATATTGGCCCTTTATACTACAAATATTTATGCCCGCTCTAAAGGGACATGCAGAAGATATTAAAAAAATAAAAACCAATAATATTCCATGTCCCTCGAAGAATACAAAAAGAAGCGCAACTTCACATCAACCGCCGAGCCAGAAGGAAAACAAGAATCAACACAAAAAAGCATCTATGTGATCCAGCAGCACGACGCATCCCGCCTCCACTGGGACCTGCGCTTGGAAATCGGCGTCGTCTTAAAAAGCTGGGCCCTCCCGAAAGTTCCGCCGACGGACCCCCAAACAAGAAGATTGGCAGTAGAGACCGAAGACCACCCCATAGACTACGCCGACTTCGAGGGAACCATCCCACAGGGTCAATACGGCGCAGGCAAAGTGACAATCTGGGACCGCGGCACATTCAAAACCATAGAATCAGAAGAAGACAAACTCATAATCGACATCAACGGCCAGAAACTAAAAGGCCCATACGTCCTCATAAGAACCCGCTTCGCAGGCTCAAAAAAGAACTGGCTCTTCTTCAAAAAAAAGACAGAGATTATTTCTTAATCCCGGAAAAGTCTGGATTGACAATAAAACAACCACCTTAGCGAATTCAGAGACCCGGCACACAAAAAAGAATATTTTATAAATGTATTTCCTCTTAAATAAATCCTATGCAGATAAACATCAAGAAGACAAGAGAAGACGCAAAAAACGATTTCGAAAAAACATGGATTGAGACATCAGCCTTATTTGAGCAAAAACCCACCCAAAAATTCATGTTTGAAAAAAAGATAGGTAAAGAGCACATACTCGGGAAAACAATAAATCACCTCAGATCCCTTCTCATCGAAATGGGATTTGATGAGACCGAAAACCTCACCATCATTCCCGATGATGACGTCTACCGCGAATATGGCCCGGAAGCTGCTGTTATTCTTGACCGGGCATTCTATATTGCAAAGCTGCCAAGACCCGAAATTGGGCTTGATGACAGATTAATTGCCCGCATTAAAGAGATTGCAAAGATCGATATCACATTATTAAAAGACATATTACGGGAATACAAAAAAGGAAACATAGAAGGGGACGATTTTGTAGAGGAGCTTGTCGTGAAATTAGGCATCAAGACAGAACATGCGACAGCGATTATATCTCTTTTTGAGCAGTTAAAGGACCTTAAGCCGATACCGACCAATCTTACTTTAAGAAGCCACATGAGCGGCACATGGTATCACACTCTATCTGCCATGCAGGACAAAGCCGATTTTCCGGTAGCCCTGTTTTCAATAGGCCGCCGCTACAGGAACGAGCAAAAAGAGGATGCAGGCCACCTCAGAGTACACAACAGCGCATCAATTGTCGTGATGGATCCCAACATCGATGTGGTTGCCGGCCGGAGGATAGTAAAGAAAATATTCGAAAAAATAGGCTTCAAAAAAGTAAGATTCGAGACAAAAAAAGCGACATCAAAATATTATGCGAACGGCTTGGAAGACGAAGTATTTGTGATGCACAACGGGAAATGGCTGGAAATAGCAGACATGGGCATGTATTCTGCGATATCCCTTGCAAATTTTAACATCAGGTATCCCGTATTCAATGTTGGTTTCGGTGTTGAGCGCCTCGCAATGGTGCTGGGCGGTCACAAAGACATAAGAGAGATGATATTCCCCCAGTTTTATCTTGAAGACACATTAGACGACAAACAGATAGCAGAAGACATAAAATACATTGAAGAGCCAAAAACCATACAGGGTAAAGAAATAGCCGAATCCATTCTCAAGACAGCCCGGGAACACAAGAACGACATTGCGCCAGCAGAAGTTGTGGCGTGGGTTGGCGTGATAGACAGCAAAAAAACAGTAGTATCTATAGTCGAAGTTGAGGAAGGCAAAAAATTGATCGGTCCTGCAGGCTTTAATAAGATTTTTGTTAAAGACGGAAATATAATCAACAGTTTGGATGAAAATACAGGACAAAGGACAGATATATCTTTCATTGCGGCGATCGCAAATAAAGCCGCTGCAGAGATAGAATCCAAACCAACAGCTGATTTTGAGATATACACGGGAATGGTTCGCGCTTTGGGGCATATAAATTTAATGATTTCTTCTGTAACAAAAAAGCAGCTGGAGAAACAGAACAAGAAAATAGACATAAAAGGCCCGGTTTTCATCACAATTAAAGTTAATGTGCGAGGATAGCATAGTGGCCATGTGGTCGCCTGCAGAGCGACTCACGGGAGTTCAATTCTCTCTCCTCGCTTTCTTTTTTTTTAAATTTAGGTATATGTATATAAATATAATTTGTATATTAAATCTATGGATTATTCAAAACTTACAGATATCAAGCGCGAGACAAAAGATTTCATTAACCTCAACCCGCTCCAGACAGGCGGAAAACTGACAGAAGCAGCAAAAAAAGCGCTCATAGAATTTGGAGACGGCTACTCCGTATGTGATTTCTGCAAGGGCGCACTTGACGACATCGAAAAACCGCCGATAAAGACATTCACAAAAGATATCCTTCCAAAATTCGTAGGTTGCGACACCGTCCGTATAACAAACGGCGCGCGTGAAGGAATGTTTATGATCATGCATTCAATCGCAGAACCAGACGATACAGTTCTTGTCGACGAAAACGCCCATTATTCATGCCTTGTTGCTATAGAACGCGCTCATCTCAACGTCATAAAAGTAAAAAACAACAACGATTCCACTGATTCCATCGATGTCGCAAATTACGAACCTCTCATAAAAAAACACAAGCCAAAACTGATTCTCTTGACATACCCCGACGGCAACTATGGAAATCTTTCAGATGCAAAAAAACTGGGAGACATTGCAAAAAAATACAACGTGCCTTATGTGCTGAATTGCGCATATTCCGTAGGCCGCCGCCCGATAGATATGACCGCGCTGGGAGCTGACTTCATAGTCGCATCCGGCCACAAATCAATGAGCGCATCAGGACCCATTGGATTCATCGGCATGAACAAGAAATATGCAGACATTGTACTTAAAATATCAAAAGACTACCCGAACAAGGTTCTAGAATGCCTCGGTTGCACATCAAGAGGTGCAACCATCGCAACACTGATGTCGTCATTTCCCGAAGTACATAAAAGAGTAGAAAACTGGGACGAAGAAGTAAAAAAAGCGCAGTGGTTTGCATCCGAACTAGAAACCCTCGGCTTTGTTTTAGTAGGCCAGAGGCCGCACATGCACGATCTGATGTATTTCAATACACCTGTCTTATATGAGATCTCAAAAAAGCACAAAAAGAAAGGTTTTTTTCTCTATAACGAGCTCAAAAAAAGAGGCATCACAGGCATAAAACCCGGTCATACAAAGTCATTTAAACTGTCCACCTATGGCATTTCAAAAGAAAAATTAAAGGCCGTGGTGAATGCATTCAAAGAGATCATCGAAGAAAACAAATGATGTTAAACAATGATCAGCATCAGCACAAAAACCGGCGCACATATCCGGATAAACAAACTTCCAGAGCTCAAGAATCAGAGCCTTTCTTCAAGAAAAATATCTTACTTTCAATAGTTGAAGCTGTGATATCCCGTAATTATTTCCATCTTTTTTGATATATATTTTACAGCCATAATATCACCTCAAAACCAGTCTTTAGCGAAGCCAAACCACACTTCAGACCTCATCTTCCGAATAAACGCCTCTGAAGGTGTTTCTGCCT
>JBDRKP010000061.1:0-26992 GCA_043813875.1 archaeon | reverse complement strand
AATACCCCGCAGCTTGCTGCGATTTTGAACGTGTGCACTTGAATGGGGGCTTTGATGAGTTGATATCTTAATAATTAGCATCGCCGTAATACCCCGTAGCTTGCTGCGGGGATAGGCGATGCCTCAAATTCGTTTTATTTTCTGGTGTCATGGGTGCTATTTATATTTATTTCGATATCTTGTGCCGGTTATTTTATGCGTGTTCTTTAGGAAAAAATGCATAGTTTAATTAACCACTTAGGGTAATTATATCCCGTGGTCTGTCTTCTGGCGGGCTATAGGTGAAGATTATGGCAGCTAAAAAAGCAGCAGCAAAGGGTAAGAAAAAATAAGTGAAATTGATTTCATCAATCAATATCCAGTTGGTTTGTTTTTTGCCCCTTCCTGAGTTGAATTGGGTTGGGGCGGTCTTTTGTTGTCTTTCTTTTGCGATGTATTTTTTTAGGATACTCTTTTTTCTTATTGATTGATTTTCTTGTTCGACTTTTGTATACTGCTTTTTTCTGCCAGGACTGGAAGCCTGATGATCCTGTTCGAAGGTTATGTTTATTAATAAATAGCTCTTATATTTTGTATGGAAAAATCTTCTTTTGTGATTCTTGATATTGAGACTACAGGGCTTTCGCGCTTTAGGGACAAAGTCACTGAATTTTCCGGTGTAAAGGTGAAGTGGGATGTTGATTTAGGTGCCTATCGTGCAATTGATGAGTTCTCCACTCTTATCAATCCTGAACGGAGGATTCCTGGTTTCATTACGCGGTTTACGGGCATTACCAATGAGATGGTTAAGGATGCACCGGTTTTTGCTGAGGTCTCTTTTCGCATCAAGGAGTTTATCGGTGATAATGTGATTGTTGCGCATAATACTACGTTTGATTATAATTTCCTGGACCATAATTTCAGGCAGTGCGGTATTGAGGGGCTTTTCAATGATGCGTTGTGCACGTGCAAGTTGTCAAGGAGGATTGTGCCCTATTTGTCTTCTTATCGCCTTCAATCTGTCTGCAATCATTTTCATGTGGATAATGTGCAGGCGCACAGGGCGATGGGGGATGTGCTTGCGACGAAGGAAGTTTTTGATCATCTGTATAAGAGGATGAAAATGAGGGATATCGAGTACCTGAATGATGCCCTGAAGTTCCAGAAGAGCAGGATTGTGAAATGTTGATTTATTTTCTTTTGCGGGCGCAAGTTTTATATATCTCGAACCTGTTATTTAATTATGCCGTTTGAAGGATATGTGGGTTATAAGAAAAGGGAATTCTGCAATGATGTCAATTGCCCCGTACAGATCATCATGGACAAAAAAGAAGACGGGTCAGAGGATTATAATGAGCTTCGGGAGATATGCAAGAGGAAGTGCATGCATACTACTTATGAATTCCATCACTGGCTGATCGATAAGGGATATCTGCTGGTAAGACCAGAGAAATAGTATTTGGAGGTTGTTGTTATGAGTTGCATGGATTGGGGTATGAGAAACAGGTTGTCGCGTATAATCAAGCCGAGGACGAATCGCTGCGTGATGCTTGCGGTGGATCATGGCTATTTCCAGGGGTCGACTACGGGGCTGAGGGATCTTTCAAGGACAGTGAATCCTCTGCTGCCTTATGCTGATGCGCTGATGATCACGAGAGGGGCTCTTAGGAACTGGATCAGCCCGGATGCGGATGTGCCGATCATCCTTCGCGTCTCAGGCGGACAGAGTATCTTAAAGGAGTTGTCCAATGAGATCATAACTACCTGCATCGAGGATGCCATCAGGATAAATGCTTCTGCTATCACCTGTTCTGTGTATGTGGGCGGGGAGTATGAGAATGAGACTATCGGGAATCTCTCGGCTCTTGTGGATATGGGTCAGGATTACGGGATTCCTGTGCTTGCTGTGACGGCTGTGGGGAAGGATATGGCGCGCGATGAGAGGTATCTTGGGCTTGCGTCGAGGATCTGTGTCGAGATTGGGGCGCATATAGTGAAGACGTATTATACTGAGAATTTCAAATCGGTTGTCGAAGCGTGCGGAAATGTGCCTGTCGTCATAGCCGGTGGCAAGAAGCAGCAGGAGTTGGATGCTTTGCAGATGGCTTTCAATGCGGTATCTGATGGCGCGGCCGGGGTCGATATGGGGCGTAACATATTCCAGAGCGATAGTCCTGTCGGTATGATCAAGGCTGTCCGGGCGATTGTACATGACGGCAAGGCTGTGAAGGATGCTTATTCTATCTATGAGAAGGAGAAGAAGAAGTGAGCAGGTTTTCTTTGATGAAGGTCGCTGTCTATTATAATAATAAAGATGTCAGGATAGCTGAGAGGCCGAAGCCTCAAATCAGGGACGGTGAGATTCTTGTCAAGGTCAGGGCTTGTGGCATCTGTGGTACTGATGTGATGGAGTGGTACAGGATAAAGAAGGCGCCGCGTGTGCTTGGGCATGAGATGGCAGGGGATATTGTCGAGTCGAAGTCCGATAAGTTTTCGACGGGTGAGAGGGTTTTTGTGAGCCATCATGTGCCTTGCAATGACTGCAAGTATTGCCTGGCTGGCAATCATACTGCCTGCGAGACGTTGCATAACGGCAATTATGATCCTGGGGGTTTTTCAGAGTTTGTGAGGGTGCCTGCTATCAATGTCCTTTATGGGACTTATGTTCTGCCTTCAAATGTATCGTATGATGAGGCGACGATGATTGAGCCGCTCGCATGTGTCGTGCGGGCGCAGAGGATCATGGATGTCGGCAAAGGGCATACAGTCCTTGTGATGGGATGCGGGATTTCCGGGCTTCTTAATATAGTTGTTGCGAAACTTCGGGGTGCGAGGGTTGTCGCTACTGATGTAAATGCTTATCGGCTTTCTAAGGCCAATGAGTATGGGGCTGATGTCGCGGCTGATGCCCGAAAGGAGATTGGTGTCAAGGCGGACAGGATTGTTATGTGTACTGGCGCTAAGCAGGCATTTGACAACGCTTTCAGGTATGCTGACAGGAAGGGGGTCATCATGCTTTTTGCTATCCCCTCAGAGAAGATAAGTATCCCTAATGCGGATTTCTGGAGGAATGAATTGTCGCTTGTGTCAAGTTATGGGGCGGCGCCTGATGATCTTTTGGAGGCGCTTGAGCTAATCAGGAAGAAGAAGGTGGATGTCTTAAGCATGATCACTGACAGGGTCAAGCTTGATGATATCCAGAAAGGGTTTGATGTCGCTTCGGCGGCCAAGGAGTCGCTTAAGGTCGTCGTTGTTTTTTCTTAGGATGTTTGTTTTTCATTTTTTATATTGCTTTGGAATCTTTGCGTTTTATCATTGTCGGTCTTTTTTTTGCTACGGCATTTATTATTAATTCATCTGGCAGTTTATTGTCATGCTTGCTGTATGAGTATATGTTCCAGTCTTCTGTTTCTGCTACGAGTTCGCATCTTTCTTTGTAGAATTTGTTTGCTGCGTTGTTGTCTTTTGATGCGCGTAATATCAGTTGGTCGTATTCGATGGTGATTTCTTTCCATAGGCAGCTTCCAAGGCCGTTATTTTTCAATGACGAGTGGACTGCCAGCTTGTCTAGGTATAGGGTGTTGCCTATTTGTTGTATTATTGCTGCGCCATCATAATTTTTTTCGTAGTATATTTCTGTGATGCCTTCTTTTTGGAAGTAGTCTTCTATGAGTTCTTTTTCGAAGCTCTCTTCAAGGAGTTCTGCTATATTTTTTCGAAAAAGTGGGTCGCTATAGTCTGTTGTCTGAAGTATTTCGTATTTTGTTGTTGAAATGGGTATCGCCTGATTTTTGTTTATTGCTTTTTCTTCATCTTCTGTTATTTTTTATTTTCCATTATTTCTTTGGCTGGTTTATATCTCTGATGACTGAAATGCGACAATTTCCTGTTTTTTGTCTCATTTCGAACATAGGGGTTAGATTTATATGTCTTGCTGATGAATATCTTATATGGCAACGACTACTGAGTTGACTGAGAAGTATATCCGCGAGCATGCGTCTATCAAGGATTGCCTGAGGAAGGGACTGATCAATTATTCTGCTCTTTCGAGGCTGATCGCAAAGGAGTATGAGCTTGGGAATAAGATGTCAAATGAGGCCATTCTTGTTGCTGCGCGAAGGTTTAAGGATAAGATAAAGCACAAGCCCATAGAGGATAAGATTCTTTCTCTTTTCAAGAACAGCAATATCGAGATCAAGAACAATGTCGTCATCTTCACTCTTGAGAAGTATGTGTATCCTGATTCTCTTATCGATATCGAGAAGAAGATAAAGAAGGCGAAGGCGCTGTTTTTTTCGATCGAGGGGGCAAAGACTATCACGCTGATTGTCCAGAAGCAGAGCGAGAGCCTGATTGATGCGGATTTCAAGAAGTATATTGTCAGCAAGGAGGAGAACCTGTCGCTCGTAACTATCACGAGCCCGGGTATCGAGAGGACGCCCGGAGCTGTTTATTATATTTCCGGCCTGTTTTTTGATAATGAGATCAATATCCTTGAGTTCATGAGCTGCTATGATGATACGCTGATTGTCATCGATTCGAAGGATGTCGACCGGGCCATACGGTTTCTTAATTTCTGATGTATAGGAACCGTGTGTATAGGGTATAGGATATATTTTTATTTCTCGGGGTGCATATAGATTATGTCTGGGGAGATAAATGCGTTCGGATGTTCGAGGTGGTTTTGATGGATGTAAATAGGTTGTTTGGTTATTCGATGGCTGTTTTGTTAGTGATGCTTTTTGTCGCGCCGACGGCTCTTGCGCTTGAGGTAAGGGGCGGCGACAAGTTCGTCCTTCTTAAGGGCGAGGTCATAGATGACGATCTTATTGTCATGGCTTCTGATATCACTATAGACGGCAGGATCAAGGGTGATCTTATCGCTGCCGGAGGCAATATTTTTGTGAACGGGGATGTGGAAGGTGATGTCATAATTGCGGGAGGCAGTGTTGATATCAAGGGACGTGTCATGGATGATGCCATCCTTGCATCGGGGAGTATTGATATCACGGGTGATGTATCGGATAATCTAATGAGCGCTTCGGGTTCTTTCAAGATGGGTGATGAGGGCTCTGTCGGACGGGATGCGTTTTTGGCTACGGGCGCTGCCGATGTCATGGGTCATATTGGGCGGAATCTTGATGTGCGCGCTTCTAATGTTGTGATCGGCGGCAATATCGCCGGGAATGTGTCTATCGATACGGGGGATAATCAGGCGGCTCCCCGCATAATGCCGACTGCGCGTGTCGGAGGCGATGTGAATTATGTGTCTCTAAATGATATTGTCATTGATGAGGGCTCTTCTGTATCCGGAAGTGTGAATAAGACTCTGCCGCCTGCAACGCGTGTGAAAACAGATTTTCAGAGGTTCAATGATAGTGTTGCCGGATTTCTTTCCATATTCATTGTGGGATTTATCCTTGTCCGGCTGTTCCCGATACATACACGTACTGTCTGTAATACTTTGAGGGGCTCTGCTTTATCTTCGGGACTTTGGGGTATTGTGGGGCTGATTGTGGTGCCGTTTTTTGCCATACTGTTGATGATCAGCATCATCGGGCTGCCGCTTGCGTTGATTTCACTTGTCTTGTATCTTGTCATGATATACGTATCCAAGATATATGTGAGCGTCTTTTTCGGCAAGTATCTTTTGAGGATGGGCGGCAGCAAGAGCGATTCGCTTGTGCTTATGCTTGCCCTCGGGCTTTTGGTGTTTGAGCTGGTCGGTCTTGTGCCCGGTGTCGGGGGTTTTGTTGCGTTGCTTGTTGTCGTCTTCGGTTTTGGGGCGATTCTTCTTGCCGGGAAGGAGATGTATGTGAATTTTCGCAAGAAGAAACTCATTTAGGCGGATATCCTAATATGAAGAATCAAGAAAAAGAGGTTGTCTCAGTTATAAGCATAACCTCTGGGATTTTATTAAGTCCCTTAAAAGCGATTTGGACTGGTCCGCAGGTGGAATGATAAAATTCTTTCTTAAGTAACATTAACCAATATCATTTAAATGCGATTGAGTGTAGCGGAGGAGATTAAAAATGCGTCGCTTAAGGAAATAAACACAAAATAAATAAATTTTATGCGGATATGGTTCTTTTGTCAATTGATATAATATAATGGTATCGATTATTTCTTAAGGTTAAAAAACTAAATAAAAACTAAATCTCTTGTGGTAGTAATGAAAGTATCAAAAGAAATCATTGAATTGGCTGAAAAAATAAAGGAATATAGAAAAGATACAAGATTGATAGAAGAACTTAAAATTAAAAAAGACGTACAAGAGAAGCAAATAGAATCATTGGAAGAAAGCGTCAAAATATTGAAATTGGCTACGATAGAACAAAAAGAAATAATGGAGCAAAATAAAGATTTAGAGGAAGAAAAGAAAAAATTAAAATTAGATTTGGAACGGTCAAAGGGAGCGTATACTTTTATAGTAACAACACCTAATGAAGCGCAGAACACCGTTTATGGTGAAATTAGCAGGGAATTATCTAATGCGAAAAAAGAAATACTGATTTCTTCCCCATGGATAACACATATTCTCAACGAACTTTCATATTTTCAGAAAACAAATGGTAAGAATAAGATCGAAATCAAAATTATTACTCGCCTCATAAAAGAAGATATTGATCGGGGGATAACTGATTTAGACAAGTTTAGGGTTTTGAAAGATAACTATGGTGCAGATATACGATATAATAATGATCTGCATGCAAAAATGCTTATAATAGATAATAGGGTGGCTATAATTTCCTCTGCCAATTTAACTAAAAAGGGTTTATCTGTCAATTATGAGGCAGGGATATGTTTAAGAGACGAAAATATGCTAAATAAGGTTCGTCAGTTCTTTAATGCTGTTTGGAATGATAGTAAACCATTAACTCAGCAAGCGATAGAAGCTGTCTTATCAAATAAATGGTAATAACATGGAAGATGTTTCCATAAATAGTGCGAAATATTTCCAGATTGCTTCAGAAATAGAAGGATTCGTTGAAGCAAAAAAGAAAAAACAGATTACAATAGATGGGACTGTAGAAAAAATAGATTTGAATGAAGGACTTTTAATAGTTAAATTAAGACCTACTAAACAAATAGATTTATCGATTGGTTCGCAAATCTTGATTAGAGAAGATAGTGTATTAGGAACTGAAATAAGAGGCATAGTGAGAGAATATTATAATCTGATTCTTAAAATTGAAATTAAAAGAAATCCTTCACAATTTGAAAAGAAGAAAGTTATTATAGATATTAACAAGACAACGGTTATTTTAGATAGACTAAAACCTATTATTGAAAACCTAAGGAAGGGTAACGTTAGTTCCGATAATGTAAAAATACTAGACTTTATGCTTGGGGAGAACAGACCACAATATTGTAAAAAAAGTGTATCTTTCATTTCAAAGAGACTTAATGAAAATCAGAAAGATGCAGTAAGAAAGTCTATCGAGGCTGATGATTTTCACTTGATAATAGGTCCTCCTGGAACAGGAAAGACGTATGTTATTGAAGAATTAATCAGGCAATTTTCAAAAAGAAATCAAAAAATTTTGATAACGGCATGGACAAATCTTGCAGTCGATAATATTATCAAAAGATTAATGAATAGAGAATTAGAAAAGATTGTAAGGATTGGTCCGATTGAAGAAATTGATGCAGAAGTCAAAGAATATTCAATATTTGAAAAAATGAAAAAACATAAAGATTGGAAAGAAGTAGAGCGACTTCAGGATATAATAAATTCAATATTCTGTAATCTGCCGAAAAAGAGAGATGAAATTGATTCAGCACAAGAAGAGATAAACAAACTTAATGAGAAAAAAAAGACTCTTGATAAAAAACGTATTGGTCTTCTAAGCGAAAAGCAAAAATATCTCGATTTGATTTCGAAATCTACCATTACTACTGATTCGCAAGACATATCTTCCACATTTAATGCGATAACTGAACTCACAAAGAAGTCGGAATTCTGTTCAACTTTAAGTAAGAATATTCTCCAAATGAATGAGTTAGAAACAAAGATACCGGACAAAAAAGAGATACAAAAACTGAAAATCCAGACAAGAGATATGAAAATATCTATTTTAGGTATAAAAATTAAATCTTTTTTCTATAAATTCGATAATGTCGAGATCGAAAAATTAAAAATAAAATATAAGAAAAATAGAGATTATTTAGACGAAATATCGGTACTTCAAAAAAGATCTAAGCAATTAAGAAAGATATGTATCGGAGAGTTCTATAAAATGTATCCTGATGGTAATGGATTTCCTGATAGAGATGCATTAAATTTTGAGTTTAGGATTTATAACGTTTTAAAAGAGCATTATCTACCAACTTTGAAAGAACAAGAAGCTTCAAAAATAAAAATGAAAGATTTTGAACTAACTAATGAGGTTTATATTATTTATGAAGGATTTCTAGAGACAAAAATTGATTTATATGATTCAAAAATAAAGTCTATAAATACCGAACTTTTCATCCAGATTAATCATAAAAACGATTTATCCGGTGAGTATCAAAATCTATCCTCTTCTCTAGATTATCACAAGAGAACTGTTGAAAAATTGAAAAAAGCCATAATCTCTGAAATAATAAATGATGCAGATATAATTGCAGCTACTGCAATTTCGTCATGTCATTATTTTTTAGATGATATTGATTTTGATGTGATGATAATGGACGAAGCTAGTCAAGTGGCTAGTTTTATGTCTCTTTTACCTATTTTAAAATGCAAAAAAATTATTTTAGTTGGTGATAATCGTCAATTGCAGCCAATAGAAGAAGAAGATATATCCAAGGAGATGAATTTATCGATATTCAATCGGTTTTTTGAACTATATCCTTATGCGGCAACTTTGCTTACGATTCAGTATAGGATGCATGAAATTATTGCCCAGATTGCAAGTGAAATCTTTTATGAAGGAAAATTAAGGACATCAGAAAGTGTTAATGAAAGAATTCTTCGTTTAAATGTCTGTAGTAATCAATTTTTGAGCCCAATGATGCCTGTTTTATTTATAGATACATCAAAAAGAGGCTATTATGAAGATGAGATTGGCTCTGGATGTTCAAATTCAAAAGAAGCAATGTATGTTGCAGATATTGTTTCATTATTTATTAATGAAGTTAATGCCGAAGATATTGGTGTCATTACACCTTATGTTAAACAAAAATTATTGATAAAAAAATATCTCAATGATATTAAAATAAATAATGTCGAAGTTGATACAGTTCATAAATATCAGGGTAGAGAAAAAGATATAATTATTCTGAGTTTTGCAAGGAGTAAGAGATATTCATTTCCAGAATACAAATTGAAGTTTATCGAAAATGAATGTTTGGTAAATGTTGCCATAACGCGAGCCAGAAATAAACTCATTTTAGTTGGCGATTATAAGACGTTATATCGTGGTTATTTATTGAGAAAAGTGATTGATAAAATTGGTAAAGAAAATACAATCCTTTTGTGACTGGCACTTGCGTTCTATTTTTATTTTGTTAAAAAATATTTTGTCTATTTTTTTTGCTTATTATGTGTGGGTTTGGGCTGAAGTGCACTTATTCATGTCCGGATCTGACCGTTGCCGGTTATGAGGTACTTGGTCGTGGTGAGCGCAATCAGTCCCATCGGGCCTCTTGCGTGCATCTTCTGTGTGCTTATGCCTATCTCTGCGCCAAGGCCGAACTCACCGCCGTCTGTGAATCTTGTGGAGGCGTTCGAGTAGACTGCGGCTGCGTCTATCTCTTTGAAGAATGTGTCTATGTTCTTTTTGTTTTTGCTCAGGATCGCTTCTGAGTGTCTTGTGCCGTAAATGTTGATGTGGTCTATCGCTTCTTGTGTGTCTTTTACTATCTTTATGGCTATTATGAGGTCCAGGTATTCGGTTGGCCAGTCTTCGTCTGTAGCAGGCTTACAGTTGATTATCTCTTGTGTCTTTTTGTCGCCTCTTATCTCTACGTTTTTTTTAATCAGTTCTTCTCTCAGTTTCGGCAGTATCGCTTCTGCTATATTTTCGTGTACGAGGACTTTTTCTGCTGCGTTGCATACGCCCGGCCTTTGGGTTTTTGCGTTTATTATTATCTTTATTGCCTCGTCTATGTCGGCGCTTTCGTCTACATATATGTGGCAGTTTCCTGTGCCTGTCTCTATGACCGGGATCTTTGAGTTCTCGCGCACGAAGTGTATCAGCGACTTTCCGCCTCTTGGGATTATGAGGTCTATGTAGCGGTCAAGCTGGATGAGATCTTTTGTAGCTGTCCGGTCTGTTGATTCTATCAGCTGGATGGCGTCTTTTATTGGGCAGGCAGTGTTTAGTGCGCTTACTATTGCTTTGTTGGTGTTCTGCGCCTCAGAGCCGCCTTTGAGTATGACTGCGGATGAGCTTTTCAGGCATAGTGTGGAAACGTCTACTGTCACGTTCGGCCTGGATTCGTATATGACGCCGATCACGCCGAATGCTGTTCTGATCTCTTTTAATTCCAGGCCGTTTTTTAAGGTTTTTTGTGTGATTATCTCACCTACGTGGTCTTTTAGCCTGATCACCTCTTCAATGGATCCTATCATCTGGCTGATGCGCCCGTCACTGAGTGCGAGCCTATCTATGAGTGATTCTTTTGTGTTCTTTTCTCTTGCGGCTTTTACGTCTATTTCGTTTGCCTTGAGGATTTCTGCCCTGTTCATGTCGAGACTTTTTGCCATGTTTTTCAGTATCTCGTTCTTTTCGTCTGTATCTAATCTACATATTTTGATTGATGCTTTTTTTGCTTTTTCTGCGATATCTTTTATGTCAGTCGTATGCATCACCTATTGATCTGCATTTTTCTATGGTTCTTTTTATGGTGCCGTCCAGTATCTTTTCGATTTCTTTTTCTTCCAGTTCCTTTAAGCCCTGTTCGGTTGTCCCGCCCTTTGATGCTACTTCTCTTATCAGTTTATCGTTTGTCTGTCCTGTGTTTTCCATCATGGCGAGAGCGCCTTTTACGGTCTGTGTTATTACTGTTTTTGCCTGTTTCGCTTCTATGCCGTGTTGTATGGCTGATTTCTGGAATATGTCCATAATTTTTATGAAGTATGCGATTCCGCTGCCAGAGACGCCTGTAATCACATCAAGTGCGTTTTCGTCTTCTGTCCTGATGGATTTTCCGAGGCATCTAAGGATTTTTTCAACTTCTTTGTTGTCTTGCCCTGTGCAGGTTTTTGAGAGAGTGTATGCGCTTATGCCTTTGCCGTATCTTACCGCTATGTTTGTCATCACTCTTGCTATTCTTGCGCCGGTCCTTTTTTCGTAGTAGCTGATTTTCAGGCCTGCTGCGAAGGTTATGATGAGCTTGTCTTTTACGTTGTCTTTTATCTCTTCCAGGACCTCATCCATGGACTGGGGCTTTACTGCGAGAATGATTATTTCTGATTCCTTTGCTAGGCGACTGTTGTCGCTTGTTATTTCCAGTCCCCTGTATGTTGCAGGTGTCCTGCTGCTTGCCATTATGTGGATGTTGTTTTCTATCATGCGGTCTATTATTGGTTTTCCAAGGTTTCCGGTTCCTATGATCCCGAGCTTCATTTCTTTCTACCTCCGTTAAGGCTGAATAGTGTCCCTGTGTGTTCTCCAGACAGTATTCTTTTTATTATGTCTTTTTCTGTGCCTTTAGCTATCACTGTCAATATGCCTGATTCTTTTGCGAGTTCTGCGGCGATGAGTTTTGATGACATGCCGCCTTTGCCGTCTGGTGATTTCTTTTCGCTTATGTATTTTTTGATTTCAGGGTCTATGTTTTCTATTACGTTTATGGTGTCTTCTTTTTTTATGTCCCTGTAGAGGCCGTCTGTGTTTGTGAGGAGTATCAGTAGGTCTGCTTCTGTGAGCCTTGCGACGTGGGCCGAGAGTATGTCGTTGTCACCGAAGCTTATCTCTTCTGTGGAGACGGAGTCGTTCTCGTTTATGATTGGTATCATTCCTGTCTCTAGGAGTCTTTTTGTGAGGTTTCTGATTGTGGTTTCCCGGCGGGGATCGAAGATGTCTGAGTATGTGAGGAGGATCTGGGAGACGATCAGGCCGTGTTCTTTGAAGCAGTCGTGGTAGGCGTGCATGAGGAGCGCCTGGCCGACGGATGCGGCGCATTGGTTGTCTACTATGCTTTCTGTCTTTTTCCAGCCCATGTGGCGGTTGCCGAGGCCGATTGCGCCGCTTGTGACGATCGCGAATTGTCTTTCTTCTTTTTTGAGATCGCGGATTTCCTCTGCGATGCTTCTTATCAGGCTGTGGTTGAATCTGCCGTCGCTGTCTATTATCGTGTTTGTCCCTATCTTTATCACTATCCTCCTACATTCTTTGAGTTCGTTCCTGTATGGGATTACATCCACCTTTTGTCATCTTTTCCATGTTTCTTACCTCCTTGGTCTTATATCTGAGTGATCATGGTTTCGCCATAAACCGCTTTTATGTAAGAAAGAAAGATCTATGACTATCAGTAAGCGGGGAGTATGGGTGTTAATATTGATTTTTTTGTCTGATAGCCGAACATGCGTTATCTATCGTGCTGAAAGTTTTTAAATGTATTTTCAATTTCTGCGTAGCAGACTATATTTTAGAAGTCCCACCGCACCAAAAAACATCGGAACATTTAAATAGTTATATGAATATATATTCATAACTAAACTATGGAGGTTGATAAAAATGCCAAATAGAGACGGAACAGGACCCGTTGGACAAGGGTCCCTGGCTGGAAGAGGGTTAGGCCCTTGTGGCGGTGGTATGCGAAGAGGGTTTGGCAGGGGATTGGGTCTAAGATATAATCGACCTGTTACCCTGACGGAAGCAGAGGAAAAGAAAATCCTTGAAGCAGAACTCAAAGAGATTGAAACAGAAAAGCAGGCAATAGAAAACAGACTTAAAGAAATCAAGTAATTGCTTGCTTTTCTTTTTGTTTCGGGAAACCTTTAAATAGGTATATGAATTATTATTCATAATATGCCCAGACCAAGACTTTGCAGAAGAGTAGGATTTAATCCGGAGATAACCTATTTCAAGCCCAGAGGCGTTCCTTTAGCTGATTTAGAAGAAGCTATTTTAAATGTTGATGAATTTGAAGCTGTGAGATTAAAAGATTTAGAAGGGCTTGACCAGGAAGAATGTGCAAAAAAAATGAATATCTCACAGCCAACATTTCATAGATTGGTCTTATCTGCGAGGAGAAAAATAGCTGATGTAATAGTAAATGGAAAGGCACTAAAGATAGAGGGCGGAAATTTTAAAGTTGTTGGTAAAGGCAGGGGTTTTTGTCATAGAGGGGGTTTTAAAAATGAAGATAGCAATAGCAAGTGATGATAAAAAGACAATATCACATCACTTTGGAAGAGCTTTGGGGTTTGTAGTTTTTGATATTGAAAATGGTAAAGCAGCCAATAGAGAGTATAGAGAAAATATTGGCAAAAATTCCGGAGAATGCGGGAGTTGCGACCATTCAGCCATGATTAAAAATGTCAAAGACTGCAATATTGTAATCAGTTATGGGATGGGACAACGGATATATAACGATCTGGCAAATAGTGACATTACACCTATAGTAACTGAAGAAAAGACAGTTGATGAAGCATTAAATCAATTCTTGAAAAAACAGTTGAAAAATCGCATAGATAAGCTGCATTAATTCGTGTGCGGCGGGGCTTCCGTTTCGTTTTCTTTATTTAGCGAGTGGGCAAATTGAGATTAACAACTATTTTGTCGGATTTTTCGGCTTTGTGCGCTCATCTGGGTGAGAAAGGAGGCTTTTTCTAGTTTATGCCCACTGGCGGGGCAAAAAGCGCACTTTTTTGGATGTTGGATATCTTTTAGCAAGGTGTATGTTTCAGTTTTATATATGGTCAGATTCAGGTATTTTTATGAGGCGACTGGTAAATACGAACATGAATAATTCGATATCTGAAAGGCTATCTGTAGGTTGTGAAGTGCTTTCTGCGCAGGAACGCTGCATGCTTGTTGCCTCTGATTTTGGGTTCATACTAAACATTTATAAACTTGATGGGTCAAGATTATCCTGAGTGCAGCGATAGACAATACAGGAATCTCTTGTTGCTGACACATCAGCCGAAAGGTTGGTTAGCACTGTATTCTTTTTATAGAGATGGAATAGAGTTTGCAACACTCGAAACAAATTAAGGTGATTAGTATGGCGCAGAAAGAATTATTGGTTCCGTTGAATGTTTATCTATCTACCGGTATACATATCGGGATGATACAGAGACTGAAGGTGATGGCACCTTATATCTATAAAGTCAGGTCTGATAAGCTTGCTGTTTTTGACATCCAGAAGATTGATGAGAGAATCAGGCTTGCTTCACAGATGCTTGCCCAATATGAGCCAGGGGAAATACTGGTGGTTTCAAGGAAGAAGAACGGACATAAGTCTGTCGTGATGTTTGCTGAGGCTGTTGCCGGGGTGCATGCTGAATACGGGCGTTTCATGCCTGGGACTCTGACAAATCCTCATTATGACGGCTATTTTGAGCCTAAGATCATTGTCATCACAGATCCTTTTGCTGATAAGCAGGCGCTTCTTGAGGCCTATAATGCAAATATACCTGTCATCGGCCTGTGTGACACTTATAATAATCCCCAGTATGTGGACTTAATAGTGCCTTTGAACAATAAGGGCAAGAAGTCTGTGGCATTGTTTTTCTGGATTCTTGCAAGAGAGTATCTAAAGATTCGCGGTGTCATTAAAGGGGATGCAGAGTTCAAGTATGTTGCAGAGGATTTCGAGATGCCTGATACGCCTAGTCTCAGCCGTGAAGATGGTGAGAGGCCAAGACAGCAGCGCGGAAGATCCAGCCGTGGCGGGCAGAGAGACAGGAACTGATCCGGTCCAGATTCTGCCTTTATATAACTTTGGGTATAATTTATAACTGATGTTATGGGATTAGAGGCTGTGGTTCTAGGGTTGCTTGGCGAGTTAGATCCAGTCATCGTCATGATTCTTATCGCTCTGCTGCCTTTCGGTGAGTGCAGGGCGGCAATCGTTTATGGCGCTGTTATGGGCATCAATCCTTTTGTTGTTTTTTTCGGCTCCCTTTTTGCCAATATCCTGGTCGTGCCGGTAATTTTGCTTTTCCTTCAGCAGGCTCATTTCATGAGGTTTGTGAAGTGGATGCTTGGGAAGAGGCTTGCCAGAAAAATAGAGAAAAACCGGAAAAAGTTTGAGGTATATGAAGAGCTTGCTCTTTTCGGGTTCGTGGCTGTGCCTTTGCCGGGTACCGGGGCGTGGACTGGGGCTTTGTTTGCATCCGTGCTTGGACTTGACAGGAAGAAGTCGTTTGCTGTTATTGCTTTTGGCGTTGTCGCTTCTGCAATCATTGTCTCTTTTGTGACTTATGGACTCGGAGAGGTATTTGCTTACCTGGGATGAATGTGAATGGCTCTATGGGGCAATATTCTTGTGACAGGATGAATCTTTTCGGCCATTTTAGGAATATGTATAATGGTTTTGTTGTGTTTAGGGGTTGTTTCTCTTTACAGATGCGCTTATCCAATAACTTTAAATATCACCTCAGGACAAATATAAGCTATGCGAGAACCGGTTGCTGACGGGTTCTACCCGTTTTCTTTAGATAATCTGGATAAGCAGTTAGATGAAATATTGTCGAAGGTCAAGGTCAAGAAGGATAGCTGTATTGTAGGGGCTATTGTCCCTCATGCCGGTTATGCGTATTCGGGTGCTGTTGCTGCGCATGTATATAAGATGCTTCCGGCGTATGATGTTGTTGTTGTTCTTGGTACTAATCATAGTGGTGTCGGGGACAGAGTTGCTGTTTCTCTTGATAGCTGGAAGACGCCTCTCGGTGTTGTCGAGTGCGATGTTCCGGTTGCACAGGATATTATAGACCGGTGTGAAATCGCTCATCCTGATGAGCTTGCCCATATGTACGAGCATTCTATTGAGGTGCAGCTGCCTTTTTTACAGAAGGTGATCGGGAGTTTCAAGCTGGTCGCTGTCAGTGTCTCATCTGACCTGAATGGCAGGAATTTCGAGCTTCTTGGTGAAGCCATCCGCGAGGCTGTTTCCGGGAAGAAGGCAATTGTCATCGCGAGTTCTGATTTTACGCATTTCGGGGATATGTATGGCTTCAAGCCTGCAAGCAAGGATGAGGTGAAGTGGGTAGAGAAGACTGATAAGAAGATCATTGATGCTATCTTAGGTTTTCGGGCAGCTGATGCACTGGAACTTGCGAGTAAGACGACTGTCTGCGGCTATGCGCCGATTGCCGTGCTTCTTGCTGCTGTATCTGGTTCGAAGGCAAAGCTGGTCAAGTATGCGACTTCTTATGATGTCTCTAAAGACAAGGGCGCAATTGTCGGTTATGCGGGAATTGTGTTTATTGGATGATTGCTCTGTGATGTATTTAATATTTGATTGACTTATTCTTATTATGGGTTCAGATTCGGATGATATGAAGTTTTACGATGAGAAGACCCGGCGGTTCTATAAGCTTGTTCCGACAGGGACATGGCCTGCGCTTGAGATATCTGGCATCATCATGCATCGGGTGAAGGGCACGGACCCAAAGACAGATGCTGGTATGAAGATGCGGGTGCTTGGGAATGTATCGGGGGTTGTGCTTGACTGCTGCACAGGGCTTGGATATATGGCTATTCTTGCTGCGAGGCGGCAGAGTGTCGTGAAGGTCGTCACCATCGAGAAGGATGAGAATGTCATTCTTATCGCAAGGAAGAATCCGTATTCAAGAGAGCTTTTTTATAACACTAAAATCGGGCTTGTTAATGGAGATGCGTCTTTGGAAATCAAGAAATTTGACGGGGCATCTTTTGATTACATCTTTCATGACCCGCCTCGTGTTTCGCTTGCATCTGAACTTTATTCTCTTGAGTTTTACTCTGAGCTTTTCCGTGTCCTTAAGAGAGGCGGAAAGCTTTTTCATTATGTCGGAAAGCCAGGGGTTAAGCAGGGGAAGAATTATCTCAAGGGTATCATCAAGCGGTTGAATATGGCTGGTTTTTTGAGTGTTGCGTGGGTGGATGATGTGCAGGGAGTTGTTGCGAGGAAGTGAAAATTTCTTCGTGTGCCCGGGTCTTTTTGGACTTAAATTTAATAAAGTAGATATGCCATTATATCTTTATGATTCCACTTTCTGTGATACATGGGCATCTTTTGAAGTATGATAAGAAGAAGATCAAGATCGGGACTGTGTGTTCGCATTCTGCGCTGCAGATATTTGCGGGGGCGCGCGATGAAGGATTTCAGACTGTCGGCATCTGTACAAAGGACCGAGTGGATACTTATAAGGCGTTTCCTCACGCATGCCCGGACGAGTTTGTTGTTGTCGACAGCATCAAGGATATACTTAAGCCAGAGATGCAGGATAAGCTTATTTCCATGAATGTCATCCTTGTGCCGCACGGGTCGTTTGTCGAGTATCTCGGGCCGAAGAATATAGAGGACAAGCTTTATGTGCCGATGATCGGCAACAGGGCTGTGCTTGACTGGGAAGGTGACCGGAAGAAGGAGAGGCATTGGCTTTATGATACTGCCGGGCTTTCGATGCCGCGGGTGTTTTTGAGCCCTGATGATATTGATTGCCTTTCGATTGTCAAGTTCGACGGGGCGAAGGGCGGCGCTGGGTATTTCAAGGTGTCAGGTTCAAAGGAGTATTATGAACAGATCAAGAAGCGCGGCCTCGTGACTGAGAACACGACGATACAGGAGTATCTTGTCGGTGTCAGGTATTATATGCATTTTTTCTATAGCCCTATCAGCGATTCCGGGTATAAGTGTAGGCTTGGGGCAGTCGAACTTACGGGTGTCGACAGGCGCGATGAGAGCAATATCGATGAGTTGCACCGGCTTGGCATGACCAATGCAGAGATGGCGAAAGCAGGAGTTGTCCCCGGCTATACTGTGACAGGCAATACTGGCTGCGTCCTGAGAGAATCGCTTCTGCCTCATGTGCTTGAGATGGGAAAAAGAGTTGTCGATGCTTCAGCAGAGCTTTTTTCGCCTGGCATGAACGGGCCTTTCTGCCTTGAGACTGTCGTCACGCCGGATCTTGAAGTGAAGGTGTTTGAGATAAGCGCACGGATTGTCGCCGGGACTAATGTCTATGCGAAGGAGTCGCCCTATTCTCACCTCTTTTATGGCAAGCCGATGTCGTGCGGGAGAAGGATCGCGCTTGAGGTCAAGGATGCGGTCAGGAAGAACAAATTGGATGAAATAATTGTATGAGCTTCTTTTGATAGGTAGCGGCTCTTTTACAGATCTCTCATATTTTCATGACGATGGCAAGGAATATTTCCAGGTAGTTATGGATGAAAACCAAGACCCCTGTTATTTTTCGAGCAAGCAATCGGGAAAATAAGTGTATTTGTATTCTTTTAAGATAATTGATAATTCATGCGATTTAAGATCATTTTTTAATATGCTTCTTATGTCCATCAGTACTTTGTTAAGCTCATCACTTGTCTTTAGCCTGATTTCAAACATAATGTCGTGCTGGCCTATGCATTTGTAGTAATAGGTCATATTGGGGTTATTTATAATGTATGATTGTAATTTTTTTTGTGCGATCCTGTTTATTTCATTCAATTTTAGCATGACTATATACCAGCTATATCCTATGGATTTACTTCCTGACCATGCGCTTGGCCTGTATTTTATTATCAGGTTGTTATTTTCAAGTTTTTTTAAGTGATATCTTGTAAGTTCTCCTGACATGTTTATTTTTTTTGCGATATCTGCAATCGGCATTCTTGCATCATTTGACAGTGCTTTTAATATCTCTAGGTCTGTTTTTAAAACAGGGACTGGTGTTGTGTCTTTTTTAGGTATGCTTTGGTGTTCGTTGATCTTGAACGGCTCATATAAAAATGGCACGGGTATTGGATGTTCATTTTCAACAAAATCAATTGCGTATTCGTCAATGTGTGTCTTAAATCTTATTTCTATATTTTTCATCAGATTATTTACTTCAATATAATCCTTAACAAATACTTTCAATATCAGGTCGTAATTTCCCATGCATTTTAGTACTTGCGCAATGTTTGGGTGATTCGTCATTAATTTGATAATCTCTTGTTCAACAGCATCATCTATATTTCTCAATCGGATATTGATGAAATAGATTTGCCAGCTAAGTTTATTTACATTGATAACTGTATTGAATCCTAACAATATTCCATTATCTATTAGTTTCTTTACCCTGTAATTCACAACTTCTTTGCTTAAGCCCACCCGCTTTGCAATGACTGAAAATGGGGTTCTTCCATTCTCGAATAGTTCTTTTAGGATTTTCCTGTCTTTTATTGTAAGGACTTTTAAGGGAATGTCATAATTTTGATTGTTTTCAGTCATATTTTATCATGTGGTTATTATTCTATATAAATCTTTCCTTTTGATAAAAAATAATTCGATTAATTATATATTGTAGGTAATACTACTGTGTGATAACAACTGCGCTAACGTGGTTGAATATGAGGTGATAAAAATGGGAATCAAAAATATTAAAATTGATTACAATGGAGTGGGTCCATATAATTCCAATATTGTGTATAACGATGGGTTTTCGCTTGATTTATGTAGAAATAAAATTATGAATAATGGGCACACAATGTCTAGTGAAGTTGAGGCATTCTTCTATCTTAATAGCGAAGCAATAGGCAGACTTGATGTATTCAAAAATTTTAAGGGTCTATCAAGGGATAGTGCTGAAAATACAATCCCTGAAGAATACAGAAGCTCTGTAACCAGTCATTTAGATGAGTTACAAAATAATACAAAAGTAAAAGAAAACGGTACTTTCGGCAAACCATTTTTTCTTTTACTTGAGTCAGTTTCAACTTTAATGGAGTATTATCAATCAGAAAAAAGCAGACCTGCAGTAAAGTCTCGCCCCGGAGGATTTCATGAAACTTATGAATTTTAACTAAATATAGTAAACGTCATAACTTTTTAGACTAATGACGTTTACATATAGATTGATGTCTATCGGTTCATTGGTTATATTTGTCCAGCGAGTAACGACATCAACTATAATTTTGCTAATCTGAGAATTTATGGCATTAAACAGAAGGCTTGCAATTGAGTTTAAAATCAGTTATGGTGGTGATTAGATGACTTGTTTTAATTATCAAGGAAATAAATTGATTCCAGTGTCCTCAGGTAGTGTTGTGATGGTGGCGTCTGATGAGTGTGATGGAATTTCAGATAAGATCGTGACTTACAGAGCGCCTGAAAAAAAGTTGCTTTTAGTCGGATATGCTGTGAAAAATACAATGAAACAGCATATGAGGGGTGAGTGTTTGGATGTGAATGCATTTACTTCAGATGAATTGGGATCTGTGCATAGAATGCTTGTTGATTCTAAGCTTATAGGATCTAATGAATCTGTGGGTTGGGTATCTCTAGAAGAAAAAGAACCTACTATTTATGCATATAGTCCGAATTGTCTAGAAACCGGAACTTGAAAATTCGTCTTAATATAATGGAATTATAATATTTTTAAACCTTTCCTGAGTTGCATTTAAATATTTGATTGAAGAATAGTTCAATATCGGCGAGATAATCTTATCTATCTTGTTTGTTGGAGTTTCATTGTTCTGTTTATATGGACTATGTGGGTGATTGTATGAAGTATAACGCTTTTGTTACTATCCGGTTGAAAAAAGGTATTCTTGATCCGGAAGGGCTGAATACTAAAAAGGCGCTTGAGCTCCTCGGTTTTTCTGCGGTTTCTGATGTCCGGACATCAAAGGTGTTCGAGATTACGCTTGATGCGCCAAGCAAGGATGCTGCAAAGGCCCAGATCGATAGCATGTGCATGAGACTTTTGATCAATCCGGTGGTAAATGACTATACGGTGAGGTTTGAATGAGTGCGCTGTTCACCAGAAGAGATGTGAAGTGCGAGCTGTATGAGGTCGATGTGCTTAAGGCTACTGATCATGACCTTATGGCTATAAGCCGAGAGGCAGGTGTCGGTCTTTCGCTTGATGAGATGAGGCGCGTGCGCGATTATTTTTCCAAAATAGGGCGAAACCCGACTGATATCGAGCTGCAGGCGCTCGGGCAGGCATGGAGCGAGCACTGCTCTTATAAGTCGTCTAAAAAGATTCTCAAGAAGTTCGTGTTCGGGATAGAGGCGCCGCAGAACATCTCTGTGATCAAGGAGGATGCAGGTGTCGTCGAGTTTGACGAGGAGCATGCTTATGTCGTGGGTTTCGAGTCGCATAACCACCCGTCTGCTGTCGAGCCGCATGGAGGCGCAGCGACCGGTGTCGGGGGAATATTAAGGGATATCGTGTGCATGGGTGCGCAGCCTATATGTGTTCTTGATCCGCTGTTTTTTGCGCCGCTTGATTATTCTAAAAAGATCCCCCGCGGGACGAAGCATCCCAGGTTCCTGTATTCGGGAGTCATTTCCGGTATCCGTGATTACGGCAACCAGGTAGGCATCCCGAATGTCGGGGGGATGGTTTATTTTGATGACTCTTATCTCACCAACTGCCTTGTGAATGTGGGGTGTCTTGGATTCATGAAGAAAGATGAGTTGATACACAGCTATGCCGGAGGTGCCGGTGATGTCTATGTGATTCTCGGGGGCAGGACCGGGCGCGACGGAATCCACGGGGTGACTTTCGCGTCTGTCGAACTTTCCGAGGATTCCGAGACTTCGGGCAGGAGCGCTGTCCAGGTGGGACAGCCTATCATAAAGGAGCCCCTTATCCACGTCTGCCTTGAGGCGAACAGGAAGGGGCTGCTTACAGGGATGAAGGATCTTGGCGGAGGAGGGCTTTCGTGCGTGGTCGGCGAGATGGCGCAGCCTGTCGGGCTTGGGGCCCGTATTGATCTTGAGTTGGTTCCTCTAAAGGAAGAAAATATGGCGCCATGGGAGATATGGGTATCTGAGTCGCAGGAGCGCATGATGGTTACTGTGAAGCGTGAGGACGTAAAGAAATTGCTTGATCTTTGCAATGTGTGGGATGTCGAGGCGAGCGTGATCGGCGAGGTCACGAAGAGCAGGAATCTGGCCATTGACTGCAATGGCGAGAAGATATTTGATATGGATATCGATTTCCTTGTCGAGGCGCCGCTCTATGACCGGCCTATGAAGCTCCCGAAGATCGATGAGAGCGAGCCGGATGTGGCAGAGCCCAGGGATTATAATAAGATGCTTCTTGATCTTCTTTCGAGCCTTAATATAGCGAGCAGGGAGGATATTGTCAGGGTCTATGACCATGAGATCATGGCGTCCACTGTGGTGAAGCCTCTTGTCGGGAAGATCAACAGGACGACGCATGGCGATGCTGCTGTGCTCAGGCCGCTTAGCAATTCTTATCGCGGGCTTGCGGTGACATGTGACGTGAATCCGAGGATGGTCGGGATGAATCCTTACTGGGGGAGCGCTTCGGCCATGGATGAGGCATGCAGGAATCTTGCGGCTGTCGGGGCGAGGGCGCATTCGTTTGCCGACAACCTGAATTTCGGGAACCCGGAAAAGGCGGACCGCATGGGGGTCTTTCATGAAAGCGTGCGGGGGCTCGGCTTTGTGGCAAAGGGTATTGGTGTTCCTTTTGTGTCAGGCAATGTCTCTTTGTATAACGAGGGTGTCGAGGGGTCGATCCTGCCGACGCCTACGATTTTTGGCATAGGGATGGTTGATGATATACGTAAGACATGTACTGTGGAGCTCAAGAAGGACGGCAACCGGCTGTATGTCGTGGGCGAGACGAAAAAAGAGCTTGGCGGGTCTGAATATTGCCGGCTTTCCGGCGTGAGCGGCGGGGTCGTGCCGCGCGTTGATGTTGATCTCCTGAAAAGGTCGTGCGAATCGGTTGTTTCTTCAATCGAGTCGGGAGCGGTTGTCGCGTGCCATGATGTCTCTGACGGGGGGATTGCGGTGGCGCTTGCAGAGATGATTATCGGGTCGGGCGGGCTTGGAGCTTCAGCTGATATTTCCGCTATGGGGAAGTTGAGGAGCGATTTCAAGCTGTTTTCAGAGTCTAATACGCGTTTCGTTGCCGAGGTAGCGGATGCAGATGCTTTTCTGAAGACCATGAAACAGAATGATGTGCCTTTCTACTTTATCGGGAAGGTGACGGGTGACGGGAAGCTTGTCGTGTCTGATGGCAAAAAGAAGCTGATTGATGCTGATTCAGTTGCCGTGTGCAGGGCGTGGGATGAAGGCATAAGAAAGATTGTCGGGTAATGGTGTTTTGAATGAAGGTAAACGATATCAAGGTTGCTGTGATGGTGATGGAGGGCACGAATAATGAAGCCGCTACTTCTGATGCGTTCTCAATGCTTGGTGCCCGGCCTGAGATCGTCCATATAAACCAGTTCCTGAAGAAGGATATAACTCATGATATGAAGAGGAAGATTGATGATTACCAGTGCATCGTCTTTCCTGGCGGGTTTTCTGCAGGGGATTATGTGCGCGCAGGGGCTATCTGGGCGGCGAGGCTTAAGGCGGGACTCAAGGATGATATTGTCCGGTTCGTCAGGGAGGGTTATCCGGTCGGCGGGATATGCAATGGGTTCCAGGTGATTGTCGAGCTTGGGCTGCTGCCTGGAGGGAAGGAGATTGTCCCTGATTATCCTGATGCGGTGCTGCGGCAGAATGCGTCTTCGCATTTCGAGTGCAGGCATGTTCTTTTGAAGCATGTCTCAAAGGGCAAGTGCGCATGGACGAAAAATATACCTAAAGGGGCGGTTCTTGAGATGCCTGTTGCGCATGGCGAGGGTAATTTCACGCTGCCGCTTGAGCAGAAGGATGAGATACTTCGCGAGCTTGTGGCGAATGACCAGATTGTGTTCCGGTATGTTGATGATGAGGGCAATTTCAATGAGGATTATCCGTGGAATCCGAACGGCTCGCTCTTCAATATCGCAGGTATCTCTAATCCGGAGGGCAATGTGTTTGGCATGATGCCGCATCCTGAGAGAGTTATTAGCAAGTATACGCTCCAGAGATGGTATGGCGGGGAAACACGCAGTGAAGACGGGCCCGGGGTTGCTGTATTTTCATCTGTTCTTGATCATATAAAGAGGCGATTCTGATGTGTGGGATTATAGGTATTATCGGTTCGAAGGATGTTGCTCCTGATATTTATGCGGGCCTTCTTTCCCTTCAGCACAGGGGGCAGGATGCGTGCGGGATAACCGTGCATGACGGCAAGAAGATGCGCCTCAAGAAGGATGTCGGGCTTGTCAGTGATGTTTTTAGCGCGATGGATATTGCTGAGCTCAAGGGGAATATCGGCATAGGGCATGTAAGGTATACGACGGCCGGGACGAATACCGGTAAGAACTGCCAGCCGTTTGAGGTGAAGATTCCTGTGAATATCGCTATGGCGAGCAACGGGAATACTATAAATACGCCTGAGCTTGTTGATTACCTGTGGGATAATAATATCAGTATCTATTCTAATTCTGATCTTGAGGCTATTCTTGGTGTCTTTAAGCTTGAGCTGAAGAAGGTCTCAGGGCGCGGGAAAATTACTGCAGAACATGTATTTACGGCTACTGAATGCATGATGAAAAGGGTTTCTGGCAGCTATTCGCTTGTCGTCATGATCGAGGGTGTGGGGCTGCTTGCTATCCGCGATCCTTATGGCATCAGGCCGCTTGTGTTCGGCAAGAGCATGGATGGCTCCCCTGATAGCTATATTTTCGCTTCGGAGAGTGTGGCGATTGATGTCCTGAATCATAAGGTTATATGCGATGTCAGTTCCGGTGAGGCTATTCTTGTCGATATGGATATGAATGTCACGCGGCGCATCCTTCAGAAGGTGAAGAAGAAGGGGCATTGCATGTTTGAATATGTGTATTTTGCAAGGCCTGATTCTGTCCTTGATCATGAGAGTGTCTATGAGGCACGGCTTGCGCTCGGACGCGAGCTTGCTGAACAATGGTCGAAGAAGGATATTGATACTGTCATTGCGGCTCCTGATACGTCGCGGACTGCGGCGCTTGCTTTTGCGAACAATATTGGTGTGAAATATAGGGAGGGGCTTATCAAGAACAGGTATATAGGGCGTACGTTTATCATGTCTACCCAGGCTGAGAGGGTCAATGCCATGCGCCTTAAGATCAATCCGATCTCTTCTGAGATCAAGGGCAAGAAGATCGCTCTTGTAGATGACAGTATCGTGCGCGGGACGACTTCAAGGAAGCTGGTTGAGCTGCTTCGGAATGCCGGGGCGGTTGAGGTGCATCTCCTTTCATCCTGTCCGCCGGTTATCAACCCGTGTATCTACGGGATCGATATGCCGACTTACGAGGAGCTTATCGCTTATAATCATACGATTGAGGAGATTGATGAGATCCTGAAGGCTGATAGTCTTACGTACCAGACAGTGGATGGCCTGAAGAAGGCGATCGGAATCGATCACCTGTGTACTGCCTGCATCACCGGCGAGTATCTTATCCCGATGAAGGATGATACGCTGAAGTCTATCGGGGAGATCAGGAAGAAGGATAAGAAGGGGTGCTGAGAGATTAGATTTTATTCTGCAGGAGCCATTGCCACATAGGCACTATTTTTATACGTATGCTATCTATGGTTGTTTCTTCTTCGTGATCTGATGTTATTATCAGTCCTTCTTTTAAGGAGAATTCCTTTGCGCATCTCACCAGTGCTTTTATCTCCCGCTTCCTGGTCTTCTCGTCAGATATGTCGTGGCAGACCTGTATGAGCTCTTTTGGCTTCAGGTTGTCTTTTATCAGGAAATCTACTTCATTTTCGCTGTCTTTCCAGTAATATGTCTCTTTGTTCATTCTTTTCAGTTCAATCAAAACAATGTTTTCCATCAATCGTCCCGTGTCTTCTGCGAACCGGAATGATACCGCGTTCCTGAGGCCTGTGTCAATGCAGTATATTTTTCGCGGGTACTGGAGCTGCTCTTTTATTTTGTATGAGTGCGCATTGACCTGGAATATTAGGAACGAATTTTCAATACAGGCAAGATAGGTTGATACTGTGGTGGGAGACAAGTTTGCAACTCCTCCAAGTGACCTGTAGCTGTGGGTGTTTGATATGTTGCCGAGGAGGTATCTTGAAAGATTCCTGACTTTGTCTGCTTCAAGCTTGTAGCGGTAAATTATGTCTTTTTCAAGTATCGCTGAATAGTATTCTGTGAGTATCTCGTGCTTTTTCAAAGGTTCAAGCGAAATCTCCGGAAATCCCCCGTATCTTATGTATTCGTCCAGATAACCTTTTATCTCTGCTTTTTTTTCTTTTGATATCAGCTCTGTGTCAAGGTTTTTGAATCTCAGGAATTCCCTGAATGATAAGGGATATACGGTGAATGTCAGCTCTCTTCCGGTCAGCAGTGTTGCGTAATCTGATGACAAGAGAAGCGACGAGGAGCCGGAGGCAAATATCTGCCTGAATTTCCTCTGATCGTAATTGGTTTTGACCCAGAATTCCCATCTTGGCCTGTTCTGTATCTCGTCAAGGAAGAGGTATGTGTCTTTTGTGTCTGTTTTTAGTTTCTGTATGTATATCTCTATTATTTTGTCAAAATCAAGGGTCATCAGGCTTTCGTCTTCGAAATTTATGTAGAGTATTGATTTCGGGTCTGTTCCTGTCTCTATCAGCCTGCTTATTATCTGGTACAGTATTGTGGACTTCCCGCTGCGCCGAATTCCTGCAATTATCTTTATGTGGCGTAGATTGAGGAATTCTTCTATCTTTTTTGTGGTTTCGCGCTCTTTTCCTTTAAGGGCGTCCGGCACGTTCTTTAGCGCCCACCAGGGGTTCCATTCCATCAGGGCTTCGAATGACATACCAATATATTGGACACTTATCTATATAAAGCTTCCAATATGTTGGACACCTATATATAGTGAATTCAACAACTTTTGATGACTCATGGCATTAATCATGCCAAGCTTTTTGAGCTAGCTCAAAAAATGTTGAATTCCCATATCTTTGCCACTTTGTGGCAAGCTCCCGAGCATTTCGCAAGTTTATTTGCGAAATTGAAAACTTGCTTATTTTGAAAAACAAG
>JBDRKP010000060.1:0-18983 GCA_043813875.1 archaeon | reverse complement strand
GGATAGTAGTGGTGGAATTCAAGTGTTATGTTCTGTTTTGAGGTTGCGTTCCATGTCACGTTTGCTGTCACGTATTCTATTTTTGTTATATTGCCTGAGATGTTTGCGTAAATCTCTACGGTGTTTCCGGTTATGTTTATTGTTGCCGGAGTGAGGGATGCGTTCAATGTGAGTTCTTTTATGGTGATTGTTTTTTGCCTTGAGGTTGTAGTCGTATTGTGTGCTTCTGCTGTTATGTTTATGGTGGTGTTTGTGGTGCTTGTTGCGTTCAGCTGCCAGCTTAGGTTCCATGTGTGGGTCGAGTTGAGGTACCAGTAGCTTTTTGTTGTGGTTTCTCCGGAAGATATGTTGAGTATTGATGTGTTGTCTATCGTGATTGTTGCTGTGATGTTTTTCAGGTCGCCGTTGACTGCTGTTATGTTTACATATTGTATCTTTGTGGTGTTTGTGTTCATCTCTGAAGGTGACGGGGATATTGTTATGTTTATCGTGCCGTAGCTGATGTAGTAGTATTCGGTGGCTGTTGCGTTGTTTGTAGCGGTGGCTATGAAGTTGATGGTATAGTTGCCTGATCTTTGTGTTATGTTGGCTGTTTTGTTGTATCTGTATGTATTGTCATCGCCGTCTCCTGATATTGTACCCGATTGGTTGAGGGACAATGTATCCTGAAGCGTGCCGTTCCAGTATATCGCTGCGTTGACGCCTGTGATCTCTGTGGCGTTGTTCTGGATGTATGCGGCCAGGGTTATGTATTGTGTGACGTTTGCTGTTTTTGGATATGTGTCTGCTGTCATGTTTATTTTTCTTACTTGGATGTCTTTTGTCTTTGTGTCGTAGGTGCCGTTTTCTGGTGTTGAGTTGATTGTTATGCGGTATGTTCCGGTCTTGTTTGGTGTTATGCTTATTTGTAATTGTGTCATGTCGGATGCATTCATGTAGTCTATGTGCCATGATGCAGGGGTTATTTCTACTGCGGATGTATCATTTGATTGGAATGTTATTGTTATGTTATTCAGGTCGCCGTTTTCTGCTGTTATGGTGTAGTTCTGGGGCGTGGTCATGTTGTAGGCCAGTATATTTGGCATTGTATCTATGTTGATTGCGGCGGTTCCGTAGCTGATTATGAATGTGTCTGTCACTGTCCTAGTCTGGCCGGCTGCGATGGTGGTGTTTATGATGTATGCGCCTGAGCGGTTTGTGTTGTTCAGCTGCAGGTTGTATGTCCAGTTATTGCCATATTTTGTGTATTCTGTCTGGTTTGCGGATCCTATCAGTGTATCGTTCCAGTATAGTTCTGATATCACATATTCTATCTGTGTCGCGTTGTTTGTGACTGTGGCTATGGCCCATGCTGGTTCTGTCCTGTTGGATGAATAGATCTGTGTGGACAGGTTCAGTTCTGTCACTTCGAAGGATTTATATTGCAAAGAGATATTTTCTGCTCCTTCGTCGTCGTCTGCTTCGTAGTAGTAGATGAGGGTCGCGTTGTATGTTCCGGGCAGGAACGTGTCGCTGAATTCGTATGTCCAGATGCCCTTTATGTTGTTTCCACTTTTTAGTGTCATTGTGTGGTTTGTGTTGTTTATTGTTATGTTGAGTGTTGTGATGTTGCTTTCGCCCACGGATGTGTTTGTCATGAATTCGATTGTGTCGTTCACATAGATTACTGTGTCGTTGAGGGAGTTTTCAAAGTTGCGGGGGCATGTGTATGACCAGTTGCTGTCGTAGGCGGGGCTGCTATAGTGGTTATCAAGTCCCATTATGCAGTATTCATTATCTTCGGGAGTTCCGAAGTCGTTGCTTGAATCGCTGAAATTGTTCATCCAGAGGCTGTTGTTCTGGTATGTCAGTTCTATGCCTTTGATGATGTTGCCTGTGAATATGTTTTCTGTTATGTTGTTGTATTCGCTCCCGGTTATATAGAGGCCAGTTGTGTCTTGCTGGAATCTGTTTCCTGTTATGTTGCTCGTGTTTGTGTTCATGAGATATATGCCGTAATTCCCGGAGTAGTTAAGATAAGAGAATGTGTTGTTTTTTATTGAGGCGTTTGCTATGTTGAATATATATGCTCCGCGTTGGTTTATTTCTGTTGAGTTTTCAATGATATTTTCGGTTATTATCAGCTTGATCGTGTCGCTGAGGTATAGGCCGTATGTGGCGTTTTCTATGTGGTTTCTTGAGATTGTGATGTCTGTGTTTCCTACGCTGTCTGATGTTATGCCTTTGTTGTTGATATGGCTTATCGTGTTCTTGTCTAGGATGGTGTTTTCTGTGTTCATGAATAATTCTATGCCTGAAAATGAGTATGTTATGGTGTTTTCTGTTATGTTGGTGTAATTTGTGTCTGTTGTATATATGCCCTTGTTTGTCGTTCCGGTTATTGTGTTGTTTGTGATGGTGCTGTTATTGAATCTTTTGATGTATATGGCATCAGTTCCGCCTGTTATTATGTTGTCTCTGATTGTGTTTTCGTAGTTGTATATCTGGCTTGACGGGTCGTAGTCGTAGTTTATGGCATGGGTTGTGTAGTTGATGATGGTGTTTCCCTGTATGAGTCCGTTGCCTGCGCTTCTAAATTCGATTGCGTTCGTCCCCTGCTCTAGTGTGTTGTATGTTATGTTGTCATGGCTTGAGTTCGTTATGTAAAGTGATGAGGGGGATGTTGTGTTTTTTATTGTGTTTTGCGTGACTTTTGTGCCGTAGGTCCTGTTTAATGAGATTGCTGTGCCTGTGTCTTCTATTGTGTTTTTTTCTATTGTGTTGTTGCGCAATAGGGTGAGCGGTGCAGAATAATCCGGGTTGAGCATTATTGATGTGTTGGATGCGCCTGTTATGGTGTTGTTGTAGATTGTGTTTGAATCTCCTCCTCTGATTGATATCGCGATTTCGGATATGTTTAGTGTGTTGTTGGTTATATTCGTGTTGTTTGTTCTTGTGACTTGGATAGCTGAACTGGAAGATGATGTGATGTCGTTTATGGTGTTCTGGTCAATCGTTATCGCGTCTGAGTTCTCTAAAGTGATTCCCCATTCAAATCCGGTTAAGAGGTTCTGGTATATGACTGATTGGGTGCTGTTGGTTATCATGATCGGTGTCATGGAGATGATTATTTTTCCTTTGAGTATATTGCCTGTTATGTTTGTGTTTCTGCTTGAGTCAATGGATATTGAGATGCTTGTGTTTTCGTATGTGTTGTTCTCTATTATTGAGTCGTTTGTGTTCTCAAATATTGTGGCGGTGTCGTCTGAGGCTTCCAAGGTTGTGAATGTGTTGTTCTGGATGCTGATGCCTGTCGAGTCTATGGCACCCATGCTTGTGTTGATGAATGCGCTTTGTTTTATCGTTGTGTTGTCTGAATTTGTGATGTTTATGGCGTGTTTCGTGTTGTTTATGTCGAGGTGTTCGAGGATGTTGTTGTCTGAGTTTTGGATTTGGATGCCGTTTTTCTGGTCTGTGATTGTTATGTTTGAGATGTAGGCGTTATTTGCGCTGAGGTTGATTACAGGATAGTCACTGTCGTATGATTCGAATGTGAAGTTGCTGAAACTGACGCTGTCTGATGTTATGTTTGTGGCGGTTCCTGTTGTGCAGTTGATCCGTGTGGCGTCTCTTTCCTCGCCGTTTATTGTCAGATCTGTTTTTGTTATGTCAAGGCATTCGTTGTATGATTCTGATGATTGTCTTTTGAAGACGTAAATTACGTCGTCTGCAGAGGCAGCAGTGACGGCTTCTGTGATGGTGGCGAAATCTGAAAGATAGTTGGTGAGCGGGCCTGCGGTCCAGTCTGCGAAGATGTTGTTTTCGAATATTGTGGTAGGTGGATAATTCGTGTCAGGAAGCACGTCATTTTTGAAGTAATTGTTGGATATGTTGTTGTTCTCGCCAGTTACATTTATCTCGTATCCTGTGTTGTTTTTTATTTTGTTGTTGTAAATTGTGTTGTTGTTTGATGTTACTATTGTTATTCCATAGGTGCTCTTTGTTATATTATTGGTAGTCATTTTATTGCTGTTGGAGCCTTGAATATAAATACCGTAGGTATTGTTTAAAATAATATTTTTTGTCAAGTTGTTATAAATGGAGTTTCCTGTTAAGTGTATTCCACGCTGCGTATTCGACTTGATTACATTGTCTGTTAGTGTGCCGTTTTGTGCAACCAATAGATATGCACCATAGAAAAAATATTCAATGGTGCAATTTTTGATGGTGATATTATTTCGATTTATTTTTATACCATATGATCCAGAAACTCCACTTCCACTTATGTTAAATCCTTTACAGTCTATTGTTGTATTGTCTTTGGCAATGTCTATACATGTGGCGGTAAAATTAGATATGCTTTGATTAAGTTCCACAAAATCGTATGTATCTGCATATTGGTCACACAAGGCGCATGAATCGCATTCAATACTATTTGTTTCTTCTATCGGAAAAAGAAATATTATTGTCGCGAGTATAATTATCCATTTTTTTTTAAAAACTGCTTTCGACATGGATGATTATTTGGGTATTATGATTTATATATATCACTATAGTGGGATATTGCTTTTTAGCCTATTTTTGCTTTCTTTTTTAGAAGATGTATTTTCGTTTATATGCGAGGTATATTGTTATCATAATTGGTATAATGAATCCTAACGGATACTCGGGTATTCCCTCACATGATGGAGTGCCGAAACAATCTGAATCTTCGCAATCAATCATTTCATCACAGTTATTGTCTACGCCATCAATGCAACCGTTATTTTCGGATTCATTTACACTTGGATTTATGAATTGATTTGTATCGTTGCAGTCTCCATAACACGTTGTATAACTGTCGCCGTCGTTGTTGAAGCCGTCAAGTCCGTCACAGTTATTGTCTATTAAGTCGCATATTTCCGCTGCGTTTGGATTTATTGATGCATCGTTGTCGTTGCAGTCGTTTTGGCATGTTTTAAAACCGTCGTGGTCGGCGTCAAACCACCAGTAAGGGTATTCGTTTGGGCATCTGGTGTTATCTGTGCAGCAGTCAGAGTCGTAGCAATCGTATAATCCATTGCAGTTCATATCCAAACCCGAACCGCATACTTCTTCGACACCGGGATTTATTTCGAAGGTAATGTCATCGCAGTCGCCTTCACATATAGCATAACTATCTCCATCTTTGTCAATCCAAAGTGGAGATGGTGATGCAGAACAGAGTGATGTTTGGTCACAACATTGAGGGTCGTAGCAATCGTATAAGCCATCGCAGTTCATATCCAAACCCGAGCCGCATACTTCTTCGACACCGGGATTTATTTCGAAGGTAATGTCATCGCAGTCGTTGCCGCCGCATTCAGTGGTGTTATAGCCGTCTCCGTCGCAGTCGCAGGGTGGCTTGATGCATATTTGCGCAGAAACAGAATTTATTAATGAAATAAAAATAATACCTGTGATTAATGTCAAAAGGATACTTTTTTTGTTTTTCATAGTGATCGCTGATGGTTCGTCTATCTTATTTATATGTCACTTTTGTGGGGGTGTATTTTTAAATTTATTGTTACTTGGTTGTAAATTCTATGTGGTTTTGATTTTTTATGGCTTCGACTAGCAAATCACAAATCCTAATAGAATTAGACGTGTCTATGTTACGTCTTCTGGTTTTGTTTTAGTAGTCGATATCGATAGAGTCATTATAGAATGACTCTATCTGTGTCTGGTGTTGTTTATTGGTTTTTAGCGCACGAAAAACGATTTTATCTTATTTAAGAAACCTTTCATTCCTACGGCGGTTTCTTTTGGCTCTTCATTGCCTGTTATGATTTCGGTTGCAAAGGCTTCTGATTTTTCGTATTCGTCGTTGAAGTAGGCGACTTTCGCATCTCTGAGCTTTATTACCTGGCTTATTATTTTATGCGGTTCTATTTTTTGGAATTTTTTGTTCACAATGTTTTCTGCTGCTTCATCCATCAGTCTTTCGGCATTTTCTTTGATGTATTTTTTACTTTCTTTCTGGTCCTTAGGTCTATCTATGCATTTGTGATTGCAGCATAATTCGTCTGATTCGCAGTCATTTTTTTTGTAACATTCCAGTTTCTTGCACTTGTGATTATCAAAATGTTCGCCTTTTTTGCATTGTACTCTTATGCATTTATCATTTTTACATGCCTCGTTTTCTTTGCAGTCATCGTCTGTTGCGCATGTTCCGCATACAGGCCTGTTTTTACAGTCTTCGTCGGTGCAGTCTATTTTTGCGTCGCAGTCATTGTCGATGTTGTCATTACAGTTCTGTTCTGCTTTTGTTGTCGGTATCCATGTGCCGTGAGCGCATACCTTCTTGTGGTTGGTTGTGGTGCATGTGTTTTCGGCTATGCATCCGTTTATCGATGAGCATTCGTCTTTTTGACAGCATATTTTTTGTGGTTCCTGGTCTTTTATTCTTTTTGAGTCTTCCTGTATTTTGCATTTAAGCTCGTTGCAGCAATCTTCTGACTCTTCGCATTTGTCTCCTTTAGGTGTGCATGTCTGGGTGCTGCATGCAGGATCGGTTGCGCAATCGGTGTCTGAGCAGTCTGTTGTTCCGTCGCAGTCATTGTCTACGATATCATCGCATGTTTCTGTTGCGCTAGGATTTATTGCGGCGTTGTTGTCATTGCAGTCGTTTTGACATGTTTTGTAACCGTCGTGGTCGGCATCAAACCACCAATCAGGGTCTTCATTTAGGCATCTTGTGTTATCTGTGCAGCAGTCAGAGTCGTAGCAATCGTATAATCCATTGCAGTTCATATCCAAACCCGAACCGCATACTTCTTCGACACCGGGATTTATTTCGAAGGTAATGTCGTCGCAGTCGCCTTCACATATTGTGTAGCCATCTTGGTCGTTGTCGAAGTACCAGTTGGGCGCTCCTTCAGGGCAGAAACTGTTGCTGCAGCAGTCGAGGTCTTGGCAATCTATTAATTCATTGCAGTTCATATCCAAACCCGTGCCGCATACTTCTTCGACACCGGGATTTATTTCGAAGGTAATGTCATCGCAGTCGTCGCATTTGCAGGATGTACAGGCTGTGTCGATATTGCATGTTGCATCTAGTGTGTATCCGTCGCCGTCTGCGTCTGTGCAGGAGATTACAGGGCAAGCTTCCTGCGCAAAACCAGTCCCTGAAAATCCTATAAAAATGAATACAATAAACGCCGCTAAAATAATTCCTATCATATTTTTCATATTAATGCCCCCTTTAAATGTTCATATCTTCACAAGATGCAGGCCGTTTGGTGTGATCTCAAACGGGTGTATAAGCGTAGAATGGTCTGTCCGTCTCATCTTTCTTATGGTCAGAGTCCTTTTGAATTCTTCTGATACCGGTACGAAATCAAGCTTGATCACACCGTCCACAAGATATTCGATTATGCCGCTGCCGGTCAATCCCTGACTTGTCTCGGGTATCTCGCCGCTTACCACTACGGTCACCTGTAGTGCTTTGAAATATTCCACTAACCCGAAAAGCATAACTCTTGCCATGTACCTGTCCTGCATGAACATCTCGAGTATTGATACTGAATCCAGGACGACTCTTTGTGCCTTTACCTCTTTTATGGCTTCTGCTATCTGGCTTCTAATGCTTATGAGGTAGGATTTTGTAATCCGCTGTGTCTCCTCGCCAAGCGGCCTTTCCGGGTAAATCGCTTTTATTGAAAGAAATTTTACGAGACCTTTTTGCTCAAGTTCTGTGAAGTCCCAGTTGAACATGGAATTTATGTCTTCTTTTATGTCTTCTACTCTTTCTTCTGTTGTTATGTATAGCCCGGACTCCTTCTCTATGGCTCCAGCATATATGAATGAAGAACAAAACTGGGTCTTTCCTGTACCGGTCTTGCCTACGACCAGGATAATTGAGCCTTTTACGAAGCCGCCTTCTGTTTTTTCATCCAGACCTATAATCCCGGTTTTTAGTCTTTCCATTTTATATCCCAATCGTATGTATATTTGGTCTTTGCCCTTTTTATATTTTTTATGGGTCTTTGGTCTTTTAAACCTTATAAAAACTAAATCCCTAATTAGAATCATGCTTAGAAAGTACTATGACATGCATGTGACAACTAAATATTCGTGCGGCGTGAATACAGTTCCGGAAGTAGTAACGTATGCAGAGCGACTGGGTTTTGATACGATTGTCATACTTGACAGAATCGATAGCCTGAAGACTCTTCAGTCAATAAAGGACGATGTAGGGTCGTTAAAAACAAATGTAAATGTATTGGTCGGCGTTGAGATAATGGCGAAAAATGCCCAGGAACTTCATAAGATGATAAACCGCTTCAGGGATAATGTGGATATACTTGCGGTACATGGCGGGGACATTGAGATCAACCGTAGTGCAGTTGAGAATCCCCGGGTGGATTTGCTTACTCATCCAGAGCAAAGGAGAAAGGATTCTGGCATGGACCATGTCATGATGAAACTTGCGGCAGAGAATAATGTTGCTATCGAGCTGAATTTCCACGATTATCTTCATTCTTACAGGAAAATACGCTCTTATGTGCTTAATCACATGCGCAATAATGTTATGCTTGCAGAGAAGTATGATACTCATGTAGTTGTCGCCAGCGGGGCAGAAAGTGTGTGGGATATGAGGGCTGGCAGGGAACTTGCGTCGCTTGCGTATATATGCGGTCTTGACAGGGAAAAAGCGGTGAAGACCGTGTCTGATATTCCTTCACATATAATAAAAAGGGTCGCAGAGATAAAGAGTGGTAATTTAAAATCGGGGTAATATCGCCGGGTGAAATTAATGAGATTAAATCCATTGCCTCCAACCTTGAGGGATAATCAAAGGTATATCGTATTTGAGATAATATCAAAGGAAGATATCGCGTTTGAGAATCTGGTCAATGCAGTCTGGAATACATCGCTGCAATTGTTCGGTGATGTGGGGACATCTAAATTCAAGATGTGGGTTCCGTCTACGTTTTTTGATAAATCAAGGAAGAAGGGCATCGTCCGGACTACACATAATTCTGTGGAGGAGGTGAGAGCTGTCCTTGCTTCGATCAGGCAGATCGAGGGTGTTAATGTCATCATGTATGTGCTGGGTGTTACCGGTACAATAAAATCTGCCCGGACTAAGTTTCTGGGATTGATGAATTTAAGGGATTTTGAGATTGATGAAAAATCATGAAATATAGGTGAAATTTGGGTATTTCAAGCTTTTTCATTAGTTGCATTTGGTTTTATACTAATGAAAAATCATAAAATGGTTTAATATGTAATGAAAAAAAGAGAAAAAAGACTTAAATATTAGTTCGGATAAACTATGTTCTATGAGATTGCTAATGGCTTTTGCCCTGATGTTTTTTTTAATGATTGTTCCTGTATATTCCTATGAGGTCACTGTGGGAGTTCAGTCTCTTGGTAATGAGTATTCGCGTGGTGATTATATCATCTCGGACAATAATGGCATTGTTGCCGGTATTGTTTCGCGAGGGGTTACAAAGAGTGCGAAGGTGGAGGGAGGGTATACGAAACTGACGCAGGATTCGCCGGGCAATGAATTCTATGTTCTTTTTACGAAGGGAACGAGGGATACATTCGAGTCGCGTGTCGGATATTTGAAGGATAATTCTTTTGAGAAGTTTTATAGCCCGAGTTTCGGGTTTGACCTGAAGACGCTTAAAAATGTTGTGATAAAGGTGATTTATGACAATATCATCATTTCCGGAAAGGAGCGGCTGGGGGCTGGCAATTATAATCTTTTGATACGTTATGAGCGGTTGTCAGGAAACAAGCCTCTTATAAGCATAACGCAGTCAAGCTGATAAGTAGACGCAGATTGTTTTTTTTGCGATTGTGTTCCAGTTGTCGATGCTTTTTAGTTTCTTTTTTGCTTTGTTTTTCTGCTCGTCTGAGTAGCTTTTGTCTTTGAGGAGTTTCAGGGTCTTTTTGGCGAGGTCTTTTGTTGATCTTGTCTTGTGCGTGAGGACGCAGTCTTTGAATAGTTCTTTTGCGCCTACGTTTTCTGATAATATGACCGGGATGTTGAACTCGATTGCATCGAGGCATGTTATGCCGAATGGTTCCCAGATGGATGGCATGACAAATACATCTGCGTTTTTGAAGTAGTATGAGAGTTCTTTTTGAGGGATAAATCCGCAGAAGATAAAGGAATCTTTTACGTCGAGAATTTTTGTGAATTCAATGAGGCTGTTTTTGAGATGGCCGTCGCCGATGATTATGAATCTGCAGTCTGGGACGGTTTTCAGTATGGTTTTTGATGCATGGATTATGTGCTCTATCCCTTTCTGGAATGTCAGGCGGGATACGCATAGCACTTTAGGGTTGTTCTTGATTTTGTCTAATCTGCTGATTTTTTCGCTGTTTTTTGGAAGTTCGGAGGTGTAGTTGTAAATCACGTTCACTTTTGTGGGTTCTGTGCCGTATGAGTGGCATATCTCCTTTTTCATGAGGTTGCTTACTGTTATGATTGCGTCTGAGTCTTTGATGCCTGTTTTTTCTATTGTTTCTATTTCTGTCGTGCTTGGATGTTCTTTTGCGCATCTCATGTATTCCAGGGAGTGGACTGTGTGGATCCATGGTTTGTTTCTTTCTTGTGCGAGTTTTTTTGCGCTCAGGACGCCGAACCAATCGTGGGTGTGGATTATGTCGAAGTCTAGTGATTCTGATTTCTTGATGATGGCGTTGTTGTAGCGCTCTATGAGTGATGTCATGTCGGTGGAATCATCGTATTTATTGATGTCTATCTTGTGGATGGTGAGATTTGGGTGGGCGGTGTTTGGTGCGTTGTCTTTTGGCAGGAACAGGTGGATTTCTATGCCTTCTTTGCACAGGTTTTTTGTGAGGTGTGTCAGATGGACGTCCATGCCGCCACTGATTATGTTTTCATAGCCCCAGCCCATCATCAGTACTTTCATGTGTTAGGTAGGGGTTGATATGTTTAATTAAGTTGCTGTTCTGTCGGGTCGCGCGTAAGATATATATTTTTTTATGTGTCGTTGATTAGTTGGAAGTCAGAGCAGGGCAGGCAATCTATATTCCTCCAAACTCGAGGCAGAGGATAAAGAATGTCGGGGATGATGATTTGGTTTTTTTGTGCATCGTGGATCCTGCGTGGAGGCGTGAAGATGAAGATATTCCTGAATGATGACGGCTGTCGCTTCTTAATTAAATATATATATGGGTGGATACAGATTATTTGAATATTTGAGCAATTATGTTGTGTGTCTTATAAATCAGGTTGTATCATTGAGTTTTTGGATGTATGATGAAAATGGATATTTTAAAGTGGATTAAGGAGTTTATTGAAGTGACTACAAGGAAGCTTACGATTTTTATCGTGTTGTTTGTGATTTCGTTTTCGGTCTATGGGCCTTTTCTTGGAAGTGCATTGCGTTTTGTCTTGTTGTTTTTGTATACGTACGTGTTTTCATCTGTGATTGACCGAAAGATTGAGAACAGGATCAGGGATAATCTAAAGGTTTCAATGAACCAGGTTGTTGCTTATGGCGTTGTGTATCTTCTGTCGATAGTAATTGTGCTTATTTATCTTTGAGATTTTCTGGTGTTCAATAAATATTTTACTGGGTTATAGTAAACTATTTATAGTTTGATTTCGAGTATACAATAAAGTAATATAAAGTATGATTTGTTATGAAGGCAGTAATTCTTGCAGGCGGAAAAGGTACTAGGCTGCGACCTTTGACTTATGCAATCCCTAAGCCGCTGTTGCCGATAAATGAGAGACCTATGCTTGAGCATATAATCCTCTACCTTAAGAGGTATGGCATAACTGATATTTATCTGACTATCGGTTATCTTGGATATCAAATAAAGACTTATTTTAATGATGGCAAGGATCTTGGTGTGAATATAAAATACATTGAAGAAAAAAAGCCGCTTGGGACTGCCGGTTGTCTTAATCTGATCAAGGATGTGCTGGATGATACGTTTATTCTGATTGGCGGCGACAATCTGACGACTCTTGATTTGGCTAAGTTTATTGATTTCCATAAGAAAAGTAAGTCCGTGGGTACTGTTGCGCTGTTCAAGCTTGAGAACAAGTTGGAGTACGGGATATATAAGCTCAATGAAGATTCAAGTGTCAATGAGTTTTTAGAAAAGCCGGTTTTTGTTCATCTTGCAGGAACCATGATATTTGTTCTGGAGCCGGAGATATTCAAGTTCATACCGGAAAATGAGGATCAGTCTGTGATAAATCTTACAGATGATGTCATACCGAAGGTACTTGCAAGCGGTAGCAGATTTTCCGGTTATCCGTTTGACGGTTATTGGGTGGATGTAGGACGGCTGAGTGATTATGAGGCGGCTCATAGTCATACGTCTTTTAAGTAGATTGGGTTCTTTTGGCAGTTTTCTGATTTCTCCGTAAAGCATATATAGTATGAAAATTAATTATTGTTTGAGGTAGAATCATTCTATGACTAAAGTGATTTCTGTTATTTCCGGGAAAGGAGGAGTTGGAAAGACCACTCTTGTCTCTAATCTAGGTGCTGCTCTTGTCAATCTTGAGAAAAATGTCATTGTGATTGACGGAAATGTGACTTCTGCTAATCTTGGAATACATCTGGGGATGCCTGCTGTCAATCCTGTGTCTCTCAATGATGTGTTGAAAGAAGATGCGTTTATTACGCAGGCCATGTATCGCTATAAGGAGGGCTTTACGGTAATCCCTGCAAGTATCGGGGAGATTGAGGCGAATTATGGCGGCCTGAAGAACCAGATTTCAAGGTTGCTTGGGAATTCTGATATCATACTCATAGATGCTGCAGCCGGGGTAAGTGAGGAAGTGGAGGCTGCGATAGATGCGTCGGATGAGGTTATCCTGGTGACGAATCCGGAGTATACTGCTGTTCTTGGAGCCATCAGCGCCAAGAAACTTGCTCTGAAGAAAAACAAGAAGATTTTAGGGACAATAATAAACAAGAGGATGTCTGAGAAGCATGAGATGTCGGCTAAGGAGGTTGAGCTTTTTTTGGAGCTGCCTGTTTTAGCGACTATCAGGAATCACAGAAAGGTCAGGGAAGCGATAGCATACCGGACGCCGGTTGTTGTCCATTCGCCGCATGCATCTGTCTCAAAACAGATAAGGAATATTGCTTATAAATTGTTAGAGCAGGAACCGCCTAAAGAATCGGTTGTCGATAAGATCAAAACGTTTCTTCAAAAGGATATCCGGCTCTCGTTTGAATGATTACGTAGATATATGATTGTGAGATGATGCAAAAAACATATATAGTTCAGATTTAATTTTATCTTGAGAGGTTGTTATATGGATATGAAATTGAAGGATGAGCTTGACCTGTTGAAGAAGGGTGTTTTAAGTGAAAACCAGAGGAAATTAGATACTCCTGTTGGCGAGACGTTGGCGAAGCGGAGAGGATCTCTTCTTGAGCCTGAAAAAAGTTCGCCTGACAATCTGAAACTTCGTAATTCTCTTAACAGGCCCAGCAGGAGAGAGGCTTATATTGTGTATTATAAGCTTAATGATAAGTCTAATGTGAAAAAGGTGCAGTTTTCGTATGCGCTTACAGGCAGGACAAACCAGATTGGGATTCTCCAGAAGCTGAAGGGCAAGAAGCTTGGGCGCGGTTGTCTTCTGATACCTGCTGTAAATCTTAATGATATCCAGGAATTTTTCAAGTATTGGAATGTGGGAATCGCGATGCAGAAGATATTGCTAGTTGATTGATCTGTAGTAAAGGCACTGAAATTTGGGTGATGTGCCTTTCCAATACTCAATGCATCTTGGTTTTTGTTGATGTTTGCTCATTTATCTGATGCCTTGAGTATGCCTGCTTTTTCAAATATTATTTCTCCACTTAGAAGTCTTGTCAGTGTGTCTTTCAGGTTTTTGATTGGTATTCTTGCCTGTTTTGTCGTGTCACGGTCCCTCAATGTGACGTCGTTGTTCTTGAGGCTGTCGTAGTCGATTGTCACGCAGTAAGGGCATCCAATTTCGTCCATCCTTGCGTATCTTTTTCCGACTGATCCTGATGCGTCGAAGAATGATATCATGTGCTTTTTGAGCATGTTGTGGACTTCTTCTGCCTTTTCTTTCAGGCCGTCTTTTTTCATGAGCGGGAATACGGCGACGTTCAGCGGAGCGAGGCGTGGGTCCAGTTTCAGGAGGAACCTGTCTTTCTCTTGCGTGTACGCGTCGATTATGAATGCGAGGAATGCGCGGTCGACTCCCTGCGACGGTTCTGCTGCGACGCACGGGACTATTTTTTTCTTGTCTTCCTCGTCAAATATGCTCAGGTCTTTTTTGGAGTATGCCATGTGCTGGGTGAGGTCGAATGATGATCTGTCAGCCATCCCATGGATCTCTTTCCAGCCGAAAGGAAACCTGTATTCTATGTCGAAGCATCCTTTTGCGTAATGCGCTAACTCTTCTTCCTTGTGCTGTCTTAGACGCAGGTTTTTTTCAGAGATGCCGAGTGCTGTGAACCAGTTGTATTGCTCGCTCAAGAAGTATGCAAGCCAAGGGCTCTTGATTATCTCTTCGTCCATAGCTTCCTTGAGTGTCATTACGGCGTCTTCTGTGTCTTGTTCCTGAGCTATGGCAGAGTATATCCTTATCTTCTGTTTTAAGGTGTCTTTTGTGAGGTACGGGCATTCTTTTAGTTTTTCGGGGTGGACGAAGTATTCGATTTCCATCTGCTCGAATTCTCTTGACCTGAAGAGGAAGTCTCTAGGGGAGATTTCGTTCCTGTATGCTCTTCCTATCTGCGCTATGCCGAATGGTAGTTTAAGTCTTGATATGTCTGCGACCTGCTTGAAGTCAGCAAATATCACCTGCGCGGTTTCCGGCCTTAAGTATGCGACATTTGAGTCGTTTTCGATGGGACCGACGTGGGTCTTGAACATGAGGTTGAACTTGCGCGCGTCGAGGAGTGCGCCGCCGCAATACGGGCATTTGAGGTTGTGTTTTTTGACAAGGGCGTTTACCTGGTCAAGATTGATGCCGTCTACCTGAATCTTAAGTTTGTCTTCGATGAGGTGGTCTGCTCTTGTGCGCTGCTTGCACTTAACGCACTCCAGCAATGGGTCTGAGAATGATTCTACGTGGCCGGATGCTATCCATACTTTCGGGTGCGTGATTGTCGTGCCGTCGATGCCTACGATGTCGTCGCGCTGCTGGACGAATGTCTTCCACCATTCGCGTTTGATTGCGTTCTTTATCTCGACGCCGCGGGGGCCGTAGTCCCAGAAGCCGGCGAATCCGCCGTATATCTCGGAGTTCTGGAATACCATGCCTGTGCTTTTGCAGAATCTTGTGATCTCTGCGATTGTCACTTTTTCTTTTTCGTCTGCCATTGTATCACTATGTGTATTCCTGCTGTAATTTATAAATAGTTTGCGATGCGTTTTCTCTTAAAAATCGCATTTTTATTGAAGTTCAGCGAAATGTTTATAAATAAATACTACTATCTGGTTGTTATATTTGTGGTGCTATGTGGGATGTAAATCGAAGAGCATTTTTAGGTGGAATATTTGGTGGTTCTTTAGGGTTACTGGGAACCAATTATCTGGTAGGCAAATATGATATTGGAAATTCTGTTGAAGCTATGCTTAACGAATGGGGCATCAGTACAGTTTCTGCAAGCAATTTTGGTCATCGTGTTCTGGATATTGAAAGAGAGTACCTGGGAGTTGAAAAAGTTCCAGACTCTTGTTATGATGCACTTGATAAAATAATTATTGGTTCTATAAAAAATATAAGATATGTGGAATCTCATTGGGATGATTATAAGGAGGATATCGAAGAAAAGTCCAGAATCCCGTTATATGTTATTGGTAATGTCTTGTGGCGTGATACTCGTCTTGAAAGCGAAGGCGTTTATCTACTTTCTGAAGGTCTTATTAGCGCAAAACCAACCCGTGATTGCGATATTTCCTCTATGATTTATATGTCTGTTCTAGATGAACTTGGGTTATCCAAAAACTGCTCCTTTGTATTAGTGCATCCTCCTGCGCATACTCTTCTGTCATACAAGGATGAAAAAAAGGATATTTATTGGGAATCGACGGGTGGATTCATAGAAAATGAAATAAAAGAGAGATACATTAAAATATTGCCTAAAAATGCGGACTTTCATGCAGCTTACTTTGCTATTGCGACTTATTTGCTAGAAAAGGGAGAATGCGAACCTGCTCTTGATGCTGTTGATAAAGCATTAGGGTTATATGATGCATATCCGCTAACATGGTGCCTGAAAGGAATAATCCTTAATTATTTGGGTAAGACACAGGAATCTTTGGACTCTATTGATTTTGCGTTGAAATTAGATGAAATGTGTGAAGATGCGTTGCATTATCGACCTATAGTTCAATATAATCTTGATCGTGAGAATTCTAAAAACCCTATTTTTATCGATTAATGTGATTCTTTTTGTTTTTTGTTTTTCTTTGACTTGAATTTCGCCATGATCTCTTTTTCGAGGTTCATCATGCGCGACAGCTCGATTTTTGTGTATTTCTCAAGCTCGTTAATCATCCAGTTCATCTCCAGCTTGTATTTGTCTTCATCATCTGAGCTTGCCTTTACGTTTTTGTAGGCTCTCAGTAGGTCGGTTTTTGTGACTATTCCCATCAATCTGCCATTCTCTGCTACAAGGACGCTTCCTATGTTTGTTGATGAGAATATGTCGAAAACTTCGTCGATTGTGAGGTTGGGTGGGACTATATTTGCTGTTTTCATGATGTCTCTCACTTTGAGTTCTTTTGTTATGTTGGCAAGGCTTTTGTAATCGTGGAATGTCAAGATGCCTGATATATTGCCATTTTCGGTCACAGGATATCTTAGTTTCTTGTGCTGGATTATGAACTCATATACTTTTTCGACAGGCATATCCGGGCTTACTGTTATCAGTCTCTCTTCGGTCATGATGTCTTTCACTTTTGTCTTGTGGAAGTCTTTGATGTAGTGCTTGCTCTGTCTTTTTAAGCCCAGCCTTTCGAGTTTTATTGTGTATATCGATGATTTGCCTAAGAAGAGGGATGATGTTGCGTAACTTATGATGACTGCTGTCATCAGCGGGGCTATCATTGCCCAGTCGCCGCTTATCTCCGGGATCATTATTATGCAGGTCAGGGGGGCTTTGCCTACTGATGCGAAGAATGCGCCCATGCCGAGCAGTACGTATGCCATCGGCTGCGTCACGAGACCTGGAAATATTGCGTGGAATGTGTATCCGAAAGCGCCGCCTAGCATTGCGCCGATATAGAGCGATGGCGCAAATACGCCGCCAGAGCCTCCAGAGCCGACTGTGAATGAGGTTGCGATTATTTTTGCAGCGAAAAGGATCAGGAATAATTTAAATGTTATGGAGCCGTTGAGCGCCTGTATTATGCCTTCGTAGCCGATGCCGTATATGCCGTATTCTATGAGAGAGAATCCTACTAGACCTGTGACAAGTGCTCCGAGCATCGGTTTTATGCTTTCAGGCATTTTTAAGGTCGTGAATCTGTCTTCCAGGAAGTAGAAGAATTTTATGAATATCACTGAGCCGATGCCAGCAACCAGTCCGAGGAGCATGTATAAAGGGAGCTCTGAGGGGTTGAAGCTGAATAGTATTTTGCCAAGTATCGGCTCGTAGCCGTAATATTGGGCTGTAACTGCGGTGCCGACAACTGATGCGAGCATTATCGGCATGATGTCTATCACGTTGAATGTGTAGAGGAGGAGTTCAAGGCCGAATATTGCGCCGCCTAAGGGCGCGTTGAAGGTGGCGGCTATGCCTGCGGAGAGGCCTGCTACTGTGAGGAGGCGGGTCTTTCTTTCGGAGAGGTTGAATACCTGCCCTACCATCGAGCCGATGGATGATCCTATCTGCGCTATAGGACCTTCGCTTCCTGCGCTCCCGCCGCTGCCGATTGTTATTGATGATGTTATGGCTTTTATGAATGCAACGCGTTTTCTGATCATGCTTTTGTTTATCTCTATCGCCATCATGACATTCGGAATGCCGTGGCCTTTTGATTCTATGCTGTACTTGTTTATTATTATGCCGGAGATGAGTGCCCCGATTGCGGGGATTATGATTATGATGAGATTGTTTGCTGAAAGGTTTGGGCGGATGATGTCGTAGAACAGATGATGGTTGAAGGTGATCATGGATTTGAATACTATTGCGCTAAGGCCGCCGATTATGCCCGCCATTATCGCAAGGATGTTTATCTGTAGCCATTTCAATACGCGGAACTCGTTTTTTGTTGTTATGTCCATTTGTGTCATCGTTTATAATATGCACTTTATGATCTGTTCTGTGCCTAGCAGGACAAGATGTGTGTGATGGCGATTGTGTTTGCTTTTTTCATATTCTTGTGGTGCTAAGAAATTAATCGGTCTATAATCGGTCTAAATATGTCGAGAGATATTGTTGTATCGTATCGCTTTTTATATTTTTGGGTTGATTTTTTTGTTTTTTTGGCATATTGGCTGATGGTGGCGGAGGTGGTTTCGCAGTGCTTTGATTATAGAATGTCTTAAATTTGTTCAGAGATGATAAACAGAAATAATTTGGTCACGTACTTTGTTGAGATCATTCGCGAATCCAGTAGCACCCATATACGCACATTGATTCGCAACATCTGTTATTTCTACAACAAGAGCACGTTTATTGTTGAGTTCACATCTCTCGTGATACTTAACAATATGATTAAAGAGAACGCTACAAACTGTAATCATCGCAATTATAGCTTCAATCACATTTTTTGTTATATTTCTCAATCTTTAAAAATCTAAACATCAACTCATGATTATGAAACGATTAAATCTGTCCGATATGCAGGATGTTGCCAGAAAAAGAGGTGGACGTTGCCTATCGGAGAATTATACAAATACCAGCAATTCCCGCTTAACCTTAAGTTTTGCAAAATATCCACAAAACAAGGACATTTTCTACCCTAATTTGAGAATTAGAGAGGGTGATAATCGCAATGTTAGACTGTATGGTCAATATACTCCTGCTTCATCTCAAAAT
>JBDRKP010000059.1:0-9824 GCA_043813875.1 archaeon | reverse complement strand
ATTTTGAGATGAAGCAGGAGTATATTGACCATACAGTCTAACATTGCGATTATCACCCTCTCTAATTCTCAAATTAGGGTAGAAAATGTCCTTGTTTTGTGGATATTTTGCAAAACTTAAGGTTAAGCGGGAATTGCTGGTTGATTATCTTAAGAGCATAAACAATGACCCTAATATCGAGATAGGGATGCATGGATTGTATCATACTTCCATGGAATTTGAGGGGCTAAGCCAGGCTGATGCTGAACAAAGACTTATGAGAGGGAAAGAGATTTTCAAAAACACTCTTTTTATCGAGCCAGTCACGTTCATACCGCCTTATTTTGCTTATGATGAAAATGCGCTAAATGCCGCGAAGAACCAGGGGTTCCTCTATTTTTCTGCAGGATGGAATGCCATTGACAAAGGGCATGGATTTACGGAGTATCCGACAGGCCTGTGGAATATTCCTGCGACTACGGACTTTTATGATTGGGGAAACAATCGTTTTTATACGCCGCAGGAGATAGAGACTGCATGCGAGAACGCGATGAATGATTTTGGGACATGTGATCTTCTTCTGCTTCATTATACGTTCCAGGATGCCAACGGCAATATAGACCCTCAAAAGATTGAGGTTCTCAGGCAGGTCATGGAGTGGGTGAAGACCAAGGAAAGCGAGGGTGTGAAGCTTAAGACTGTCGGGAAGCATAAGGCTGTTGCTCCTCCAGAGTCGAAGAAGAAGTACATAGTGTTCCGGAGCGATGATATCGCTGCTTGGTGGGCTGATGAGAGCGCAATCGCAATCACTGAGATGCTTCGGCAGAAGAAGGTTCCCCAGGTTTTGTCGATAATCCCGGCTAACCAGTATGGCGATATTCTGACTGATGACCCAATAATAAGCGGTTATCTTGCCGGTATAAAGGGTGATCCTAGCTTAGAGTTTGCGCTTCACGGCTATGACCATAGGCTCAATGAGTTCAAATCTCTCAGCTATTCCAGTGCTGTGTCTAAGATATCGAAAGGCATCAAGATACTTGATAATGTACTTGGTTTCAAGCCTGTGTCTTTCGTGGCTCCGTATAATGTCTACAATAGCAATACGTTGACGGCGTTAAGCAATCAGAATATGGCAATTATCTCTTCGGGGTATGATGATGTTGAGAGCGGGCTTGCGTTCAGGGAAGTTTCCGGCATATCGCACCTGCCGCAGACGACTGATTTTTATCTGTGGGATCAAGGCAGGCTCAGTACTGAGGCAGAGATAAAGGATTCCTGTGAGAATGCGATGGACAGTTATGGCGTGTGCGTGCTTGTGCTTCATCATACCATATTCCTTGATTCGAATGGAAATATGGATCCAGCCAAGGTGCAGATACTTTCTGGTGTCATCGACTGGGCGAAGAATCTTCAAGAGAGCGGTGATGCAGATATCGTCCGGCTGAAGGATATTAATGTCAATGACCTATCGTAAAGGCACTGATAATTTGAGTAGTGTGCCTTTCCATATGCTTAAAAATCACACGTGATTTTTAGGATTCAGCAAATCAAAGATTTGCTCGAATACTCAATGCATAATTGTTTTTGTTGAAGTTTGCTTATTTATTTAATGCCTTGAGTATAATATAATGTATGGCTATGAGATATGTTGCTGGTTTGCTTATGATTGGCCTTTTAGGCCTTTTTTTTATCTTTGGGTATATGGGTATGTCTATTGATCATGCGGGGGTCATCTTCGGGCTTGAGATTGGTGACGGGTCTTCATCATCAAAGCCGGTAAAGAGGTTTATTGTTTTCCGGGATGATGACATAGGGGCATTTTGGTCTGATGATAGCGCTATCTATATCACGGAAGTCTTCAGGAGCAGGAATGTCTCGCATGTAATGGCGGTTGTGCCGACACGGCTTGAGGGCGGCATGTTGTCTGATGACAGGGCTCTGTCTGATTATCTTTGGAGTATAAGGGATGATCCTACGGTTGAATTTGCGCTGCATGGGTATAATCATGATGAATACGAGTTTGGTGATATCTCTTATGATGATGCCATGAGCAGAATCTCTTCGGGGAGTGATATACTGGCGGATGTTACCGGTGTTGTGCCGGTGACGTTTGCACCTCCGTATAATGAGTATAATGATGATGTTGTGAGGGCGGTTGAGGATACGCCAACGATGAGGGTCTTTTCTGCCGGCGATGAGGATATCAGGGCAGGTCGCGCGTTCAAGAGGGTGAACGGGATATTGCATCTGCCTACCCCTATTTTTTTCTATAATTGGGGTGAGGAGCGTTATTTTACTGCTGACGAGATTATCGATTCCTGCGTGCATCACCTGGATGAATACGGTTTCTGCGGTTTTGTGATGCATCATCACATGTTTGCCGATGATTCGGGGATTGATCAAAAGAAGGTCCAGGTGCTGATTGATGTCATCGATTGGGCAAAGAATCAGGAGAGGAAGGGTGATGCCCGGATTGTCAGGATGAAGGATATATCTGTGGGGGATCTGCAATGAAATACTGTGTTGCTGCGGGATTGATTTTTTTGGCTGTTGTCGTTCTTTTATTTGTTGCGGCAGATCATATTCATCAGGATAGTGGTGCTGTGGTGGCTGTTGATGATGGCAGGGGTGATTTTAGTGATTCTTTAGAGGTTGGTGGTGTGCGCCCGGATGCTGGCGGCGGGGGAGATGATGATGGTTCTTTTGAGGGACGTCCGCTCTATTTTGTGCAGATTGATGCACAGGATGTCGTCAATAAGGGTGCTGATGCGGTGATAGCTGATCTTGTGGCTGGCGGCGTGAATACTGTTGTTTTGCAGGTGTTTTCGGATGACGATGAGGTGGGCGTCTACTGGAATTCGAAGATTGCGCCTGTGAGGGAGGATATCCTTTCGGAGTTTGTTTCTCTTTCTCATGATAACGGCCTTTCTGTGTTTGTGTGGATGACGACGCTTGATATGCCCTGGGTTTATGATGAGAGTCCTGATATGAGGATGAAGGCGTATGTGGATGGCAGAATGAGCGAGGATACGGGCTGGTATCGCAGGATAAGCCCGACGGTCGTCCAGCATAGGGAATATATTGCCGATGTCTTCAGGGAGATTGCCATGAATTATGACATTGACGGGATATTGCTTCAGGATGACCTGTATTGGGGGAGCGATGAGGTTTTTGATGATTTTACCCGGGAGGCGTATCTTGATGATACGGGGCGTGAGCTGACTGCTGATGTTGTCGATGATCCTTCTTTCCATGAGTGGAAGGCAGGGTGGCTGACTGCGATTGTCAGGGCGATCAATGATGAGGTCAAGGCGGTCAGGCCGGATGTCAGGCTTGCTGTCAATGTCTATGCTGAGTGCGCTCTCTCTCTGGACTGGTGCCTTCCTGATTTCGGGCAGGATTATCGTGCGCTTGCCATCAATTCTGATTACATGGCGATCATGGCTTATCATGTGATGGCCGGCGAGGAGCCTTCGTGGGTAGGGGATGTTACGAGGAGCGCACTTTCGCTTGAGACTGAGAGTAAGGAGACTATCATCAAGGCGCAGGTTGTTGACTGGGATAAAGATGCTGATATTGATGCGGGTGAGGTGAAGGGGGCGCTTGTGTCAGCGAAAAGGGCGGGGGCTAAGAATATCGGGTTTTATATATCGGGGCGCACTATGAGTGAGATGGGGATTGATTTTCGTGAGTTGGGGTAATATTTATATATGTATTGTCGCATATTAGTTCTGTTGTTGAGATATTTCACTTTTTATGGATAGACGGTTGTTTTGATGGAAAACTATGACGTGATCATTGTCGGCGCGGGACCCGCGGGTCTTTTCTGTTCTCTGGAATTAGCCACAAAGTCGAAGATGAAGGTCCTTGTCATCGATAAGGGGCATGATGCGATGCACAGGAAGTGCCCTCTCACTTCTGTCGGGCGATGCCTCAAGTGCAAGCCGTGCAATATCATGTCTGGTGTCGGCGGCGCAGGCGGGCTTTCTGACGGGAAGCTGAATCTCGGGTATCGTATCGGCGGGGATCTTACTGAGTTTGTATCGCCTGAGACTGCCATGGAGATCATTGATTATATTGATGACGTATTTCTCAAGAGCGGGGCGAATGCCGAACTGAGCGGCGTGAAGGGGACTGATGAGCTTCTTGCCAAGTGCTCGAGGGTTGGCATAAGGTATATACCTATCAAGCAGAGGCATCTGGGTTCTGATAAGCTGCCTGTGATTATCACAAAGATCAAGAATCTTATTGAGTCGAGTGGGCGCGTGAAGTTCCTCCTGAATACTGAGGTTGTGGATGTCGATAATTCCAAGGATTTCACTGTGACTGTCAGGAACAGCAAGGGTGAGGATACTTTCAGGTCGAAATACATGATGGTCGGGGCGGGCAGGAGCGGTGCGGAATGGCTTGCTGAGCAGGCAAATAAGCTTCATATAAAGTCGACTTATGCGCCTATCGATGTCGGAGTGCGTGTGGAGGTCGCGAATCATGTGATGGATCCTGTGACGAAGGTGAACTGGGATCCGAAGTTTCATGTGTATTCTGATAAGTATGATGACAAGGTGAGGACTTTCTGTACGTGCCCTTCGGGGTTTGTGACGAGGGAGGATTACGGGTCTTATATCGGTGTCAACGGGCATTCGATGATGGATAAGAAGTCTGATAATACGAATTTCGCGTTTCTTACTACTGTGAATCTTACTGAGCCTGTCGAGAATACGACTGATTACGGTATCTCTATCGCCAAGCTTGCGACGACGATTGGCGGCGGGAAGCCGATTTTGCAAAGGCTTCGGGATCTGAGGCGCGGCAAGAGGTCTACGTGGGAGAGGCTTAAGAAGAGTTATGTGAGTCCGACGCTCAAGGCGGTTACGCCAGGGGATATCTCTATGGCTTTGCCGCACAGGGTTGTGATGAATATCATACAGGGACTTGAGAAGCTTGATAAGGTGGTTCCCGGTGTTGCCGAGGACGGGACGCTGCTTTATGCTCCTGAGATCAAGTTCTATTCGATGAAGTTCGATGTCAAGAACAATATGGAGACGAATCTGCCGAATCTTTTTGTCGCTGGTGACGGGGCGGGTGTGTCAAGGGGGATTGTGGCTTCTGCTGCGACGGGTATTATTGCTGCCAGAGGGATCATCGGGAAAGGGAAGTAGTTCTTGTTTTTTGTTCTAATCGTTCATTGCCTTTGACAATGACACCTGTTGATGCGATTGGAAAATTGAAGGGGTGTACTTCGAAACTTTTATTGCTTGCGTGCCCCGAATTGAGAAAACGATATCCAACGGGACATATTTTGAGTCATGGAAATTTATTGAACGTATAGGGCACATAACTTTGGAAAAGGCGAAGAAGTATTTAGTTTCGGGACGAAGGGGGCTAAATAGATATCGATATTTAAAGACTTAGGGACCATGAGGCGTATGTTTGAAGAATCAATAAGTAAGGCATATGGAAATTCGGATTTTGATTTTACGCTTGTCGGCGATTATGTGGCAATCCGAAAGTATGGCAGTGAAGATATAAATATGGAGATTTTCAGACTTAAGCCGCAAACAAGAGAAGTTACTGAAGACGTAACTCGATCATGTACTCAATCATATTCAAGTATTACACATGAGCTATTTCTGCTCAAAACAATAGCGGATCATTCTGTAGAAAAGGAAAGCATTGTTTATTGGATAAATCAAATTAGTAGTGGAAAAGGAGTAAAGGCTAAGTTACATGAATTTATCGGTGAAGATCTCTTTATTGTGGAAGATGATGGCATCATAAAACCATCAGAAACATGCAGTATGATGCTCAAAAATCTGGAAGAAGAAATTTATGGAGCCGAATTAGGCGGCATGCCAGAAGAAAAGCGGAATAAGGTGATTGGCTCTCTTACTGTCGGCGATCGTAAAATAGAGGCTCCTTCGCCAAAAAGAATATCCGACAAAATAAGGCTTTTCAAAGAATTCGAAGAGAGCAAATTATACCCGTTTCAATTCGAAGAGAGTGAATCATCCCCCTCTCTTCGCCCTCTGCCGGACGGATGCGAGGTAAAAAAAGTCGATGATAGCTACCTGTTATCCATATACGGAGTGCATATGGTTGAAGCTCACTCTGGAAAATTCAACTTGCTTGATGTTGGGAAAGAATGCTTTAACATTCTGTCTAAGCATCTCAAATCTGACGATACTACACTACTGAAGTATCTAAAATATTATGGTTTTATGACCCCCGAGGGTACAACTACGGAAAACGGGCGGGATATAGCCAGTCTGTTAAAAATATACCTGTCAGGAAGAAAACAAGCACCTAAGAGTCGAGGGCATTAGATTAGTTGTCCTCCGTTTGATAATCCCATATATTTGATGCAGCATTGCGATATAAGTGTCTGTTTGTTTCTCCAATCTCAGAAGTATGTCACTAAAACGGTTCAGCATTGTTTATTGCATAAATATCGACACACATAAATTCCAATTTGCAGCAGTTTATTGGTTAGATTATAAAACAGGACTTTTCGGTCCTAAACGATTGGATGAGCACTATTTGCCTGATTCCACAGTTTGAAGATTGTTGGGAATACAAGAAATTAATAAACCAGAATACCAATTATGGGTTTTCGTCGTCGGGGCGGCGATTGCGTACAACCTGGAGTCTTACGGACAAAAGGGTGATGCGCTCTCCTATACGGGGCTGTTGTGCAGGATTGCGCTGTTATTCTCGTGCAGTTCCAGATAGTGTTTTGGATATAGTATTTAGAATATTGTTTGGTCAGTCTAGTTTCAGGTTCTTTAAGCGCTCTGCTGCTTCTCTTATTTTCTCTACTGTCGGGACTAGCGCGAATCTTACGTAGCCTTCACCGGGGTTGATTCCGTCTGCTGTGTTTGCGAGGATGTTGCCGGGGGTCGCTACTATGCCTGTTTTTTCGTCCAGAAGCTTCTTTACGAATTCCAGTGATGTCATGCCGTCTTTTACTTTCTGCCAGATGTAGAATGTCGCCTCCGGTGTGCAGTCTTTCAGGCCGAGGTCTTTGAATGCGGCAATCATTATGTTGCGCTTTTTTTTGTAACACTTCCGCATCTCTTCGACGTGCTTCTCGTCTCTTAAGGCTGCTGTTGCTGCGTCCTGTATTATCGTGCATGTGCCTGAGTCTATGTTGCTTTTGAGTTTCTTGTAGGGGCCTATTATGTTCTCATCGCCTGCAAGCCAGCCGATACGGTAGTTGGTCATGTTGCTTCTTTTGGATAGGGAGTTTATGGATACTACGCCTTCTTTTGTGAACTGGAGAGGGCTTATGGGCTTTTTGTCGAAGTAGATGTCTGAGTATGCCTCGTCTGATGCGAGTATTATGTTGTTGTCGTGGCAGAAGTCGATGCATTGTTTTGTGTATTCTTTGGTTGCCATCCTGCCTGTCGGGCTGTTGGGGTAGTTGAACCACATGATTTTTGCTAATTTTCTGGTCTTGTTGTCTATCTTTTCGAGGTCCGGGAAGAAGCCGTTGTCGGCTGTGAGGTTCATGAAGACCGGTTTTCCTTTTGCGAAGAGGGTGCCTCTTTCGTAGGGTGGGTAACCCGGGTTTGGTATGAGTACCACATCTACCGGGTTTATGAATGCGAGCGGTAAGTTGAATACGGCTTCCTTTGAGCCGATGTTGGATGCGATTTCTGTGTCTGTGTCCAGATCTACTGAGAATTGCCTTTTTGTCCAGTCCCTGATGGCTTCTAGGAATACCGGTGTGCCGTTGTTTCTCGGGTAGCCGGATGTTTTCCTGTCGTCTACTGCTTTTTTTGCGGCGTCTCTTACGAACTGTGGTGTCGGCTCTTTGGGGTCGCCTACGCCGAAGTCTATGACGTCGACGCCTTTTTTTGTGAGGCTGTCGCGCATCCTGTCCACTTCGTCGAAGGCATAGCTTCCGATTGATTTCAATGTGTCGCTTGGCTCTATTTTCATGGGTTTCACTGATAGTGATATATTTATTGTTGTTTTTTGTTTTTGTATTACTTTAGTAAGATATAAAAATTGTCTGTCAAGTTATATAAAATTATTGGATGGTCTTACATTTGGTTTGTTGTCTGGTATTTGATGGGATTGATTACTGTCATACTTTCCGGTATTTCGTTAGGAGGTGCAAAAAATCTCCCCTCTCTGTGGGGGAGAAGGAAATCGTACGGATCCGCATCCTCGAATGTATTATGACCTGTGTTTTCTGTTGCTTCTAACAGCCATGTGACATAATTGTCCAACATGTCCAAGGAAATATTTCGTGCAAGCATTTTTGCCCTGTTGAAGTTGGTCCTGTCGGCAATGTCTGAAGGATAGGAATCGAAAACGCCGTTATTTCTGAATATATGTCTTGTGCCGCATTCGCCCTCGTCGGATAGTATATTTGAGGCGGCGTTTGCAAATATGGTGCCCATACGTATCGAATATTTCTGGCCTGCTATCGATTCTATGATCTCGTGAAACATGCTCTGAGGGGTATGGGCGTAATTGATGGAAATCTTATTCTTGGTGTTGTACCAACAATAGCCGGGGTTATTTGTGGATTCTATGCCCGGCAATAAAAACGTGTAGATTATCCGTGGATTATCTTCTTCTGCCAACATGTCGAAGAGCCCGTAATCATTAATTTTTCTATATGATTTGATTATGTCGTCTTCTAATGTTTTTGAGTCATATGCATGTTCGTCGTTGAGCAACATATCTGATTTTATCAATTTGTGGAATCTGCGAATCTCTTCATGGGTGAGTATGTCGAGGTATAGCGTGTGTCCGTAAAAATCATATTTTCCTTTTCCAGGGGATTCTATCTTGTCAAGCTCTTTTTTCTCATTGTGCATTACTTCGCTGAAATGGTTCCTTAATGTCTGGTTCATGGCAGAAACAGGATGCGTTTTTATTATCCAATTATAGTAGCTTTTATCTAATCCCATCCTCAATATATTTGCTTCGGGGGTAAGTTCGTATGTCTGTTTTGATTCAATGCTGTAATTCTTTCCAAAATACAAATATGTTGTCTCCCCGAACAATGGCAGATGTTTGATGATCTCTAATGCTGTTCCATAGAATGGTGTCTTTTTTATGTGCCTTCTGCCTTTTGAAGTGGAATCCGTTCCGGATAAAGATGCTGCTGCCATCAGGTGGTCTACGTCAAAATGTTGTTCCAATATTTTTTTGATTTTAAGCGGGTTTTGTGTGTAATAATTTTTTGGATTGTTTATTTTTAAATTGTCTAATTCCAGAAACTTATATATTGAATCTGGTTTGATGCTGCTTTCTTTTGTCTGTGTGGGAGAGATAATTTGATCCATGTATATTATATATGGGCTTCTTGAGTCATCATTGTTTCTTTTAAATCTTATCTGGATGGAGCTTTCATCATTTGGGTCATAGTTTTCTAATTTCTCTATGATCCTTGGTCCTTTTTTTATCCATCCGTTATCTATTGCTGTTTTTTTAAGTGATTCTGGCAAGTATATCAGTCGATCTACGCCTTGTTTGTATGATGGTGTTGCTTCTTCGTCATGGGTGGTGTAATCTATCAGATATAATGACATGAGTTGTTACTAGCAGGTGGTTTTTATAAACTTTTGGTTCAATCAGAAGCAATCTGTGGGTTGTGAATAGGATATTTGATTCTGTCTAGATAACATGTCTTTCTATCTTTGCTATGTCTTAACTGTCTTTTAATGGTCTTTAGATGTCTTTTGAATGTCTGATTTCATGCTCCATGTCTTTCTGGCATCAATGACTTCTATCAATCCTCATCCAATATCTGTCAGTATGTATTCAATCCTTACTATTGTTTTGGGCAATACTCTTCTTTTTATCAGTCCAACTTGCTCCAATTCTTT
>JBDRKP010000058.1:0-9830 GCA_043813875.1 archaeon | reverse complement strand
GATACCGGACTGTGCTAATTTAGCGCCGATATTGATACCGCCGACAACGTCCGCAGTTATTGCACTAGCACCGACCACAACGACTGTGTTGGATGGCGCCATCGTCTGGAAGTTACCCAGATCCGCAGCAGCTAAAGCTGGACCCATAAGTGTTGCTCCTGTTAGGAAGAGTCCCAGTGCTCCGGATGCGACTTTTTTTATTCTTTGCATTTGCATATTTTATGCACCTCATTTTTCTGTTTTTTATATTTTCTGTTTATTTATGAAAATAACACAAGGATATTAATCCTCATATTATCTCCCCTGTCCAACAGACAAGAATGTCATAGTATATACTCCACACTCATCCATTGAACTCACTTAGCACATATTGCCTCCCGGTATATAAGTACTTGACTTGTAACAGTTTCAGAAGCATTTGCATACAAAAATCATGCCGCTTCATTTTAATAATTAAGCAAAAAATAAGCCCCGATTTGTTCCAAAATAGATTTTAAAGCATAATTAACAAAAGTAAACCAAATAAACAATTTCAATAAAATCAAGCCAATTTCACCCCACAAACAACCCCCAATCTCCGTGAATCAAACAAACAAATATAAACTTAAAAATTCTAGAGAAAACATTAAACAAAACACATAAAAACACAAAATATAAACCGGAGGTCTTATAATGCCAATAATAGGTCTTAATTACAGAAAAATAAACGCCGAAAAAAAGGGCGCAACAATAAACAACATGAAAATAAACACAGGTCCCGAAATAACCGGCATAAAGAAATCAAAGCTCCAGGGACTGGACAACGACATAGAGATGCTTTCCGTAGACTTCAGGTTCAAAAGCGACATAGAGCCAAAAATAGGCTCAATCAACATCGAAGGCACAATAGTATACAAGACAGACAAGACAGAAGAAATCATGACCTTATGGAACAAAAACAAATCTTTGCCCGAATACGCCCATATCGAACTGATAAACTACATATTCAAGAAAGTAGGCATATTGGCACTTCAGCTCTCAGACATACTGCAATTCCCGCCAGTGATCAGCATGCCAAAACTGGAAGCTGCAAAACCAGCAAAAAAAGAGACAAAAAAATAATCAGTCTGGCTTGGACTTGACCGGCTTACGATCCATATTATCACTCAAGATGACCCGGTTAGTCCTGCCAACCCTGACTCTGGAAAGTATTCCTCTCGCTTCAAGCTCACTCATGATTCGTGATACTTTGGCCTTGGAATAATCCGTAGCGCGAACAATATCTCTCTGCTTGCACTTATCCCCTTTCTCGAGAATAACATCAATAACCTTGCGCTCATCATCCTTGAGCACAGAAAACACAGTCTTGACCCCCCCCGCCTTTCTCCTTCCAGTCCACCACCTTATACCAAGCACCATAATAATGATGCCAAGCCCGGCAACAAACAGCAGAAGGTAATTCACACTCACAGGCGAATCACCAGCAGTAGAATCATCTCCCGGCACCTTCCCGACAAACTCAAAATTAGACTCAAAATTATAAGACCGTCCAAGCTCCGGCTTCACGACATCCCACTCAAGCGAAACCCTCCTGCCCAATTCAGTCCCTATGCGCGCCCCCTCCGGAAAATACGGATCAAAATTATCAGCAGAAAGAAGAGCAGCCCCCGCAGGCAAAAGTATCTTCATCGATAGCTTATTGGTCGGGTCCTTTATGCTGTAGCCGTACGAAAACGACTCCGCTCCCCCTCTCATCCTGACAAGGTCATAAGCATCAAAACTGATCTCCACAGTATAATTCCCCTTCATCTGGCTGTTAGGGATACACGAGATCTGAGTCCCGTATGTCTGCTTGTCGACCCGGCACACAAGCTCGCCCAGCACATCAGTAGCCCGCGGATTCTCAATATGAGCAAAAACAAGATAATTGATTTCCTGCGTATTCAGCTCCACAAATGTCATCATGACATTAAAATGAGCGACATATTTATCATCGATGTCAACAATGATCCTATGATCCGCAATCTGCGAAGCAAACGCCATACCCGAAAGTAGAAAAACCAGAAAAAGCCCTGTCATCAAAAATAATCCATATCTCAATCGCATATGCACTCATCAACCGCCCTTGATCAACATACCGCCGATGCCAGCCCTGGCGAACTTATGCATCATATCAGCAACAGACACAAGAGCATTTTGCGCATCCCTCATAGAAAGCGTGATCTTCTCAGGAGCCATGATTTCAACCGCCGTAGGAGCATAATTAATCACCACATTGACAATCCCCTCAAAATCCTTAGCCATCATAGTGACCTCGCATACCTGGGTGAACATGACCTTCACGCCCCTCTGTTTAAGCCCTTCCGGCACATCAATCTCATCAATATCCGCAAACGACTTCTCAACCACTTCAACAGATTCCTCAGAGCCCATATCCCTGATATGCTTCTTGAGCGCAGCCTCACAGACCGCTTTATCAGCAGCCTGCACCTCAAAAATCATCCACAATTTGATCCAGCCCTTATCAAGAAGTTCCTTCATTCTCAAAGCGCTATCATTCATCATAAAACCTCCATCATAGGACAAATACTGATTCACGGACTAATAATCATCTTAGCCGATGTTACCTAATGTATAGGCGATACAAATAAATATTGATAACCATTTCACACACTCAAAACTAATCATCAATTCAATATTGAATAAAACAATTTATATATTTATATTATAGTTGACAGAGTTAAAAAATATAAAATGAACCGAAAACCAATAGGCATCAACCTATCCCCCGAAATCAGTGATTTGGATGATTTTAGAAACAGTTGACCAGTTAGACTTGCGTAATAAGGAATTGAATAGCGATTCAGAAATCCTTAAAATCGCAATCTTTAAGGTTTTGAGGACATTAAAAAGCAATATTTACAAAGGCAATCATCTAAAAAACTCATATTTACCAGAATTATTCCACAAACACCCCATAAAACAAAAAAACAATCGTTTACATAGAATTAAAAATAGAATTGAATGTTCATTCAAATCATTTATAAAAAAATAAGAAAAAACAGAGCTTAAAAAGTAAAAATAAGAAAAAACAACACTAAAAACATATCGACGACTGTCACCACCGATAAGTTTATAAATATTGTCATAACATAAGGACTACAATAAGGTGACAACAATATGATAAAAAAAACATTAATATTATTAGCGGGTATTCTCTGCATCATAACCCTGGCGCTGCCATGCGTCCACGCAGCATCATACAGCATATCCATAAGAGACACGACATTCACGCCAGAAGACCTGAGCATCGGCGACACGCTGAACGTAAAAGTCCAGTACAGGATAGAAGGCCCCTCCGGCCCCGACGTCAAACTATACTTATATGTAGACGACGTCCTTGAAAAGACATACACAAGAAGTCACAGCTACGCCGGCACATACTACTACACATTCTACTTCGACACAGACGACCTTGAAGGAACTAAACACGAGATAAAAATAAAAGCAAAAGTATACGAAGGCAGCACACTAAAAGACACAGACACATACAGCCAGAACATATACTTCGATGATGAACGAACCGGCAGCAATATATACAACATAGACATACAGGACATAACAATAACACCCTCCGACGCGCACGCAGGCGACACAATAAGCATCAGGACAAAATTCTCAACAGACACCCCGCAGACATCCAAAGTCAAACTATACTTATACATCGACCAAAAACTAGAAACAACATACACAGGAAACTACAACAGCGCCACACTCTACCATACATTCTCATACTCGACAAAAGACCTTGAAAAAGGAACCCACACAGCAAAAATCAAGGCAGAGCTATACAGGGACTCATGGCTGAAAGACACAGACAGCGAGACTGAAAGCTTCAGCCTCCTCGAAAAAAGAAACATAAACCATGATCTTGACATAACATCGATAAACTACAACACCCCCATAAGCACAAAAGAAAGTATCCCCGTAACAGTCACAGTAAAAAACAGCGGAAACATAGATGAAGAGAACGTAAAGATAAGACTCATATTGGACGCAAAGACAGTCTACAGCGCACCATTCTACCTAATCCGCGGCCAGTCGAAGACAATAACGACATACATAGACACCCCCGAAAAAAGCGGCAAATACGAGATCGTGATAATCGCATACAACCAGAACTCCGAACAAAAAAGCATCCAGTTCATCGAGACATACGGATACACCCTCTCGCTTGCCATAAGCCCGAAAGAAGAGGCATACGTCGGTGACTGGATAAAAATAACCGGCTACGCAAAACAGGATGGCGTCGGGACAACAAGAAAGATAGACATCTACAAAGACGACATCTACGAAAAGACCATAATGCCCGGGGAAAACGGCGTCTACACAGACTACGTAAGATTCGAGACAGCCCAATACCACAAGATTACAGCAGACCTGGCAGGCACAAGAAATGACAAGATAATACTGATAAAGCAAAAAGAGACAGCAACAACAGGCACGACAGGAACAGCAGGTGACGGCGCAATATCAATGGAAGTAGAAAAAGACAAGCCATACACAATAATAATAGTGAAAGAAGGAACAGAAAGGATATACATAGAAAAAGAAGACACACAAACCCAGGAAAAAGACACAGAAGAAACAGTAAAAGCAGATCAGTTAAAAGAGCTCGACAGCAGGCTGGAAAATATCAGAAGTCGCCTGAACGCGACAGACATGAAAATCGACAGCATCGACAAAGAAATGAAAACAATTAACGTAACGATTAAAGAGAGCATAGAAGAAAACACCCGTAACACAAATACGCGATTAGAAGATATAAAAGACGAGATCAAAAAAGCAATCGAAAATCTCAACTCAAAAATAGGACAAATCAGCGAAAACCAGAAAACAAAAGAAGAGCAAAAAGATGCATTCAGATACGTAGACATAGAGACAAGCAATAAAGAGCTTATTGTAAACAACTTCGGATCAAACATACTAAGCGTCAGAATCACAAACAACCTAGGCAGAAGAAACGTATTCAGTATGACCACAGACTTCAACGAAAAATGGGTCTTTCTCCCAAGATCAGAATCAATAGAAAACGGACAGTCAAAGACACTATATATATACTTCAATCCATTGAACGCCAAAGGAGAACACGCTGGGCACATCACAATCTACAACGGAAACGAGACAATAAAAGAAATACCCCTGACACTCTACGTAACAGAAGAATACAAAGAAGCAAAAGAAGAGATATCAGGCACAGAGTTCATAGGCCCAGAGACTTTTGGTGGAACAATATTCCTATTGGCCCTCTTCCTCATCGTGATTATACTCCTGTATTTCAGGAAAAGCCAGTATGAAAAAGAAGAGAAAAGGCCGATGGAACCGAAAATAATCCCCAGCTTCATAGGACACGTAAAAAAAGAGAACGATTACAAAAACATTGTCACAGAGACAAAAAGAAAAGAAAACCAGACATTATCCTCACTAATGGCCCGCACAAGAAACAGTATCCCTTCAATAACAAAAAAAGCAAAAGGAAAAGAAGCTTACCACGTCAGTTGGGACCAGGTGATAATGTAGATAATAATGTACCAGCAATACAGGTCACAAGCAAAATAAATTGTTACTACAAAATAGTAAGGTTTAAAAGATTAACTGTCAAATGGATGAACAAAGAACATCTAATCTATGAAAAAAACAGGAAAAACAAATAGGAATGAAAAACAAACTCGGTGATGTAATATGAACAAAAAAATGATAACAGTATACACAGTAATGATATTGTTGATGATCATGCCACAGGCTCTCGCAGCAAGCTATAGCGTCAACATGGAACTAGACACAAACTACATAAAGATGGGCCAAGGAATCAGCACAATGATTTACGCAACAATAACAAACACAGGAGAACTCAGCGACACATACACAATAACCCCCGAAAAATGGATGACAAACCCATCTAAAGTCACATTGGCCCCGGGCGAAAGCAAAACCATCGGGTTACTCATATCACCCCCTTGCGACATAGAAGCAAAGGAATACACACTAGGCATCACCACTAAATCAGACAATTCCAAAGACACAGAAACAATCACCATAGATGTTCTAAAAGTCTACCGCGTAGAACTTGGCCAAATAACAGCAAAAACAAGCTGTGTTGGAGACAAAGAGACCTTCGTATTAGACATATCAAACAATGGCAAAAACACAGAGACATTCGCAATAACCGCAACCTCAGGCATCCTTGAAAAAGACAAACTCACACTCAATAGCGGCGAAACACAGCAGGTCAACCTTGAATTGCCCGTGACAGAAGGTCAGAAATCAGTCGATGTCACAGTAAAATCATTATTATCAACATCATGCGCACAGGACTCAAAGACAATCAAGCTAGTCGGAGTCAGCTGCTATTCACAGGACATAATGATCACACCAGAATCAAAGACAATGTGCATAAAAGACACATCTGATTTCACACTGACAGTCAAAAACACAGGTACAAAAAAAGACACCTATACAATGACTACAGATTTCGGTGAACTAAGCTCAGACGCATTGACAATAGAGCCAAGCGAAGAAAAGAAAATAAAACTCACAGTAAGCCCAGAAGACATGGGTACATACAAAGCGAATATTGACGTCAGATCAAGGTCAGGAACAAAAAAAGTCACAGTAGCAATCAACGCCCAGAACTGCAAAGGCATCGCAGTCATAACGATACCTAAAGAGAAAACAGTCTGCAAAGGCGCCACAGCAGAATACACAGTGACAATAAAAAACATCGGCAAGACCGAAGACACGCTCGACATTTCAACCACCATGGGAGAACTGACAGAAAAAAAGATGACAATCGAAGCGGGCCAGACCAAAGAACTGACACTGAAAATACCGACAGAAAACCTTGAAGATGAAAAATACAAAGTGACAGTCACCGCAGAATCAGACATCAAAGACTCATCTGAATCCGTACTGAACGTAGAGAACTGCTACTCATCTGCACTCTCCATGGACCCGCAAATCACAAAAGTCTGCCCTGGAACTGACGCAGTATTCACAATAACTGCACAAAACACAGGAAAAAACAAAGACACATACACCATTGAAACAAGCAGCGGAGAACTGGAAGAAAGCACAATCGAACTGGAAAGCCTACAGGCAAAAAATATCAAGCTCACAGTACCGGCAGTAAAAGAAAGCAAAAACGTTGTCATAAACATGTTCTCTCCTAACTCGCAAAACACAAAAACAGTTAACATAACACTAAAAGACACTGAAATATGCTTCGGATTCATAGTCAGTGCAAACCCCGAGATCATAGAAGCAGAGGACTACAAAGGATACCTGTACACATTGACAGTAAAAAACACAGGCGAATACTCATCCGAATTCAGCGTCTCAGCAGTAGGAGGACCTGACTGGATCTTCATCGACCCTAAGAAACTGAACATAGACACAGGCGAAGAAGACCAGTTTTACATATACGTAAGCCCGCCATACGGAACAGAAGCTGGAACATACAACATCAACATAGAAGTAAAAAGAGACGGCGAATCCAAAAAAATCACTACACTGAAACTCATGCTGGGCAGGACAGGAACAAAGACAGAATCACAACAACCTAACAAAACAGAGACAGAAAAAGAAGTCCCAAAAACACACCCAGTAAACGTAGACACAGAAACAACATATGAGATCAGGGAAAACTACACAGAAAAAGTTGTAGGGACATACAAAAAGGACAACAAAGATATAGAATTCGTCATGAACTTCAGGACAGGCTCATTCATAATCGAGATAGGTGATGCCAGGATAGAAGACGAACAGCCTGAACTCGGCGAAAACACATACGAAATCACAACACAAGACAAGCAGTACACAGTGACCATCGATTTCACAGAAGTGAACACAACCACAGACACATACAGATTCAAGATAATAAACGCAGAAGTCACAGAACTGGAAAAAGAAACATCAACACCGACAGGAAAGGCAACAGAAGATAAAGCCCCGGTATCAAAAAACCTCATCTACGCGACAATAATCGGTCTGATAATAATAATCCTGATACTCTTCGGCCCTGAAATCGCAGAAAAGACAAAAGACTTCTTCACAGAAGAAGTAGAAGAAAAAAAAGAAAAAGAGGAAAAGAAAGAAGACGCAAAACCGGTAATACCTGCAGGCGACGGAATCCCTCTTGAAGAGATATCCGGCATCGGCGGCAAGAAAGCCGAAGCATTGAGAAAAGCAGGCATCATGAACGTAAATGATCTTGCTAACTCAAACATCTCAGACGTGATGGCCGAAGCGGTCACAAGCGAAAAGCAGGCAAAAGATCTCATCAGGAAAGCAAAAGCCCTCTTAAAAAAGAAATCAAAAAAAGAAGAGCCAAAAGCTGAGAAGAAAAAAGATATGCCAAAAAAGAAAGAATCTGTAAGAAAAGACGTAAAAGAGGACATAAAAGACATTCTTGAAAGCATTTGAAAGGGACTCTCCCCTTCCTTTTTTTTATTTTATACAACACTAACAAAAATCAGTCAGACCTTTCTGTTTATTGGAAGAAACATCCTCATTCTTTTCAGCAACAACACCCACCTTGCTTTTATTCTCAAAAGATGCAGCTTCACCCTCATCAAAAACTGGCACTCCATACTCGCCGTCATAACCTGGCTTGACATAGATCCCGTTATTCCTCGCCCGGATTATGCCATCAGCCACCTTCTCGGACGTAAACTTTACAAGCTCTTCGCGCGGCGCATCCATAATCACCTCGAACTCCGAGGAAAATCCCTTCATGACATTATAATACTCAGCCCACACCTTCTTTGTAGCAAGCCCGCTCGCGCCCATCACCCCCTTGATGATCTCAGAAAGCGGAAGAAGCGTAGTGAAATCACGCGCATTAACAGGCCTAAATCCATCCGGCCGGTCCGCAAGCTCATTCACGCGATAAAGCACGCCGACAGTCAATGCCTTGCCGCACACAGGACAAACACCCCGGTGCTTAATCGTCTCTTCAGGTTCAAAGACGACCCCGCACTTCGCATGACCATCAAGATGATACCGGCCATAATCCGGCTTCACCTCAATCGTCCCGACAAGCCCCTCCCTCGTCTTGATAGCCTTGAAAATATTGTCATAAGATAGCTCGATATCAAAAACAGTCGCCTCTCTCCCCATTCTCCATGGCCAGAAACTGTGAAGGTCAGAAAACGACACTAAAGAATACTTATCAAGCGAACTCAGCCTCCAGTTCATCGCCGGATCCGACGACATGCCCGTCTCGATAGCATAGACATGCTTCGATTTCTCCTGAAAGCACTCCTCAATTGAATCAAACCCCGACTTGCTTCCAAGAATCCCAAAATAAGGCGTCCATGCATGCGCAGGAATCACCATGAACTTATCTGAAATGAAAAGCAGCATATCCATCAACTCGATGCTAGAGAAACCGAAAATCGGCCTCCCATCATAATCAAGCCGTCCCTTTTTTGAAAGCGCATCAGTGAACTGCCGCGCAGCCTCGCCGCCAGGCGCAAGAATCACATGATGCACGCGCCGCCCCCTCCCGCCCTGCTTGTACATGAGCGAGATCTCCGTCTGCCAGAGAAACGGAAAGCCCGTCGAAGTCCGTAAAATACCAGACTCATCCTCAGTAAGCTTCGAATCGATCTCCTTTATCCACTCAGGATGCGTAAAATCCCCGGTACCGAGAAGCCCGACACCCTTAAGCCGCGCATACTTCTCAAGATTCTCTATATTTATGTCCTTGCTGCACGCCCGGCTGTAGCGCGAATGGATATGAAGATCAGCGATATACTTCATAACCCAATTTTAGAAAGACAAATATTTAA
>JBDRKP010000057.1:0-34997 GCA_043813875.1 archaeon | reverse complement strand
GTTTTTTCTGTAATAATATTAATCTCTTTGGTTCGCTACTTAAAAATGCAGTGATGGCGGCAATAAGGTAGCCCAAACCCGTAATAATGTTGGTTATTTTACTTACTTTGTTCTGCTTAATACTATAATCAATTAATTCTTGATTCATTGGTTTTGAACCTATCTGAATGGTCTTGATGGCTTCTACATCAATGGTTATCGATGCTAGGATAAAATGACTTATAGAAAGGAACAAAAATACGACCATAATAATAATCCATATTTTACTCAAATCTTGCCTTTTTGCCATATTAGACTAATAATTCGGGGTTTATATATTCTTTTCGAATTATCCTATGTGGTTCGTTACAGTCACAAGTTCTTTGTTTTGCTTTTGGTGTCGTTTTCAATCTCAAACAATCCTGCCACTCCCGAAAGGAATCGCTTTTGCGATAACATCCGCGCTCATCTTCCGCAAAATCTCCTGCTCATCCTTATTGCATTTAGAAAAAAGCTCCGCCTTCACCTTCTTTGAAAGCACAGCCGCCCCGACATCCCCCGGCTCCACAGAAACATATTTTTTACTGGCAGCAGAAATCATCAGAAGTGGCCCTGTGATGACCTCCCCATCCTTGAACCCGACCCCGAGCCTAAGCTCGGTCTTCATGATATTCTTCTTCCCGTAGATCATGAACGATCCCTTCGTTATGAACTCCCCCGACGGCGCAGTCTTCGACACCTGCTCTGGCAACACATGATACACTTCCGCGACCCCGACATTCACCTTCCACGCCCTCGAATACATCCCTGTAAACTGCGCCGCCTCATCAAGCGTCTTCTTATCAACTGCCTTCCCCTCGGTCTTCACAACCACAAACGGCGAGCCCGTGATATCAGTATGGAAAACAACATCAGCATCATCCATATGCTTCTTGATCAGCACCTCATTGGAAGTCGCATCCTTGCCGCCGACAACAACAAACCCGCCCGACGATACAAACCACCTGAACTTATGGAACCATTTCGTTGCCTCGACTTTTTTGTCTATCTTCGCTTCAGTTGCGACAACCTCTTTCGCCTCAGCCATCTTCCTTTCAGTCTCAAGAAGTGCGATCCCCGCGTTCTTCATCTTCTCTTTGGCTTTTTTCGCCAGCTCATAATAGGCATTAGCATTCTCATTCAAAGATATGCCCGTATTGATCGCAAGATGCACACCCTTCACGTCGACAGTGATCGTCTTCGTTTTCAGGTCCGCCGAAATGATCTCTTTTGCGATTTTCCTCGCATTGCCGATGCCCTGTTTTAGAACAGCATCAATCAGCTTTTCAAAAGAAGTGTAATGCTCATAGATCAGTTCAGCCTTCTTGACAGAATCAATCTCCGATTTCTTAAGCTTCTCTATAGCCTCTTTCTGGCTCTCAAGCCTTTTAGTGAGCTTATCCTTTTTGACAGAGACGACCTTGTTTTCAGTACCCGCTAGTGTCTCAGCCATCTTCTTCACAAAGAAATCATCCACAGCATCATAGAATTTATCATAATATCTCTTTTCAAACCCTTTATCCTTATACTTGGCCACATCAAACGGCAGCACATCGATCTCCACGCCATTCTCGAGAACAATCTGCGCCTTCTTGTCTGATCCAAAAAGCTTACTCATAGCCGAAATAATCAAACCGGACTCATTTGGAGTGAACGTATTGCAAGTCTTTTTCTTGTCGATCTTGGCCATGATGCAGACTTCCTCAGCGAACGTCCCACCAAGCGAGAGCTCCCGTGCAAGGAACGCCACGATCTGTTTATCAGAATTAAGAAGCGCTTTCAAAAATACTTCCCCTGTCAGCGCAGTCGGATCAATCCCGCGCGGCGGGAACACATAAGCCTCCTTCTGCTTGATTGACCTTGAACTCCACAACTGCCTCTCAAGCACCGACCATATGCTGTTATCCTTATCAGCAAATATGACATTCCCCTTGCTGAACAGCTCGACAATCAGCTTGTATTCATCCATCTCGATGATGACGATCCTCTCGAAATCATGCTGGTAGACATTCTTTATCCTCTGGTTCTTGCAGTACTTGCGAAGATACATGGCGAAATTCGTCGGCACATCCGAGTGTACTAGCCTGTACTTAGAAAGAAATATCTTCCCGTCGCCGACAAGCAGCGTCTTCGTGCCTTGCCCCGGCACATGCATCGAAAGATGCATCATGTTCTTCTCCTGGAATATCTTCTGCACGCGCGCCCCGACAATCCCCTTTAGCTCATCTGCAAGCACCCTTATCTCAAGAGACGAAAGTTCAGTCTTCAAAAAAATCACCATATTATACTCTGATACTGATAGATTATTAGATGCAAATTATTTTATAGTCACCCCGCAGACTTTGCAAGGTTATTTACGATACATCGTCACTAATAGACCTTCAAAACATCCATTTACTTCCCCTCAAACAACTTCCCAATGCCCGCCCTTATCCGGACCGATGCGCTTAAGCCTGCCGGATTCCTTCAGCTTTTTAATGATCTTTTTGACTCCGCTTGCTGAAAAATCCAATTTATGCATTAGCTCATCTATAGTAATTTCTGGATTTTGAGAAATCAATTCAATAATTTTCTGGTCACTTTTCTGGCTACTTTTCTGGTCACTCATCTCCACAGTTTCAGTAACATTCTTTCTCTTAAAGACCGCGACAAACATGCCCGCAACCTCCTTAAATTCGGTTTCAGGCTCCTTTGAGAGAATCAGCTCTATGCCGCGCCCCCACTTCTCGGCAAAATGGACTTTGTTGAACATGTCGGCAATCAGTTCGTTTCTGCGTTTTGAGATATTTCCCTTCACGATATCATCAATAGTCAGCCCGCCATAGAGTTTCCCGGGGTTTCTTATCTCCACGCGGTCCTTGAAGACAGCGACATTTACCGAATCATATTCCCAATAATCTCTGTGGCAGAATGCTGATTTTTATAAAATCATACCTTGGATACACTACACGAATAAATATCCTGAAGTCCATAACCCAAACCTATTAAAATCTCTCTCCCGTTATTCTAAATATAGTTGACGTCGTTACTAGCTGGACAAATATGACCAATAAACCAACAGACGTCAATCTATATGGAAAAGTCATGTAGTCTAAAAAGTTATGACTTTTACTATATACGTTAATCGACGTGAGAAGTGATACCATGACTGTAGGATATTTCATAGACGAAAACGACAAAAACGCACTGAAAGACAATCCGAAAATCGAACTCGATGACATCGATCAGCCCAACCTCCTTCGCGACATGTTCCCCTACACCGAAGTCCCGAAAATCTTCTTCGAAAAAAAGACAGTCCCGATAGACCCCCCTGAGCAGCTCCTCATAACAGACACCACATTCCGCGACGGCCAGCAGGGCCACAAGCCCCTGAGCGTAGAGCACATCGTTAACCTCTACAGCCTCCTCCACGAACTGGGCGGCAAAAAAGGCATCATCCGCCAGTCAGAATTCTTCGTCTACAGCAAGAAAGACAAGCAGGCCCTCGACGCCTGCAGGAAAAAAGGATTCGATTACCCCGAGATCACAAGCTGGATACGCGCAAACAAGGAGGACTTCAAGCTGGTGAAACAGCTTGAGATGGACGAGACGGGCATCCTCACATCAGCATCAGATTATCACATATTCCTGAAACTGAAGTGGACAAGAAAGAAAGCCATGGAAAACTACCTTGACATCGCCCGATCGGCAATCGCATCAGAGATAATCCCTCGCTGCCACTTCGAAGACGTCACCCGCGCAGACATATACGGGTTCGTCCTGCCGCTCGCAAAAGAGCTTATGAAGTTGCAGGAAGAGACAGGCATGAAAGTGAAGATCCGCCTCTGCGACACGATGGGCTTTGGCATATCAAACGAATACGCAGTCCTTCCAAGAAGCGTCCCGAAACTCATATATTCCATGATATACGGCGCAGGCGTCCCAAAAGACCAGCTCGAATGGCACGGCCACAACGACTTCTACCGGGTACACACGAACGCAGTAAGCGCATGGCTTCACGGCTGCGCCGCAGTCAACGGGTCGCTCTTGGGCTACGGCGAAAGGACCGGCAACACACCGATAGAAGCGCTATGCATCGAATACGCCCAGCTCACAGGAAAGACAGACGGCATGGACCTCACAAAGATAACCGACATAGCAGAATACTTCACAAAGAGAGTAAAGACAAAGATCGCCCGCACAAAGCCCTTCGTCGGCTCAGAATTCAACATGACCCGCGCCGGCATCCACGCCGACGGCCTCCTGAAAAACGAAGAGATATACAACATCTTCGACACCCTGAAAATCTTAAAGCGCCCCGTTCAGGTCGCCATCACAGACAAGTCCGGCATGGCAGGCCTTGTATACAAGATCAACGAGATATTCGAGCTCGAAAGGAAGATCGACAAGACCGAACCGGGCCTGGAAAAGATTTACGACCATATCATGCTCCAGTACAGGGACGGCCGGACCACAGCCATATCCGACGACGAGCTCACCAGCCTGGTGGCGGAATTCATGCCCCGGATATTCAAATGCGATTACCCTGCCAGATACGAGCCATGGCCGAAAGATTGAAATTGACACGGTAATGACTATGGGTTTGACTCTCTCAGAAAAATTGATATCAAAACACGCAGGGCATGACGTAAAGGCAGGCGACATAGCCATCGTCGACGTAGACGTCTGCCTCACCCAGGACGGCACAGGCCCTCTCGCGATAAGCCAGCTGAAAGAACTTGGATTAGAGGTCGCCAAAAACCCAAAAAAGACAGTCCTTTTCATAGACCATGCCGCTCCAAGCTCAAAAAAAGAGCTCTCAAACGACCACGTAAAGCTCAGGGAATTCGCAAAAAAGACCGGCGCAATCATCTCAGACATAGGCGAAGGCGTCTGCCACCAGATAATCAACGAAAGCTACGTGAAGCCTGGAGACATCCTCATCGGCGCAGACTCCCACACATGCACCGGCGGCGCCCTATGCGCATTCTCGACAGGCATGGGCTCGACCGACGTCGCAATAGGCATAGCATTAGGAAAGACTTGGCTTCGGGTCCCTGAAACAATAAATATAGTCGTCACCGGCCGATTCCAGAAAGGCGTCTACCCAAAAGACCTTATCCTCCACATAATCGGGAAAATCGGCGCAGACGGCGCAACCTACAAGGCCCTCGAATTCAGCGGCGAGACGATAGACAACATGGAAATGACAGACCGCCTGACGCTTGCCAACATGGCAGTAGAGGCAGGCGCAAAAGCAGGCCTCATAGCATCAGACGAAAAGACAAGAAAATACCTCAAAGAAAACAACCGTGAGCATGATTACACACCTATCACGCCAGACCGCGACGCACAATACGAACAGACAATAAAAATAAATGCATGCGAACTGAAACCCACAATATCCCTCCCGCACACAGTAGACAACACAAAAACAATAGACGAGCTCGGGAAAATAAAAATAGACCAGGTATTCATCGGGACATGCACCAACGGCAGGCTGGAAGACCTAAAGATTGCGGCAAAGATACTCAGAGGAAAACGTATCCACAAAGACACAAGACTGGTTGTCGTACCGGCATCAAGGAAAGTCTACCTGGACGCCATAAAAGACGGAACAATAGAGACGCTTGTAGAATCAGGCGCAACAGTCATGGCGCCCGGCTGTGGCGCGTGCCTCGGCGTCCATCAGGGTGTCCTCGGCGACAACGAGTCATGCCTCTCGACCCAGAACCGGAACTTCAAAGGCAGGATGGGAAACCCGGACGCATACATATACCTCGCATCACCGGCAACAGCAGCAGCAACCGCATTGAAAGGCATCATAGCAGACCCGCGGGAGGTGCTCTAGATGGGACGCGCATACAAATTCGGCGACGACATATCGACAGACCTCATAGCCCCCGGCAGGCTGTTTCACCTGAGGTCGGACTTATTGGAACTCTCAAAACACGTCTTAGAAGACGCAGACCCTGACTTCGCAAAAAAAGTCAGGCCCGGCGATTTTGTAGTGGCAGGAAAAAATTTCGGTCTCGGCTCAAGCAGGGAACACGCCCCCGCAATCATAAGGCTTGCAGGAGTGAAAGCAGTCATAGCGAAATCATTCGCGCGCATCTTCTACCGCAACGCCATAAACGTAGGGCTTCCTGTAGTCATATGCGACACAGACAGCATCGATGACGGCGACCAGCTGGAAATAGAGCTTGACAAAGGCATATTGATAGATTTGACAAAAAACATCCGGCTGACATTTCCGGCGCTGCCGAAAGGCATGATGACGATTCTTGCAGACGGCGGCCTTGTGGAGCACATAAGAAAGCACGGCGACTTTCAGCTTTGAATTTATCCGGAATGACGGATTTTCTTGAAAAGAACTTTATGAGCATATTAATATAATCCTTCATGAGCTTAGAAAACACATGAAACTCACCGGCATAAAAGCGATAACATTCGACGCAGACGGCACGTTATGGGATTTTGAGAAGTCCATGCGCATCGCCCTTCATGAGATACTAAAAGAGATAAGGGCATACCACCCCGAAAGCTCAGAATCGCTGGACATAAAAAAGTTGATAGAGATACGGGAAAATGTCTCAAAAGAGCAGGAAGGGAAAATCACAGACCACATAGAATTGAGACATCTCGCATTCAAAGAGACACTGCGATATATAGGGATAGACGATGACAGGCTCGCATCGCATCTATGCGAAAACTACATCAAGTGCCGTTATTCTGTTCTTGAGCCATACGATGACGTCAAAAAGACACTGGACGCGCTAAAAGATAAATACACACTCGGCTTGCTCTCAAACGGCCATACCTCTCCCAGGCATTGCAGCCTTGATCATTATCTCGCCTTCACAATATTCTCAAAAGACTGCGGCATCCAAAAACCCGACCTCGCTATATTTATTCTCGCCCGGCAAAAGGCAGGCTGCAGTAAAGATGAACTCCTCCACGTCGGCGACTCCCTGGAAGACGATATAGCGGGCGCAAGAGCCGCCGGCATAAGATGCATCTGGCTCAACCGGAAAAAGATAAAAAACGCGACAGGCATCATGCCGGATCACGAAATCACGAGTTTAAACGAGCTTCTTGACATACTATGAGGTATTCCACTAAACATATAAATCATAATCCCGAATCAATCATATGACCGACGTCTTCATCATTCACGGCGCCTATGGCAACCCGCAAGAGAATTGGTACCCTTGGCTGAAATCAGAACTGGAGAGATTAAACTGTAACGTATTCGTGCCAAGATTCCCGACCCCAACAGATCAGACACTTGACAACTGGCAGAAAATATTTGCCACACACAAAGCCCGTCTGGATGAAAATACGATTATTATCGGCCACAGTCTGGGCGCAGCATTTCTGTTGAGAGTGTTAGAAGACATAAAAACACAAATCAAGGCAGCATTCTTTATATCGGGATTCACAGAGAATCTGAACAATCCGGTTTTTGATGAGATAAACAAGACATTCATTGACAAGAGATATGATTGGGACAGGATAAAGAAAAGCAGCAAAAGGTTTTACGTCTTCCATTCAGATAATGACCCATACATAGCGCTCAAACAAGGGAAAAATATGGCACAAAATCTCGGCGCTGAGATGATAACAATAAAAGGCGCAGGCCACTTTAATGAGAACTCAGGATACAAAAAGTTTCCCGAGCTACTGGAAAAAATTAAGAACGAATTATGACAAAAAACATGGTGATCAATATGATAAAACTGTTATTCATCGACATGAGCAAGACCTTGGTCAAAGGCAGCGGCGCAAACTCCGGCGCAGAATACCTCAAAAAAGGCGACAGGTACAAAGAGATCTACCCGGAATACACAAAAGGACAGATAACAATGGAAGAACTATTGAAAGAGACCTACGCATGCTGGAAGGGCCTGAACGTATCCGATCTCCCTGAAGTCTACAAGACATTCGAGTTCAACGACGGAGCAAAAGAGGCAGTAAGAGCCATAAAAGAAAGAGGGATGAAGACAGCCCTTCTCACTCAGATTCCCACCCATTTGGGAAGCCTCTTCCAGGACGATCTTGGCTTCGACTATATCGCAGGAACAGTCCTTGAGGTAAAAGACGGCGCTTTCACAGGAAGAATACTCGAGTACCACGACAACAAGAAAAAAGAGGCCGAAAAAATACTTGAAAAAGAACGCATCTCCCCTAAAGACGCAGTATCCATCGGCGACCGGAAAGACGACGCAGACGTCTTCAAATTGGTGCGTTTCGGCATAGCATACAACGGCGACGAGGCCGCAAAAAAAGCAGCAAAATACCGGATAACAGATTTCAGGGAACTTCTCGGCATAATCGAAAAAGAATCAGGATAGTCTATTTTCCGGACAGCAAAAAAGATAAGCTTACGCCCTTAAAGATATATTTTCATTTTAAAAATATCAAATGGTTATATGAATGATAGATAAAAAAGAAAATCCAGAATCAGGACAGCCCATAGAAGTCGAAAACTCTAACCTCAAAGTCCCCGACAACCCCATCATCCCCTACATAGAAGGAGACGGCGTCGGCCCTGACATCACAAAGACCGCCCTCTGCGTGATAGACGCAGCCGTAAAGAAAGCCTACGGCGGCAAAAAAAAGATAGTCTGGCTTGAGATATTTGCAGGAGAGAAAGCGCTAAAAAAATACGGCGAGCACCTCCCAAAAATCACGCTAGATGAGATAAAACTCTACCGCGTCGCCCTCAAAGGCCCGCTCACGACCCCAGTAGGCGAGGGTTTCAGGAGCCTGAACGTCGCTCTAAGGCAGGATCTTGACCTCTATTCATGCGTAAGGCCGGTACGTTATTTTCCAGGTGTACAAAGCCCCCTGAAAGACCCGCAAAAACTCAACGTCGTGATATTCCGCGAGAACACAGAAGACGTCTACGCAGGCTACGAATGGAAACAAGGCACTAAAGAAGCAGAATCCCTGATAGACCACCTCAACAGGACCTACAACACCAACATCTCAAAAGACTCCGGCGTGGGTATAAAGCCCATAAGCGAAACAGCATCAAACCGCCTCGTCCGCGCAGCCATCGATTACGCAATAAAAAACAACCGTAGATCCGTAACGCTTGTCCACAAAGGCAACATAATGAAATACACCGAAGGCGCATTCATGGCCTGGGGCTACGAAGTAGCAAAAGAAGAATTTCCAGCCCAGACAATAACAGAGACAGAACTCAATGAAGGCACACCCCAAAACAACAAAATCATAATCAAGGACCGCATAGCAGACTCCATGTTCCAGCAGGTCTTGTTAAGGCCCGAAGAATACGACGTCATCGCGACGACGAACCTCAACGGCGACTACCTGTCAGACGCGTGCGCAGCACAGGTCGGCGGCCTCGGTCTCGCCCCCGGCGCAAACATCGGCGACAACATAGCCATATTTGAAGCCACCCATGGCACAGCCCCGAAATACGCAGGCTTAGACAAAGTAAACCCCGGCTCACTAATCTTATCAGGCGTCATGATGCTCAACTACCTCGGCTGGACAGAGGCCGCGCAACTGATCGAAAAAGCCATCGAAAAAACAATCAGAGAAAAGAAAGTCACATACGACCTCGCAAGGCAGATGGAGGGCGCACAGGAACTCAAATGTAGTGAGTTTGGAGCCGCGATAATAAGGAACATGTGAAATCCAGGTAATTCTGCAATTGATGGGATATTTCAGCAGATTACTTATCTTCCAGCTTTTTCTTTTCCTTTCGGATATCGAGATAATTTTCCTGTGAGACAACTTTCACACCAAGACTTTTTTCAGCATCGAGTCTTGCTCTTCCTGCAACAGAGCCTCCTTCTTTTGCTGCATCTTTGTTCTGTAAAAAACCAAAAGCATCTTTTCTTCGCGTAGCTTCAGTTGTAAGTCGCTCCCCAAGCATTGCGAAAATAAGTTCAAGATCAGTCATATGATCTCTTAGATTCTGATTTTTGAATTTCGGATCCAGTCCCTTAATCTGTTTATGCATCTGTATAGGAACCCCAAAAGTTGCTTTGGATATTTCATTCGTAAGAATCGCAAAATCTCTTTTTTCTTCGATACCCCTCTGCATCCATTCGTCTGTTAGTTCCTGTCTAATGGCAATTCCGCGCAATCTCTTATCAATCCAGTCTTTCGGATAACCTTTCAGTTCGTAATACTCCTTTGCCCTGTCCTGCGCAAGCTCCGGGTTCTCAATCTCCTGTATTCTTTCATATCCGACTTTTGCCAGCCACTGTTTAAACGGCTCAGCTTTTTTTGAGGGGATGGACTGGATGATCCGGAACATAGATTCTGTATTTGCGCAATCAGTCATATAATCTTTACCGTCAGGAGACCGTAGTTTCAGTTGTACCCAAATTGGGGACAACTCAAGTTGCTTGAATTCCCTGTCTTTTACCTTACCCCAATATTGGCGGGGTGTTGGACTCTCAGTTAAAATCCCAACCACATCAACGACAGAAAACCACCATTCATCATTATGCCACGTTCTTCTGATATGCTTCCCCTGAAATACCACAAGCGCATCCTTTGAGTCCATTTCACCCGCCTCATCATCATTTGAGTCTTCTGATACTTATTTTGATGCAAAGATATATATAACTGATATCAACACAATGCCGATAGAAAAAGACTCTACTCATACCGAAGCGCATCAGTAGGCTTCAATCTCGCCGCCCTTATAGCTGGCGTCGTACCGGAAAGCATCCCGACAAAAAAAGAAAAGGCAAGCGCCCCCAAAATCAGCTCCGGCGGCATCGCCGCCTTAAGATAATCGACACCAAGCTGTGCCGAAGATACATATTCGATAATCTTGCTCATCGATAACCCGATGATAACACCCATAGCCCCGCCTGCCATCCCGATCATGCCCGACTCGATCAGGAAGATCGTCATGATGCTGCTGTTCCGTGCCCCGATCGCCTTCATTACACCGATATCGCGCGTCCTCTCAAGCACTGAGGTGTACATCGTATTCATTATGCCTATCCCACCGACAAGAAGTGATATGGCGGCGATGCCTATAAGGACAGACTGTACCAGATTGAGTATCGTATTGACCGTCTCCTTGAGCTGCTCAGCCGTCTGCACAGAAAAATCCTCTTCCCCGACTTTCTGATCGCGATCCTTTCGCATGGCTTTCTTGATATTCTCAGCGACCACCCCTGGCTCAAAACCCGGCTTCGTGTCAGCCATGATAGTCATCATATCCTCGGTATCAAAAAGATCACTCGCGCTCTCAAGTATCATGATGACATTAGCATCATCTTGCGGATTCCCTATTTTTTCAAGTGTCCCCACAACCTTGAATTTCTTGTCATTTACCGTGATCGTATTCCCGACCAGTACCTTTTTCTTGAAGAACTTGCCCTCTGCAATATTATATCCGATAAGTATTCCGTTTCGGTCAGTTTCCCTCAGATCCCTGCCGCCTACAACCTTGAAGCTTTCAATATTCTCAATGACGTCAACGCCTAAAGGCATTCCTGAAACAAATGTATGCTTCAGCTCACCGCCAAACTCGACTTTGGCTATCTTGCTTATCATCCCAGCAGCAGAGTTGACACCCCTCACCTTTTTTATGAGTTCAAGGTCATCACTTGTCAGGCTGCTGCCACTCATACCCATCGATGCAAGTCCTCCGCCCGGCATGACCATTATTATATTTGCGCCCATCATCTCGAACTGCTCATTGAACGCGTCCTCCAGTCCCTGCCCGAGCGACATGAGCGATACTACAGCAGCGACACCTATGATGATCCCTATCATCGTGAGCCATGATCTCTTCTTCCTGTTCCTTATATCCCTGTAAGCTGTCATCACATAATCTTTAATCATGTCTTTCTACCTTCTGTATCTCAGTGAATCCACCGGATTTTTTCTTGAAGCCTCTATTGCAGGAAATGTACCTGAAATCGCACCGATCAGGAACGAGAATATCATCGCACCTAAGATAAGTTCAAAAGAATAATTCACCCTTAATATAGTGACGCCGGAAGAGATAGCGATAAGTTCAGCAGTCTTTCCGATGGCATATCCCATGACGACGCCGATGACACCGCCGATCACTCCGAGTGTCCCCGATTCTATAAGAAACATACTCATGATGTCGGAATTTCTTGCGCCGATCGCCTTCATGATACCGATCTCCTTTGTCCTCTCAAGCACCGACGTATACATGGTATTCATGATGCCGACCCCACCCACGATAAGCGAGATCAGTGAGATCCCGATAAGAAACACCTGTACTATCCCGAGCATGCTTTTAGCGCTGCTTATCAGCTGCTCGGAAGTCTGCACCGAGAAATCCTCCTCTCCCTCCTTGACCTTATGGTCGCGGCGCATTGCCGCCTCTATATTGTCAGCGACATCCGCCGGCAAAAAGCCTTGGCTTACCTCTACAAATATCATCGAAAGCTCATCAGGGGCGTCAAAAATATCGCGCGCAGTATCAAGAGGTATCGCCACCTTAGTATCGTGGAGAGGATTCCCCGATATTTTTGTTATTGCGACCACATCGAATTTTTGGCCCTCGATTGTTATCTGCTCCCCCATCTTGATATCCCTGTCAAACAGGTTGATTCCCATCTTCTGCCCTATAGCTGCTTTGTATTTTTCAGCCGGCTTTGGATATTTGCCTGTCTCCAGCGCAAAGAAATCAATGCTTTCTATGAATCTGACAGATTTCGGGTCAGTGCTAGAAGCGAACACCGCCGTAAACCGTGATTTACCATCGTATTCCACTCTGGCAGTCTTCAGCATGACGCCGATTGCATAATCGACACCCTTCACCCTTCGCACCACTTCGACATCATGGTCAGTCAACTTATCGGCGACAAGACCGGATGCTTCAGGCCCGCCAAAACCGCCGCCGCCGGGCGTTATAGTGATCCTGTTCGTCCCGAGCTTCTGGAACTGGTCATCAATTGCGCTCTGCATCCCCTGGCTCAAAGATATCAGTGATACGACCGCCGCGATGCCGATGAATATCCCAAGGATCGTAAGGCCCGTCCTAAGCTTTCGCGATCTGAATGTCTTTATCGAGAATTTGAAATAATCACTGATCATCGATTACACCCGCTTAGGAGAAGGAAAGGCCAAAATTACCTAAGCCTTTTTTCTCCTGAAATATCTGTAACCGAGATACACAACAACAAGCAGGATCACGATAATGATGATATTGCTGGAGCTTCCTTGGGGTGTCACTTCACCTATACGAATAAGTTCCTCAAGAGAATATACCTTGAGCGAGAGGTCGTATTGCTTCACATGCTCCTTATTATAGGCGTCCTTATAAGTCAGTGTGACGATGACAGGTATTTTCGTATCATTCAGCGATTCATCAACATGTAGATTATATTCGACAGTATCAAAATCATCTGAATCAAGATTGCCTATGTACATCCTGTCAGGACTTATTATCTCATAATTCGGTGACTTCTCAAGGCTGACAGAGACAAATTTTGCCTGTGTAGCGCCTATGTTTGAGACGCTGATCACAATATTTCCGGTCATACCTCCCTGGAATTTATCCGATTCCTCCATATACACTTCAAGCTCAGGCCTCGAAGACACAAGCAGGCCGATGATATCGCTTTTTGTGATCGTCGTTCCCGCCTCATCCGTATATGTCATGATAAGTGGAATCTTATAGACTTTCGGCTCAGCAGAAGCGTCTGTGATGATATTGAAAGAAACAGTCTGTATGGCGCCGGCTCCCAGTGTCTGGATCTTCTTTTCAGTAGTCGAATCCAATGGCGCAAAAGGCAGTGTCGTGCCGGACATGTCCAGTTTCAGGCTGATATCCTTGATCTGCGTATTTGCAAGATTCTTCAGGGTGAATTTGACTGTGGCCCTGCTGCCGGCAGTGATTTCCTCCGGATCAGACATGACTTTTTCGATGGAAAGGATAGCGTCACGCGACTTCACCTCGATCTCAAACGGCACAGTGAACCACACGCCGTTAGCACCAGTGCTGTAGCGCAGATCAATATTATGTTTGCCTGAAAATGCATTTTGATCGACCTTGACCCTGTACTTAAGAAGCACCGGCTGGCCTGTCTCAAGATTGCCGAAACTCTTGACTGGATTTTCTTCAGGATCCATGCTGAACGGGTATTTGGGCATAAGCTCAAATACGGTATTCGTAGCGATTCTTGTGCCCTTGTTCTCGACCTTCACATAAAGGTCTATGTATTTTCCAGGCTCGGCAGGAAACGGCTCATATATTGTGGAGACAACCTCAAGATTGCTGAACCCCGGGCTGCCCTGCGCAAAAGCGCCACTGGCAATCATCATCGCCATCAAAATCATTCCGATCATTATCTTCTTCATAGTCACTGCCTCCTAAACAATCTTTCCGTCCTTCAGATATATTATTCTCTCAGCATGCTTTCCTAAATCATCGTCATGCGTCACCATGATTATCGTCTTCCCTTCCTTGTTGAGCCTTTCGATAAGATCCATTATCTCTTTTCCTGTCTTGGAATCAAGATTCCCCGTAGGCTCGTCAGCAAGCAATACCTCTGGATCATTTGCAAGAGCCCTGGCGATTGCCACTCTCTGCTGCTGCCCGCCTGACATCTCCGTCGGCTTATGGTCAAGCCTGTGGTCGAGTTCGACAAGCTTTAGAAGTTCTTTAGCCCTTTTGACCCGCCTTTCTTTCGGGATGCCCTGAAATATCATCGGCAGCTCGACATTCTCAAGTGCCGATATCGAATTTATGAGATTGAAAGTCTGGAATATGAACCCTATCTTCTTCCCACGTATCTGGGCAAGATCGCTCTCGCTGAGTTTCGTGATATCGATGCCGTCAAGCTCGACAACCCCTTTCGACGGGATATCAAGACACCCGACCATATTGAGTGCAGTCGATTTTCCCGACCCGCTCGCGCCCATTATCGCGACGAACTCCCCGGCCCTTATCTGCGCGCTCACACCGTTCAGGGCAGGCACTTCCACATCGCCCATCCTGTATATCTTGAACACATTCTTCAGTTCGATAACGATTTTCTTTCCTTTTGGTACCATATTCATTCCCTATATTATTATTATTATTCTATTATATTTCAATTTGCTTTTATTATATCTTTCTTTATCCATCGATTCATTCCCGACTGGGTTTGATACCCCGCAGCTTGCTCCGGTTCGATAGCGGATTTCAGGCGATTTTTTTTATTTCGTCACGATTCCCCTGCCTTTGCAGCAATACCGTCATATAGCGCATCAAGAAACGTCTTCTTGATCCTCTTCCAGTCAAAATCCTGGTTCATCTTGTTGCTGTGAAGCGATAGCCCACGGAGCATCCCAAGGATAATGGACGAAAGCGCACCCTCATCCACGTCGTCCCTGAACTCGCCATTCCTCTTCCCTTCGCGTATGATATCTGCGATGAAGCTATGAGTCATTTCATAGCGCTTTTTCATCCTCGTCTCAAGAGAAGGGATTCTTGGCGCCTCGACCCACAACTCAAGAGTCATCCGCCATACATCATCCGGATCCTCAAGCTGCCTGAAATGTAGTTCCGCAGCCTTCCTGAGTTTCATCGATGCAGTATCATTCCTCGAAAATGCCGACTTCATGTCATCAAGAAGAGTAGCGAGGCGCATATCAGAAAGCGCGATAAAAAGGTCCTCCTTGCTCCTGAAATAACAGTATATCGCCCCCTTGCTGAGCCCGCACTCCTTAACGATGTCATCCATAGAGGTAGAATGATAGCCGTTCTGCGCAAAAAGAGATCCGGCTGACACAAGTATCCTTTCGCGGACATTCTGCTTATAGTCGTCAGTGACTTTAGGCGCCATAACACATTACCGATTACCCTCTAGACCCTATTTCTCTTCCGGTACTATTATCCATGCGATCAGGTATGCCAAAAGTCCCGCTCCGCCAGCGAACGTGACAAGAATCCATGCAAGCCTGACAAGCGTCGGGTCAATATCAAAATACTCAGCGATTCCCCCGCATACGCCAGCAATCATCCTGTTCTTCCGGCTCCTGTAAAGCTTCTTTCCCCTGAACTCTTTTGATGCCATGAGTGATCCCTCCGTTAACAAGTCAGTTTAACAAACCGACCGGTCAGTTTATTATAATTATGACATCAAAGATATATAAATCTGTCGTTGTCAGAAAAATTCTGTGCATAACCGTCTGTCGGATTCCAGAAAGAACACATATATACTCAAGTTCCCAAAATATAATCCAAAGTAATCCGACCAAAACAATAAACGCCGATGATGACATGGACCCGCTTTATTTACCGATATATATTTTTGCAGGCGTGATCATACTGGCCGCAGCCATAATCGTGATAACCCTCCGCAAGCAGAAAAAAAGACGCGAAGACCTGAAAAAGACCGCAGGCCGCTTCGGCTTCTCATACAGCCAAACACCTGACCCCGCGCTTTTCTCCACCCTTCAGTCTTTTAGCCTCTTCAAGAAAGGATTTTCCAAAAAAATAACAAACGTCATAAAAGGCGATATGAACCGCATCCACTGGACCGTCTTTGACTACAGCTACAGCATAAGCACCGGCAGGAGTTCATCCACATACAACCAGACAGTCGCATGCGCAGAAATGAAAGACACGAACCTCCCCCACTTCACCCTGGGTCCGGAATCATTCTTCCATAAGCTAGGAGACATCTTCGGCTACAAAGACATAAACTTCGAAAACTATCCCGTTTTCTCAAAAAGATACCTCTTGAAAGGCCCGGACGAAAAATCAGTAAGGGATATATTCACCCCCGAGACGCTTAGCTACTTCGAGTCAAGAGCAAAACCCGTCAACTTCGAGGCAGACGGCAGCAGGATGATAATATACGATTACAGCAAAACAATAGCACCCGAAAACATACACGCATTCATCGACGAATCATCACGGATAGCGGGATTGTTCAAAAAAGACACATTTTGACACCTCAGGTCGCAGGACAGAAAAAAGATTAATAAGCCTGAATGCCCAGCATAAAAATATGCTCACCGAAGCCATGATTCTCGACCTCTACAGAAAATGCGCAACCGTCATCCCGGAAGACATAGAGTCAGCACTGAAAGTTGCAAAACAAAAAGAGTCAGACAAGAACGCAGCATCCATCCTGGATACGATCCTTGATAACATCAAAATAGCCAAAAGCGAATCAAGACCCATCTGCCAGGACACCGGCACCCCCTTCTTCTACATCTCTCACCCCAAAGACCAGTCAGAAAAAGACATGATCAAGATAATCGGACAGGCGACAAAAGAAGCGACAGAAAAAATACCATTGAGGCCGAACGCAGTCGACCCCATCACAGGCATAAACATCGGAAACAAGCCCGTCATCCACTTTGAGGAATCCGCCATATTGAAAATCAACCTCCTGATGAAAGGCGGCGGCTCAGAAAACATCTCCTCAATCTACAGCCTCCCCGACACGCGGATAATTGCAGACCGCGACATATCCGGCATAAAAAGATGCGTCATGGATGCAGTATTCAGGGCCCAGGGAAAAGGCTGCCCTCCATACATTATAGGCGTAGCAGCAGGCGGCAGCATAGAAGAAGTCGCATCCTTATCCAAAAGACAGCTATTAACACCCCTTGACGACACAAACCCCGACGAAACACTAGACAGGATAGAAAAAGAACTCAAAGATGACATCAATCGCCTCGGCATCGGCCCGATGGGCCTGGGCGGTAAGACAACCGCACTGGGTGTGAAGATGACAAAATGCTACCGAAACCCTCCATCATTCTTCGTCGGCATATCATTCGGCTGCTGGGCGACAAGGAGGGCATCATATGACTGACTTCACGAAACTGAAAGCAGGCGACAGATACCTTCTGAGCGGGACGATATTCACCGCAAGAGACAAGGCCCATCTCTACCTCCTTGAAAACCATCTTGAAAAGATCACCGGCTCGATAATCTACCACTGCGGCCCCATAATCAAAGACAATCTGGTCATAGCCGCAGGACCGACAACAAGCTCAAGACTGAACCCATACACACCGAAGATGCTCGAAAAATACAACCTGAAAGCCATCATAGGAAAAGGCGGCATGGACAGGACAGTCCTTGAAGCCCTCAAAGGAAAAGCGGTCTACTTCGCAGCAGTCGGCGGCGCAGCCTTAGTCTACGCAAAGAAGATGACATTGATAAGCGTCCACAAGCCCGAGTTCGGCATGCCCGAAGCCATCTGGGAACTCGTCGTAAAAGACCTCCCCCTGATAGTCGCGATGGACTCAGAGGGCAACAGTTTATACGACACAATAAAAGAGAGATCAGAAAAAAACTTGCTAAGCATCCTCTCCCGCTGAAAGTCAAAGTCAGGGAGCCGCCTTCTTTCCGATCCACATAAACACCGTCTTGGCCATCTCATCCTCATGCCCAAAAAACCAGTGGTCAGCATCATCGACAAGCACAGTATCGCATCTCTTCATAGCCTTTTTGATAATCACGAGCTTCTTTTCAGGCTCCGCCTCATAATCATCGCGCGAGCCGAAGACAGCAAGACACGGGCACACGACGCGCCTGATCTCATCAAGCCCGCCCCCGTAATAAAACATGCGCCCATGCATTGTTTTCGGATCAGATAGATCAAGAAACCTCTTCGCAGTCAGGAGCGGATAGAACGCCATCCACGAAGGCACAGCATCACTCCCCTCACCGTCGCGCACCATGCGCTTTGCCACATCGATCGACTCATCATACCTCTCAAGAAGTCGCCTTTTGACATATGATGCATCATCCACCGGCGCAAGAAAAACAAGCCCTCTGACCCTCTCATCCTTCGTCTTGTACATATAGTACGCAACCTTCTGGCACCCGAGGCTGTGCCCCTCAAGTATGATATTCCCATATCCTCTGGCAGCAAGAAAATCAATGGCAGCTCTTATATCAAGCACAGAATCCTCGAACTTTTCGATGCACCCACCAATCCTCTCGTATCCTCTTTTTGCTCCCTTCATGCTTATGATGTCAGACACGATGCCAGCCCCCCTGTTGAGAGCTGCAAGAAAAGCCACGCCCTCATTCACCGCCTTCCTCGCGAGATCATCGATGAACAGGTTCTCATAGAAATTACCCGCCCATCCATGCACATGGATCAGAGCCGTCTTCGCACCCGAACTGCCATCCGGCTCAAAAAGAAGCCCCTGCAGCTCAAGCTCATCAGCAGTCACCATCCTAACAAGCTCGCACTTCGGGTCCATCATAAAAATGATTATGGTGATACAAATATAAAAATCACGCGGGAAAGATATGATGAGATGCTTATGCCTGACGACAAGAAGACCACCTCCGAGCCATGGAAAAAGATAGCCGACATGTGGGACACCTATTTCGCCCCTCCAAGCCGCGTCTCAAAAAACGAGGCCGCAAAGTACAGCGAATGGCTTGGCCGCTTGAACAGCGAAAAAAAGCCCATGCAAGCACTTATATTAGGAGCGACACCGGAGATCAGGGACGCCTTGAAAGAGCACGGCTACAGGACCACAGTCCTTGACATCAACCTTGAGATGATACTCGCCATGGATACTCTCATGTCGCAGCCCAGAGGCAGCGATATAATCGTGAAGTCAGACTGGCTCGACAACCCATTGCAGAGCGGTTATTACGATATCATCCTCGGCGACGCGGTCCTTCCAAACATCCGCTGGCACGAACGAAAGACACTATTGACCGAAGTCAAGCGCCTCCTGAAACCAGGCGGCTGCTTCATCACCCGCTCCTTCTGCGTCCCAAAAGATAAGCCATACAGGGACATAGACGAGATACTTGCCCATTTCTCAAAAAAAGAACCCACTTTCAGGACCTCATTGGAGTTAGTCCTCGAGCTACAGATACTTTCCTATGACCAAAAAGACCACCTGGGCACATTCACAGTACCAAAAGAGATGCTAAAAAGACTAAGAGACGAGTCCGGCTTCAGCCGGTACGGAAAGAACCTTGAGCGGCTCCTTGGCATGGTATGGGACTTCTGGTGCACGGGATTCATCGACAAAGTCTTTGTCTACGCATACAGGGATGAGGAAGAAGACGATTACAGGAGATACTTCAGCATCATCGAGACCTTCGAGACAGACGACCACCCGTACTCGAAGATCACTCCCATGTACATATTAAGAAAAGACGCCTAACCTTTGATCCTTCTTACAAACCCCTTGAGCTTTTCAGCAAATTCGCCGCGCCTGACATCATCATCCCTCAACTTAAGCACTGCGACCGGTTTTTTGACAAATAGCTCATCGATCTGGCAATCTATCTTCGTGTTTTCAGGATCAGCACAGGTACAGAAAAACGCAGTTTTCAAAATGCCCTCGCGATTCCTGGAGATATAGGTCCTCGCAGGGACAGATATTCGTCCGGCCCATACAGGCGCTCCGATGATCACAAGATCATAAGTTGTTGGATCCTTCTTCATTTTTGCAAGAACAGTCTGTCTGTTCAATATTGAATCAAGGCCGGCGCCAATAACCCCCCAAACACCAGCCCTGTTCATGGTGTCGACAATCTCCTCGATATCGCATTTGAGCATATCCCTCATTTTCAGGGCAACCTTTTTAGTATTCCCTGACCTCGAATAAAATACGATAAGAGTCTTCAATCCATCACCCTTAAAGCGACTTCTCGATCTCAGCCATTATATCATTATAGGCCATCTTGGCGGCGATTGCGCCCTCGGCGGCTGCGACGATGATCTGTTTCAGCAGATTGTCAGTGACATCCCCGCACGCGAAAACTCCGTCCACATTAGTCCTCTGCTCCTCATCCGTCATGATATAATCATCATCAAGCTTGACTCCCATATCCTTGGCAAGCCTCGACTGCGGTATCGCCCCGATCTCGACGAAAAGCCCGTCAACCTTAAGTTCCTTCTTGCTGTCAAGCAGTATCCCCTCAAGCTTGCTCTCGCCGATCAGCTCGACGATATTCGAATCAAATATAGGCTTAATCTTCTTGTTTTCATTCACAAGATGCACCCACGCAGGCTCAGCCCGCAAAAAACTGCCTTTCCTGTACACGATATACACGATCTTCGCATATAGAGAAAGCAAAAGCGCAGCCGTCAGCGCAGCATCGCTCCCGCCTGCGACAGCGACATCCTTGTCCTTGAAAAATGCAGCATCGCATGTAGCGCAATAGCTGACTCCGCGCCCGACAAGTTTTTTTTCCTTCAGGAGATTGAGCTCCCTTTTATGCGTGCCTGTAGCGATGATAATCTTCTTCGCATGAAAGGCCTCATCATTCGTCCTGACTTCAAATCCCTTCTTAGTCTTGACGATCTCAGTCACTTTCTTCTGCATGATCCCGACGCCAAGCTTCTTCACCTGCTCCCTCATCTTGAGCGCAAGCTCATATCCGCGAATCTTGTCATAAGTAAGGAAATTGCAAACCTCGTAAGCCTCAGCCGCCATGCCGCCGACAATCTCGCCGATCACAAGCACTTTCAATCGATACCGCGCAGCATACACCGCAGCGTTGAGCCCTCCGGGCCCCGCGCCAATAATTATCACATCATACAAATCCATTCAAACCACATCGCACATAAAACCTTCTAAAACACCATCAACATATCATCAACATAATAACATAATTCCAAATCAAGCACAAACTGTGTGTGGTAATCATTACCACCAATCGTTTAAATATTTATTGTGATTGATTCTATCGGCAACCCACACATAGCCATTCTTTATATATCATAAAAAAATATTCATAATCATGCAATGCAAATTGATGATCAAAGACCTCCCGCAATTCGAGAAGCCCCGCGAGCGCCTCCTTAAATACGGCCCCGAAGCCCTCTCACTGTCCGAGCTCCTTGCAATCATAATCCGCTGCGGCACAAGAGAAGAGAACGTCCTTGACCTCTCAAAAAGGATATTAAAAGAATTCGACATCAAAGATCTGCCGCAAGTGACAGCCAGTCAGGTAAAAAGATTCAAAGGCATAAAGGACGCGAAAGCAGCCCAGATAATAGCGGTCTTTGAGATAGCAAGAAGGATATCTTCAGACAAGGAACCATACAAGCTGAAATTCCAGAACTCAAAAGACGTAAGAGACTACCTCATGCCGAAGATGAAGAATCTCAAGAAAGAGCATCTTGTCGGCCTCTACCTTGACACAAGAAACCAGCTAATAAAAGAAGAGACAATATCGATAGGCACCTTGAACTCAAGCCTCATCCACCCGCGCGAGATATTCAGGAGCGCAGTCACCGAAGCGTGCGCATCCATAATCCTCGTCCACAACCACCCGTCAGGCGACCCGACTCCGAGCGCAGACGACATCTCCGTCACAAAAAAGATAATAAAGGCATCAGAGATAATGCGCATCGAGCTCATGGACCACATAATTCTCGGCAACGAAAAGCATGTAAGCCTGAAAGAGGACGGGATGATATGAATTCAGCGGGAATAAAGGCCATATCATGAAAGATCCATCCCTTCAAGAAGTTCTTTTTTCATGTCAAACATCTTTTTGATGATATCGATTCCCTGCTTAAAATCCACTTTTTCACCATAATAATTGATTCCGTTCCGGATATATCTGAACCTGTCAAACCCGTGAAAGTCAAAATCATCCAAAAAGGTTCTGATCAACTCACCTATACATACATGCGACGTAACTTTATAGCCGCGGGAGATGCATATCGCTTCAAGAACTTCCCTCAACGAATCATAAGCCATCGGCACATACGCAGAAACAGTCAATTCATCGATATCGGCGCTGTTCACCGCCTTTTCCTTGATGTCTGACATTTCAATCAATGACTTTACAAGCTCTTTGTTAGGCTTCGTTTTCTTGATATATCCTTTATCCCAGCAGTCCCCTAGATCCATCTGATTTCCCCCTGCATGACAAGCCCGTTAAGAACATTATTGATAAGATGAGGATTCTTCATATCCTTGAGATCATTGACAGCAAAAATCTGCAAAGGCCTGCCCAGCTTCTCTTCAAACGCCTTCACATCTGGGAACTCAGCCGTTTTTTCACTTATGACAACCAGATCGATATCACTCGTTTCAGTATCAAGTCCGGCAGCCGCAGAACCGAACAGGACAATCGTGGGCTTAAGATAGAACCGGTTCAACGCCTCGATAAAGCCTGATTCCTTAAGCTTGCGAATCATGTAGAATACCTTGAGGTCCCGGTATTCATCATTATCCAGATTCGCCCTGTAAAAATCAAGGACATTCTCCTTTTTGTAAGAAAGTATACCCCTTTTTGCAAGAACCTTCAGCTTTTTGCTCACAGTCGCAGGCGTTATTTTAAGCTGTCTTGCAGCTTCCCGCACATTGAACTGCCTTGAAGGCGACTCAAAGAACAGCTTCAACATGTTTAATTCATTGAACATATGTTTAATTTAGTGTACATGTGTTTATATATTTTTCTGTTCAAAACAATTTAAATTATTTAACTCCCCATATACACATAATTGTTGAGATGATAAAAATGGTATATTGCTTATTATTCAAGGATGTAACCCCGATGATGAAGGGAGAAGTGGGAACCAAAGCCCTGAACATAGCCGAGCTTCACAACCGCAGTTACCCGGTACCGAAAGGCTTCGTCATCAAATCACGCGCATTAAGCGACTTCCTCCTGAAAAACAAGCTGGTAGAGCCCATAAACAATATCCTTGAAAACATCGACATAAACAGCTACATAAACCTGGTCGATGCCTCAAAGAAGATCAATGACCTGGTAATGGCCGGCAACATCCCCGAGACGCTCTCAGATGAAATCTCCGCCACCTATAAAGGCCTTTCAGTAAGCGATGATATGAAAGGCCTGAACGAGATCGCAAAGAGCATGATAAATGCAGGCCGGGGCGACCTGTGTGTCGCAGTGCGATGCTCCGCCATAACAGAGCAGGCAAAACTCAGCGCATCCGGCATCCATTCCTCCACCTTGAACATCCTCGGCACCCCATCGCTCATGAAATCCATACTCGCATCTTTCGCTTCATTCTATTCCCCCGCCGCCATATACTACTACAAGAAAAACAACGTCCGCTCCCCGGAACTCGCTATAATCGTCCAGGAGATGATAGTATCTGAAAAATCCGGAGTCCTCTTCACAGCAAACCCGCTCACCAACAACCTCAATGAATTCGTCATCGAAGGCTCCTACGGGCTCGGGCAGACAATATCGTCAGGCGAAGTCGCGCCCGACAGGTACACGCTCAACGTCCACAACGGCACCATCACAGAAGCCAAAGTCAACAAGAAAGCAGCAATGGTCGTCATAGACCAGCTCAACGGCGGCACAAGGAAAGAAAGAGTGACAACAGAACAGGTAAACTCATCCATACTATCGACCAACGAGCTCAAGGTCATCGCAGAGATAGGAGACAAGATACAGGTACATTTCAATCACCCGCAGGACATCGAATGGGCGATAGCGAAACGCAGGGTATACATACTCCAGTCAATCCCAATATCGACAATATCCCTGAAGCGCGAGCAGATTCCCCGCCCGGACGAATCAAGCATTGCGCTATGCAAAGGCGCAGGAGCAAACATCAGCAGCGCAGAAGGCGCCATAAAAGTGATAAACAGCACGTATGAACTGGGAAACATTACAGGGAACACTATCCTGGTCGCTCCCACAGCATCCATTGACCTGGTGCCTGTACTCAGGACAGTGAAAGGCATAATAACAAACAACGGCGGCATGCTATGCAACCTCGCAAAGATTTCGCGCGAGATGAACATACCATTGATAGTCGGAGCATACGACGCGACAATGAAACTCGCCAATACAAGATGCGTAACCATGGATTGCGCAACCGGATCCATCTATGAAAAAAAAGACACGATTCCACCCGGCCCGGAAAGGCCCGCCAGTATTCCCTCACATGAATCATCCGAAGAACAAGAGCCCATCATAGCAACGAAAATAAAGCTGAACATCTACGCCGAATCAGATTGCGACAGCATGAAAGACATATCCGACGGGGTCGGATTCATGCCACTCAATGCGATGTCTTCAGCAGCAGCATCAGACAGCATGAATGGCCTCGCGAACCCTGCTCAATCAGCTCCTGTATCAAATATTGCCCTTAAAGTCATCGACTCATTCTACCCAAAGACCGTCTGGATAAAGACAAAGAACCCGAGTGACCCTGATTTCAGGAACCAGCTAATGGAACTGAAGCTTATCATAGACAAAGGATACAACAATATCGGCATAATATTTCCCGGCATCCACCATCACAGCTACATGACAAAAATAAAGAAGATAGCCGAAGAAGTAGGCCTGAATCTATCATCCGTGGAATACGGCCTGGCCATCGACACGCCCGCAGCATGCATATTAAGTGACGATTTCTCAGACACAGGCATAAAATTCATCTCGATAGACTATGAATTGCTGATCCAGTCCACACTCGGGCTTGCACCAGGCACATTGATAACGAATCACGAGATGCATCCGGCAGTCCTGAAGATAATCAGGAACTGCATCAAGAGTTACCACAACCGTAAGATACATACGTCCATCCATGGCAAAGGCATCACAAACCAGCAATTCATCGAGAAATTGATTGAGTTCAACATAGATTCTATTTCTGTCAACAGGAGCGAGTTCAGGATGCTGAAATACGTTGCGGCAAGGACGGAAAAAAAGATGCTCCTAGACATAATGATGCATAAATCATACCGCCCGGACAGTCATTAGACTGAAGAAACATCAGAAGGTCATGTTCATGCTTTCAATAGCTGATATAAAAAATATAGAGAACTCAATAAAAAGACACGACGCAAAAACCGTCGCTCTTCAGGTGCCGGAAGGCCTGAAAACCAAAGTAGTGGGCATGGCAGGCGATATTGAAGCGCTATCAGTCAACGTACTTATATTCGCAGACCCATGCTTTGGCGCATGCGACATCCCTGACTTGGGCATGAAAAGATTCGGCTGCGACCTCATAGTCCACGTAGGTCATTCAGGTATGGTAAAAAAGCTGGCTCTGCCGGTAGTATATATAGAATATTTTTCAGATACAGATGTCACAGAGTTACTAAAAAAAGAGCTCGATAAGCTCAAAGACTACAAAAGCATAGGCCTTGCGACAACAATCCAGCACATCAAAGAGATCCCCAAAGTCCGCAACCTGCTGGAACATCACAAAAAGACAGTATACGTAGGCGAATCCCCAATCGCTAAATATCCCGGCCAGGTACTTGGTTGCGACCCAGGCGCGGCACTTAATATAGCAGACAAGGTAGACTGCATCCTCTTCTTCGGCACCGGCAGGTTCCACGCATTAGGGATCGCAAAAAAGACAGACTTGCCCGTGCTCCTCTTAAGCCTCGAAGACGGCAGGATATACGACCTGAAAGCGGAACAGGAGCGCCTCAGGAAAAAAAAGATAATCTTGATGCACAAATTCAGGGACGCGAAAAAAGTATGCATAGTAGCCTCGACCAAAGCCGGCCAGATGAACAGGAGCGTAGTCAGCCTGAAAAAAAGAATAGAGAAGACCGGGAAAAGCGCATTCATCGTCGTCATGGACTTCATATCGCAGGAAAATCTGTTAGGAATGGACTATGACATCATCGTCAACACCGCATGCCCACGGATCGAAGAGGATCTCGTCTTCGACAAGCCCCTAATCAACGCAGGCGATATCTTCGAATAAACTATAGTGATAATTAATCAACGAATAAATATATTTATTGATATAGTGATAATTTAAATCGTGATATATTATGAACCTAAGAACATTCATCAAAGACCTTGAGAAAAGAGACCAACTCATAAAGATCAAAAAAGAAGTCTCGACCAGGTACGAGATGGCAGAGATACTTGCAGCCCTTGACGGAAAACCTGTCCTGTTCGAGAAAGTCAAAGGCTGCGACACAAAAGTCATCGGCAACCTGTATTCATCAAGAGATCTCGTGGCAGATGCTATCGCAACAGAAAAACAGGACATCATCAGATCGATGGCAAAAGCCATAAACAACCTGAAAGCCCCGAAAGTGATAGAAAAAGCCCCCTGCCAGGAAGTCATAGAAAAAGACGTAGACCTGAGGAAACTGCCCATCATGACATACTTGAAACAGGACGGCGGTCCCTACGTCCCGTCGGCGATAGCCGTCATAAAAGACCCCGGGCTGGGAAGAAACGTATGCTTCCACAGGCTCATGGTCACCGGAATCGACACATTTGCAGCAAGACTCGTCGAAAACAGAGGCACATACAACGCCCTGAAAAAATCAGGCGGCGAACTTGAAGTCGCAATATGCATCGGCAACTCGGCAGCAGTACTCCTCGCAGCAGCGACATCATTGAAACCCGGTGTAGACGAATTTTCACTTGCAAACGCCCTTGAGAAGACAGACCTGGTGAAATGCAGGACAGTAGACCTCGAAGTGCCCGCCGAATCAGAGATAGTCCTCGAAGGAAAAATAACCAAAGAAACAACAGATGAAGGCCCGTTCATGGACCTGACAGAGACTCTTGACAAAATAAGAAAACAGCCGGTAATAAAAATAAACTGCATGACAAGAAGGAAAGACGCAATCTACCAGACCTTATTGCCCGGATTGAGAGAGCACAAGATACTCATGGGCATGCCAAGAGAGCCCACAATCTACGATGAAGTGAACAAAGTAGTAAGATGCAGAAACGTACTCCTGACAACAGGTGGCAACTCATGGCTCCACGCAGTAGTCCAGATAGAAAAAAAGAATGCAGACGACGGCAGAAAAGCGCTCGATGCTGCATTCCGCGGCCACGCCTCACTGAAACACTGCATAATTGTCGACGATGACATAGACATCTACGACCTCAACGCAGTCGAAGGCGCAATCGCCACGCGCTTCCAGGCAGACAAAGACGCCATCATCATGCCGGGCGCGCCAGGCTCATCACTAGACCCCTCAGCAGACCTGAAAGATGGCGAAAAAGCGAAGACATGCAAGGTCGGCATTGACGCGACAATCCCGTTCGACAAAAAAGACAAGTCATTCAAAAAGACAGAATACCCGAAAATCGACATCGAAAAATATCTTTAGACAATCAAAAAAATCAGACATTGAAATACATTTTCTCAAAAAGACAAAGGTGTAAAAATGCATCTCACCAAAGAAGAAAAAGAATGCCTTGACGGAAAACACGGCAATGCCGCCCGAAAATCAATGGAGATACTTAAAGCCCTCGGCGATATCTACGGCGCAGAAAGACTCATTCCCGTAACCTCAGTACAGGTGGCAGGCGTCTCATACGACAACCTCGGTGACGCAGGGCTGCAATACCTCGAGGAGCTTGCAAAAGACGGCAAGGTCAAAGTGAAGACAACGCTGAACCCCGCAGGCATGGATTTAAGAGACTGGAAAAAGCTAGGCATCAGCGACGGATTCGCAGAAAAGCAGCACAAAGTCCTCAAGGCATTCGAAAAGCTGGGAATAGAGACAACAGCGACATGCACCCCATACCTTGTAGGCAACAAGCCCGGATTCGGTGACCACATCGCCTGGTCAGAATCATCTGCAGTATGCTACTCAAACTCAGTCCTCGGCGCTAAAACAAACCGCGAAGGTGGCCCCTCAGCCCTCGCAGCAGCGATAATCGGAAAGACCCCAATGTACGGCCTCCACCTCGAAAGAGAAAGGCAGGCAAAAATAACCGTGCGAGTGTTGGCAAAAATAGAGACACTGGACGATTTCAGCGTCCTCGGCTACGCCATCGGCAGGAAGATAGGAAACAAAATCCCATACATAAAAGGCATAAAACACGCAGGCAGAGATCAGCTGAAAATGTTCTGTGCATCAATCGCGACATACGGCGGCACAGCCCTCTTCCATATGGAAGGCATAACCCCGGAAAAGACAGAGATCCCGAAAGAAGAGGAAGAAATAACAAAGGAAGAAATAGACGCAGCAAAATCAGCCTTGAACGACGACTGCGCAGTCGACTTCGTAGCGCTCGGCTGCCCTCACGCATCGCTGGACGAGCTGAAAGATATCGCCGTCATGCTAAAAGGCAAAAAAGTGAAGCTTGCGACATGGATATCGACAGCAAGAAAGACTTTAGATGCAGCAGAAAAACTGGGAATCGCAAAAGACATAGAATCCTCAGGCGCAATAATCGCAGCAGACACCTGCATGGCAGTAGCGCCCCTGAAAGGCAGGTTCACCTGCATGGCAACAAACTCAGCCAAAGCCTGCTTCTACGGCCACGGCAAGAACAGCTTCAAGACAAGATTCGGAAGCACCAGGCAATGCATAGATGCAGCGGTGAGCGGAAAATGGAAATGATAATCTCTATATATGATTAGTGATAAAGATGCATATTAAAGCGCGGACAATCTCAACAGGAATCGCGACAGGCGTTGTGCTGATTAGCCATGACCCGATATCATTCTTCGGCGGGGTAGACCCTGGCACAGGCATCATAGTCGAAAAAGGCCACGCACTCGAAGGCATATCAATCTCCGGAAAGATACTGTTATTCCCGAAAGGAAAGGGCTCGACAGTCGGCTCATACACTCTCTACCGCCTAAAAAAGAACAACAAAGCCCCTTTAGCCATCATAAACAAAGAATGCGAAGCCATAGTCGCAGTCGGCGCAATAATCTCAGAGATCCCTGCAATAGACAAGCTTGAAAAAGATCCATACGAAATCTTAAAAGACGGGATGATCGTGACAGTAGACGCAAAAAAAGGTGTGTTGATATTAGGATAATAGTGGCGATAACAGGCGCAAGCGGCGTGGAAATAGGCATACGGGCACTAGAGGAACTAAAAAAAGCAGGCATAGAGACCCACACGATATTGAGCGAAGCAGCAAAACTGGTCATGAAACACGAGACAGACGAAAAGAAAGCCATGGAGCGCATAACTCGGAATTCCGACAGGTTGTACAGCGAAAAAGACCTCGATGCGTCCATAGCATCCGGCTCATATAAGGTAGACGGCATGATAATCGCCCCATGCAGCATGAAGACACTTGCATCGATAGCAACCGGTTATGCAGACAACCTCGTATCCCGTGCAGCAGACGTACAGATAAAACAGAAAAGAACCCTCGTCCTCGTCCCACGAGAGACACCACTAAGCTCGATTCACCTCGAAAACATGCTCAAGCTCTCGAACCTCGGCGTCTGGATAATTCCGCCGGTGCTCTCTTTTTACACGCAGCCAAAGACAATCGGCGACATGATAGCAAACACAGTCGGCCGCATACTGGATGCCTTCGGCATCACGCACAAACTATATAGAAGGTGGGAACATGACTGAGATAATCATGCTGAAACTGGGCGGATCTCTGATCACAGACAAGAACAAGCCCTATACCGCAAGACACGACACAATAAGGCGTATAGCAAAAGAGATACATGAAGCGATAAATGAAAAAGATTTCAAGCTCATAGTAGGCCACGGCGGCGGGTCATTCCCTCACCAGTCGGCAACAAGATACGGGACCCAGAAAGGGATGTGTGGCATGGACAGCAAAAAAGGCATCGCGCTTGTCCAGAACGACGCAGCGAAACTCAACAGGATTGTCGTGGATGCGCTGATAGAAGAGGGCATCAATGCTATTTCCATCCAGCCGTCATCAGGAGCGATATCCGAAGGTTCAAGAATCAAGACCTGGGACACAAAACCGCTCGAGAAATACCTTGAGCTAGGCATCATCCCGGTGCCATACGGCGATGTGGGGCTTGACAGTAAACAGGGCTGCTGCATACTTTCGACTGAAGAGATCTTGACATTCCTCGCCAAAAGATTAGGCTCAAAAAGAATAATCCTCGCCGGCAAGACAGACGGCGTCCTGACAGGCGATGGTGAACTGATAAAAGAGATAACAGGAAAAAACATCAAGGACATAAAAAAACACCTCAAAGGCTCAGACGCCAAAGACGCCACAGGCGGCATGGTCCACAAAGTAGAGCGCATGCTGGAATTTACTATTGACGGCATCGGATCAGAAATAATCAACGGCAACAAGCCCGGCTATATAAGGCGCGCCCTCCTCGGCGAAACCGATATCGGGACAATAATCCGTTGACGCGTTTAACTTTATTCCCAAGGGGTTTAATATCCCTCAGCTTGCTGCGGTATAATTCACACGGGAAGACTAAAATCGCCGTCTCTAAAATCCGCATAATACCCGTAGCTTGCTGCGGAGATAGCGGATTTCAGACGATTTTTTTATTATCTTTATATACAGGTTAATTCTTAAATACTATATGATTACCTCCATACACCTCGAAGACATCACTGAAATCGATGAAGATATCCATATAGAAAAAGTGATTGAACTTGTGAACAGCAAGAACAATGTATGGATAGACTTTGTTTCTGAATCCAGGAATAATGTCTCCGATATACTAAAAACACTATTCCCAGACTATCATCCCTTGATCCTCGAAGACATCTTTGAACATACCAGGCCGAAGCTGGACATATATGACGGTTTCCTGTTTATCGTATTGAAAACGTACCCTTACGGCACATTCAAGCATTCCCAGGTAAGCATCGTGCTTGGGAAATCATTCATCCTGACATTCAGGGACGCCACATCCAATTTTTCCAAAGTGGTGGAGGTGCTCAAGGCAGGCAAAGCGCACCCACCCGATTTCGTCCTCTACAAACTGCTTGAGGCAGTATTTAATGATTATTATCATGTCCTGGAATCAATAGACACCAAGCTGGAGCATTTCGAATCCGAAAGCCTGAAAAGGCCAAAGCAGTCGACATTGACGCATATCCTTGACCACAAGAAAAAACTCCTGGGCATGCACAAGATACTCTTGTCAGAAAGAGAGGTTGTCTTAAGTCTCTCTCGCGGCAGCGTGTGTCAGGTCAGGTCGAGGACAGCAGTCTTCATGCGCGATATCTATGACGACGTCGTCGCCCTGATAGACATGGAGGAAAACTATCGCGAAGTCCTGTCAGGCAACATAGAGCTATACATGTCTTCGGTAAACAATTCCATGAACGAGATAATGAAGACGCTGACAATCATCGCATCATTCACCTTCGTCCCTGCGCTGATTGCCGGTTTTTACGGCATGAACGTGAATCTGCCATTCCAGGAATTGCGCTACAATGGCGTAGACTACTCATATTTATTTGTGATAGGCGTGATGGCTCTGGCAGTCGGTTACCTTTATTTCATGTTCAAGAAAAGAGAATGGCTATAAACTAGAGTTACGACGCAAGTCTCTTCTTATCAAAAACAGTATGCACTTTTGACTTTATCACACTGCCGTCTATGGTATCGATCTCAATGATGACGATTGTCAGGTGTTTCGTTATGACGCTAATCGCCCAGTAAGGCCTCTCTCCTCCGTGCAGCGCAACAAACAGCTTCTGCACCTCAACCCCTTTGTATTTATCGTCATAGTGCTCTTTTCCGGTCGCAAGTGCGCGCGATACAGGAACCTTCAGGTCAGATATATTGATTTCAGCAATCTCTACCCCTCTAGGCTTGAACGGTTCCCCTTCGGTTTTGATATGGGGTTCCCCGTCTGTTGTTACCTGTGTGATCATATGGGTGCCCATGTCATAGAAATTAAGCTCCCACGTGGCCTTGCTGTCCCATCCGGAAAGGAACGTGAGCGCAGAACAGAGGTATTTTCCATTAAGCTTCTCATCCAGTTCCTTGCGAGCATGCACTTTATCGAGCGCCTCAAGTATCTCCATAGTATCAGCTAGATTATTGGACTGTTAATTTTATATGTGATACTCTACCCAAAGAGAGAGAAAAGTTCCGGAGACACGCGCACAGGAGTGGTCTTCCTGTAATCCGCAATCGCATGTGAGCATGGAGCGCCGTGCTGGCTGCAATTGTTCGAGCAGCATCCGAGATGTACGAATCCCTGCTTGTGCTCGCAAAGAACAAGATTCTTGCTGCCTTGATGCAGCTTATCGTTGCATATTTTACAATCAAGAGACATAACATTTTATAGGTCAAACCTGTATATAAAGATTTCTTTGTTACATTTTTAGGTCAGTCAGAGGTTTTGCATGAGGCGAAGGAGAAGCCATTTTTTATTGTGTATGAATTATATGTTGACAATTAAAAAGCTTGAAATGCTCAAATTTCATTAAAATTTCATGATTTTTTAGCCATATGGTTAATAACGGGATTGATGAAAAAGAACATCGCTTTTGATACGGACGTGCAGCCGCTTGTCGTGATGTCGAAGTCAGGATTTAGAGAAAGTGAGATTTAACATTTTGAAGCATAACGGCCTTTATTTCCGGATAGGACTATATCAATTCTCTTTTCAGGATCTTATGCGCATTATTTAGCTTCTTGAAACTCTCAGTGTCACCATTAGACGTATCGGGATGCGATTCTTTTGCCATATCCCTGTATTTTTTATTGATGGTCTCCCAATCAGTCATATCAGCGTCCAATCCCAAAATATCTCGCGCCTCTATTCGTTTCTTATCGACATCAGCATCCTCTCTGAAATCAGCGATAAATTGGTCAAGTGTCTTTTTTTTTGAAAGAACCTGATTGGTCTCAATATCGATCACATTGAATACGACATTGAGATTATCCACGAACTTCTGCTGCTGGTTATGGCTGTAATGCATCCGGTGGCCTGACAAGTACCACGTCACAGAAGCTTTGGCTTTTTTGATTGCCATGTTTTCAAGAGGCACATCGATGTCATTTTCATTGACGCCGATACGTCTCAAGAGCGTGACAATATTATTTTTAAATTGCAGCGCTCTTCAATTGAATGCCGACGTCACAGTTATTGCGCCAAGTTCGTGCCCTTTTGCTTTGACCATTTGAATCACTTTGAAATGCTTTTCGTTTTTGAAGATGTTATTTAAGCAGTGCTTATCTATAAAATGATGTTTTTTTGGGTTTTGAGTTTGACGCCCGTCGTTAAGACTATATTTTATAAGAAGAAAATAAATAGCAATATATAGAGGAACGGGATTACTATAAACATCGTAAATTCAGTATGCCGATGCAATTTTTTGACCAGTTCGTCCTTCTTTCGTTCATTCAGTTCCAATAAGAAGACATTGAATACGAAGCTCAGAAGTATGACAAAATAGCTCAGGACCATAAACTTGTCGATAAATGTCAGGTATCCGACAGGAGGAATCTGATTTCCCAAAGAGACATGATACATCACAGACGCCACCAGCGCCGAACCGACCATTGTCAGCCTTGTCGTTATCTTATCAGGATCCAAGACAAAGCTTGAAAGCATGATAAATATAATGAAAATTATCGGAAGAAACGTTTTGAAGATTGCGTTGATGACTATTCTTGAAATCGGGAGCTCAAATACATACTGTGAGTAGGTTTCGCCATAGATCTCGTAATTATGCTCTCTTGTATACACATCCCAATTGTCCATATTCCAGCCGATGAAGATTATCGACTGATCTATGCCTGACGCTTCAAGATCTGCAATATAATTCAACTCATCTGTTGTTTTCCTTTTGTCTTCTATCACGATCTCTAATTTTTGTTTGTCGAACGGGTATTTCTTTAAATCAATAGGGCTGACCAGATTAGCTTGGACTCTATAAAATTTTTCATTTGGTTCATCAATGATCTTTTCAAAGCTTGATGCTCTGCCATTCATGAATTCGAAATCCTGCGAAGGACAGACATTATCGCATTTGAGCGATAGGTAAAAATCCGCAGTAAAAGAACCGGTTGCTATATCAAATTTCCCAAGATTTAGAAGATACAGACCAACATTTATGTTTTTATCAGTAGTATTAGATGAGGAATCTGATTGAGCAGAAACTCCGCTAATATTTATTAAATACAGGCAGATTACCAGCGCCAACAAAACTTTTTTTGAATATTTCATATGATCGACATCTCACTGTTAGTTATATGAGTATGTATTTATATTTTACTTTTATGGGTCTGCCTATTTTTTACGTGATGATCGCTCAGTCTCGCAACCTTTGTTTCCAATGCATTCGTGGTTTAATGCGTGCGTTTTAACGCATAAAATATCAATTTAGGTGCTTCAAAAAAGACACACTATCACGGAAATTTT
>JBDRKP010000056.1:0-25456 GCA_043813875.1 archaeon | reverse complement strand
AATGGACAAGGAAGTCCAGGCCATGAAACAGGGCTTCTTGAAGACCGCCGCCTTCTTCTCATTGAACTCGGCATCAAAAGAGCTCGCAACCTACGGCGGCCATGCAGAAGCGTCACTCATAGACGTAGACAACGATGATGTCGCTGACAGCACAGTATCTGAAGAGCCCAAAATCCTCCTCGGCAACGAGTTCCTGTTCCTATCAAGGATCCCCTTCTGGACAGTGCCCAACTGCGAAAACACATTGAAGCGCGTCCCCTACCTCAAAGACACCGACGTGAACACCATGCTAGGCGACCGCTTTATTATGCTTTTCTTGAACAATGAGGCCCACAGGCAATACATCGACGAGATAAATGCAGACAAATACCCCCTATATATAACTATCCAGATTCTCATGCTCAAAAAAGGGCAAGTCACAGTATCGTGCCTTGGAAGCGAAGGATGCCTCTCGCTTGCGCCCGTCGGCACCACCCCACCTACAATCACCAAAGACGGCATCTACACCTACAAACTCACAAGAATAAAGGCAGACGAGTTCGCCACATCAATACACATAACCGCAAAGAACGAGACCGGCGACATAGACGGCGTCGCGATGGTCAAGCAGATCACAGCATCCATATACAATCCAGCCGTCATAACAACTCCGAACGCCCTTCTCAGGCAATACCTGAACGAATATCACGCAAGCATGGCCACGGTCCTGGCAGATCGCAACGCAGACGCAGACATCAGGATAGACATAGCCCCCCTCAACTGTTCAATGACAAGAGGCAACAATGATAACACCCAGGCCATCGTCTGGCCCGACGAGGCACAGGGCGCGATAACCGCCACAGTCAAAGATATCATGGACCCCACAAAAAATCTGGCCGAGATACGCGACAGCGGCCTCATAACCGAAGAAGTAAAAATCCGCTACTACAAACTCTACAGCTACGCGGAAAGATTCACAGACACCTCACAGACACTCCTCCAGAGCCGCCTCTGGGACATGCTCTATAACTTAGACATGAACGCCCATTCCGGCCCATCCGGAGAGAACTGCGGCTATCCTACCTGCACAGACCCGGCATGGTGCCCGGACGACCAAGTTAAATCCTATACAAGCGCAGAGATCTACACATCGATCATCGCCGCCCTCAATCAGCTCGCATCAGATTATGACGATCTGACAGCAACAGAGGGCGTGACATGGCAGATACAATACCTGCTCTCATATTACACTATCCACGACACTACCAACGTCAACAAGGGCGCATGCGACACCGCAGAACACATCGAGTCAGAAAAATTCGAATACATTGAATACATAAAGGCGACATATGCTGATGTCGGAGATTGCACATGCGAACCTGACAGCGGTGGCTGTGGCCATACCAATTACGCAGACGTAAACAGGTGCACCATGGACTACGACCGCAGGTACATCCTGAAAAACCTGAAATTCCTCGTGACTATAACAGACGACAGGAACAAGATATATAATCCAGAGGCAAACAACTGGCAAAAGCTCAAGTTCAGATTCTATGTCACCGTGCCCATCGTCGACATGAACTGCTGCGGCCCACCCGGTGCCACCCATTTCTGCGACACTCACGGCTCATCATGCAACAATCCTTACGGTACAATCCCCCCATCGCTTGCACTTTCAGGCCCGTTCGAGATAACATCCGGCCCGACCGCATCTATTTCAGGAACATCCGTAACAATCCAATGGACAACAAACAGGCTCTCAGACTCGACGCTGAAATACAGCACGACAGCCGGCGGCCCGTACACGGACATCACCGACCCCACAGAGCTTCTTGCACACAGCATCGGAATCGGCGGCCTGATTGCGGAACAGGACTACTACATAATCGTCGAATCGAGCGACGGCACAGAGACAGTCACATCATCCGAATACACATTCATCGCCGGTATAGACACATCAGATCCATTCATAAACATAACCTCCCCGCTTGACGGCGAAACAGTAGATAACCCTGTAACATTGACAGTAGACGCCCGCCATTCATCCGGCATAGTCTCAGTAGAATTCTTCGTGTTTGACTCTGATACAGGCACCTACGGTCCTCCGATAGCCTCGCCGGGCTCATCATCGCCATATACCGGCGCAATAACCGTGACTGACACAGGCATGTATAGGATAAAGGCCGTAGCCACACCCAACACAGGAAACCCTGCCGAGGCAACAGTTAATCTAATGATAACTGATATGCCGAATATCGTCGGATCCGTCACAATAGAGCCTGGAACCAATGACGCAAAGATAACCTTCGACACAGACGTTCCGACAACCGGTGTTATCAGATATGGCAAAACAATCATGTACGGCGATAGCGAGCCAATATCCATCTTGGCAGCACATCATGAGCTGACAATCATCGGCCTCGATCCAGCCACAGATTATTATTATCAGATCGAACTGACAAACCCCCAGAGCATCTCATCGATAGCATTATCCGATACATTCAAGACATTATAGGCGCCTCAATACGCCCGCGATAGACCACAATAGACCAGCGCCCTATACAAAAACGACAAGATAAGGGTAAATATAAAAGACAACAGTAGAAAGGATAATGCCCCCAACGACAAAGGCTCTCATATCCACAGTATTCTGCACGCATAAAGAATCAAACTCCCTGCCCTTTTTCATGTTCTTCAAAAAATCAATATCCTTCTTTGACAGCGCCCGAAGAGGACTGATGACAATCTCCTCACCCTCTGCGCGTAGCATTATCCTTCTCCTCAAAAAAGACTGCAACGTGATGACATTATTCAGCTCTTTCCTGTACACCCTGCCGTCTTTTTTCACGACATAATCCGCGCTCACCATCCCCTCCTTAAGCGCCCCGACAGGGCACTCGAAAGTGAACGTATCATACACAAGAGAAGAGATGACAATAAGCGCAAGATAAAGTATCCCGATGATCATGCCCACAAATATCTCCATGTACATGGAATGATAAGCTGCATAGAAAAGAGCAGCAATGAAAGCATTCCTATAATTGATTATCCCGTAACAGTCATATCTTGCGAAGCTCACGCTTTTGGAAAGAAGCCCGAGGGCAAGAAACCCAAAAAAGCTCCCTAAAAAAAGCAGAGTCCTGTCGCCGATGCCAGCAAGCATCATAAGAAAAGACACAACGAACACAGAATAGACCACGCTCCTTTTCCTGTAGGATTGCAGAAGAGCATGCTTTGAAAACCTCAAAAAACCGCTCCTGAAAGAATTCCTGACAGTAGTGGATATCACATACAGAAAAAGAAACACAAAGATGGCAGATATCATGAATTCAGGCATAGCTTCGACCGGCCTCACAAAAAAAGAGACAGAAGAGAACAATACATACAAAAAGATTGACTGTCTCCCGAACAATCCGAGAACCCAGAGTATCAAAGCGAATGCTATGACCTTCAAAAAATACGCTTCAATCATGCTTTCAGCCGTACCCACATCTCAAACACAGTCCGATATGTTGGATCATCCATCTTATCGAAAATATGATCAAACATCATCTTATTGATCTTGCAGTCGAAATCCATCGGAGTCATAGGCACCACTTTTCCTGACCTCGCATAAGACTTGCACATGCACGACCCGCAGAAAGCGCCATACACGCACGTATCGCAAAGCGGCTGGAATTCAGTTGTATTTGCCCGAAGCTGCAATGTATTCAGAAAGACATCTTCATAACTGGACTCACAAACATTTCCGAGCTTAAAAGCATCCATCTTTTTCCCGTTATCGCATGCATAGATTGAGCCGTCAAGATAGAACGCGAAATGGTTGATGCCGGCGCCGCACGGCCGCCTCATGCACATGTTCTGCCTCCTGGTCGTAAATATCGCAACCAGCATATCCTGTACAGTCTTATCATAGAACACATTCCCGTCCATAGAAAGAGCGATCATGTAATCAAGAGCCTTCTTCCAGAACTCAAAATAATCCTTCGGCTCCATCAAAAGCGACCCGCTGCGCGCCCTCCCGATAGGACACACCGGCCGAAGGACAATATGATCAAGCCCGGCTTTCCTGTACTCATCCACAATCGCCTTCGGGTCAAGCTTAAGAGACTCCGCTGTGATTGTCGGCATTAAGGGAATCTTTCGCCCTATTTTTGCAAAAAAATCAATCCCCTTCATGACCGCATCATAAGACCCCTGCCCGTCAGGATACTTCCTGTTCGCATCATGAAGCTCCCTCGGCCCGTCAAGAGAAGAGCAAAGTCCGATATTGTTCTTCAGGATGAACAGAGCGATCTCCTCATTCATGAGCGTAAGATTGGACACGACGACCTTCGAGTCCACGACCTTTCCGGCAGCCTTCATCCTCTCATCGAACCGCAGAAGGAATTTCTTCAGCATATCAAAGCAGAGGAGCGTCTCGCCGCCCTGGAATTCGAGCGCTATGTGAGCATGCGGCATCTTTGCGATGAAATTGATAATATCCTCCATCATCTCATAAGACAGGTCATCTGCATCGTCAATATCATTCGTATCCGAAAGGCAGTATTCGCAGTTCAGGTTGCACCTGTTGGTCAGGTAAACGATACACAGAGGTCGCGCATCGGCAAGACAATGATAATTCTCCCTGAACGCATCAACAATCTTATGGACAGAGTTTTCATCAAGGATGATGCCTTTCTCCTTGAGTTCGCGACAAAGTATTTTATCCTTGGCGAATTCTCCACTCCGCAATGCCTCATACTGTTCAAGTGAAAGGATAGACCATGAGCCGTGCCGGGTCGCAACAAGCATTCTGCCGTTGCCCAGTTTTTTCTGGAAATATTCGTTTAGCAGAAGACCATTATCCTGGTTTTCATGCTCTTTATCTATCAGAGATACTATGTGGCTCTCCATAAACATCCTGTTTTGGTATAAACTTTAAATATCCGTAAAATAGAGTAAAAATAAGAAATCACACGACTGGCTTCAGTTCCTCTGCCCCGAACTCCTTGAAATAGGTGAACCAGCTACCCGGACATCTACCTATGTACCTGCATTCTCCACATGCCTCGACGACTCCGCGCTCTCCTCTGATATCCACAGTTTCACCATGAGAGTCCTTGTACATGACAATCGAAGCGCCTTCCCATATATACTGCCTGTATTTCTCGCCCACGAGGCAGAAAGGCATATATATGGCATTGACATGCATCCCGTACTTTACAGCCGTATCCATCGCTTTCTCCATGTATGGGGCAACAGTGCTGTGTTTGACCGCTATCCTGTCCTTGTTCATCTCAGCGGCCCCCGAGACATCCATCGTATCGATGCCGACCGTCTTTGCTTCCGGGAAATTCTGCGCCACAAACTCCACAAAATCCGGCAGTATCTTATAGTTCAGCCTGTTCGCCACGATCTTCGGGATTACCATCATTCCATATTCGAACATATTTCGTATGCCAAGAACAGTCTCATTGAAACTCCCGGCACGTCTTGTTATCATATCATGGAGTTTCGGTTCATGGGCGTGCAGCGGCACAAGGCTGCACTCCGGTGGATAAAGTGCGGCCCTCGACGTGAAATCAGCATTAGAAAAAGACCTTCCATTGGTCAGCAATATCTTCTTGATCCACGGTGCATTGATGGACAGGTATTCCATCAGGTATAGGAAATCATTTCTGATCGTCGGCTCCCCACCCGAAATCTCAAGCGTAAGATTCTTATTCCCGCTTATCCTGTCAAAATATGAAACAACTTCACAGGTATTCATATTCTCTCTTGAATTCCATGTATCGACATTGCGGTGTTCAGCCACGCAATGAAGGCATGCATTGTCACACGCAAGTCCCAAAGAGAAATAGACGATACCGTCTAATTTAAGTTGATGTGCCGCATCATTCCGCTCAGTCTTTACCGGCTCCATTATGACAATCACCAGAAAGGGTTACTCACTGCTGCTTGAATTATCCCAACCCCATCCCCAGCTCCAGCACCAAGACCAGTTCCAGCAGTGATTTTTCCACCGGCTTGCATCAATCACAGGTCCGACAGGCTCTAAATCAGTATCCGATATCTCGCTATTGGCATCGCATGTGACTGCCTCCACCTCATGCTCAACCACGGCAAGAAGAGCACCGATAGACCCGAGCAATACAAGGCTATTGACAACCCCTGTTTTCTCATTTCCAGCGATCTTGAATATCTCGCACTTCCTGATTTTCTTTATCTTATCGCGTATGCCCATGAATCTCAACATCCCAATATATCTGATACTAACAATTGTACGCCCTCATATAAATTTTTATCGCAGCTAAATAAAACTGATGGCAAAAAAGACAAGATATTCAATTGGCTACAACAATGACCTATTGATGCTGGAACTCCTTGAAGCCTACAGCGACAGCGTCGATTGCCTATATTTCCCGATACCGCCCGAGTACCTTTCAACAGGCAGGTTCCGCCCCATAGAAAAAGACTATCGTGAAAACATCCGGACCGTTATAAAGACCTGCGAAAAGAACGGCATCAACTCGCAGATCCTTCTCAACGCAACATGCGAAGCCAAGAGATGCGGCAACACGGCCCGCATGAAAAAAGTGACCGATTACCTAAACAATCTCGCAAAAATCGGCCTGAAAAGCGCCGCCATAACAAACCCATTCTACATAACAGAAATTAAAAATACTATCCCAGAACTGGAACTCCACTCATCCGTGAACTGCTACACCTCAAAAATAGAGGACGCCCTGTACCTGAAAGACATGGGTATAGACGTCCTGACATTGGACCGCGACATAAACCGTGACCTGGACCTCATAAAAAATATAAAGAAAGCCACAGGCCTGAAAATCAAGCTCCTGCTGAACGAGGGCTGCCTAAGCAACTGCCCCTTTAGGCTTATGCATTTCAACTCGATAGCCCACAGGACACCCGACGCCCAGTTCCTTGCGCACTCCTGCATAACAGTCATAAGAAAAGACCCAAAAAAAGTATTCAGGATACCATTCATAAGGCCCGAAGACATAAAGCACTACAAGCCCTTCACTGATTACTTCAAGCTGGCCACAAGGACATTCACGACACCACAGATAGAGACCACATTAAAAGCCTACATAGACGAGCAATACAACGGCGACCTCTTAGACCTTCTCGACATGACCGGCATGAAATGCATGTTCACCTTCATAAACAACAAAGTCCTCGACAGGCTTGACTTCTTCAACACCATGCAAAAATGCGCATTAGACTGCGAAAGCTGCACCTACTGCGACACATTGCTGAAAAAAGCAGCCATACTGAACAACGGAAACAAAAAGCAGGGATGCATCACTTGTGACGTATTCAAAAAACACGTCAGCCCTTACCTCCCCTGCCCACCATAGATAAAAAAGACCGGACTCAGCAGGAATTAGATTTCTTATTCTCTTTCTTTTCCTTTACCTTCACCATCTCGCTTTCCTTTTCCTTTAGAGCAAGAGAAGGCATCATGCTCCTAAGCGACGCGCCGATAAGCGCATTCCTCGTATCAGCATACCTTCGCGCCTGCGTCTCCTCGACATTGGCATGGATAAGCTCCTTAAAAAAAGCGTGCGCAAGTTCCTCAAGTTCTGAGAGGGACGCATCATCCTCCGCCTTTGCCTTTATCGTCACAAAGATAATAGAAAGCGGATCACCGTCAACAATCACATCAAAATCATCGATGAACCTGTAAGATGCCCTCATCACGGCAGTCTGTGGGTAGAGCCTTGGATTAAGAGACAACAAGACGCTCTTCTCCTTTTCATTTATGGTCACAGTATCCTTCTTGGCATGATCCTTGTTTGCGATATTAGTGGTGGGCTCACAATCATCCGCCACCTTCTTTGAAACCTCAGGACCTTTACTTCCAAAACAGTTGTCATCTTTAGGGCTCATACCGGATCATTTCCTTCTTATGCCTCATTGGCCGATAACATCAATATAAAAAAGAAATATAATAAATATATCATTCGTATGAATAATCCGCTTACAAGTTATCCACAGACTACCGGAAATATGCCATTCTACACCCAATGATACAAAAATAGAGTTAATTTTATTAATCTTCAAAAGCATTCAATAAGGATATAACATCACAGGATATGCAATATGGTATTAAACGTCAACAAAAGCAGATGCTTGTCATGCGGCGGCTGCGTCTCGATATGCCCGAAAGACGCCCTCACATTAAAAGACATGATGATCATAGTCGACAAAAACCAGTGCACAGAATGCGCCACATGCACCATCTTCTGTCCAGTAGGCGCATTGAGACTTACCACAAACCTCTAGAGTGTGACTGAATGGATCAAAGATACGACGTAATAATAATAGGCGCAGGTCCTGCAGGCACAATAACCGCAAAAAAATGCGCAGAATACGGCCTTAAAGTGCTCGTTCTCGAAAAGAGGCCAGAAATCGGCGCACCCAAACGCTGTGCAGAAGGCATTGGCCATCAGGACTTAGAGCGCCTCGGCTACACAGGAAAAGAGCAATTCATTGCACAGACAATAGACGGCGGCCTGTTTATCACCCCCGACGGCAGTTCAATAGAATTGCCCGGCGGCCAGGGCGGCTACGTCCTCGAGCGCAAGGTATTTGACAAATATCTGGCATACGACGCATCAAAAGCAGGGGCGAAAATCTACACAAAAGCCGATGCATTCGATTTGATTCGCACAGACGGCATCATCTCCGGCGTAAGGGTGAACTATAACGGAGAACAGAAAGAGATATATGGCAATATGCTCGTTGCCGCAGACGGAGTAGAATCAAAGATCTCAAGAATAGCCGGGCTTCCCACAAGAAACACAAAAAACACACTAGACGCAGGCTATCAGTATGAGATGGCAAACATAGATATCAGTGACCATCACAAACTATATTTCTATGTCGGCACCGGCATTGCTCCCGGCGGATATATCTGGATATTCCCCAAAGGTGCTCATATCGCCAACGTAGGCATATGTATTGGCAGCAATCACGAAAAGACCGCCAAATATTATCTTGACAACTGGATTGATACTCATCCGGAAATAAAAAAAGGCTCAATAATCGAAGAGAATTGCGGCGCAATCCCTGTAGGAGGTTTCCTCAGCGTCATGACAACAGATAATTTCCTTGCTGTGGGCGATGCAGCCCACCAGGTAAACCCTCTTCATGGCGGCGGCCTCCAAGAAGCCTCATTTTCCGCCGAGATTGCATCTGCTGTAATAAAACAGGCGATTGATTCATGCGACACGTCAAAGGCTGCTCTTGACACATACAACACCCTATGGTGGGAAAAAAGAGGGAAGAAATTACAGGATGTCGAAAAAGTAGTAAATATATACCGTCGGGTATCTGATTCCGATTTAAACATGATTACAAAAGCATTCAGCGGTCAGGACATAGTTGACCTTGCATGCGGCAAGACACACAAGCTGCTAAAGATCCTGATAAAGAATCCAAAGCTCGCAACCTTCGTGAAGTATTTGAACTATAGTGAAGGCAAGAAATAAATGAAGAAAACTTACCAACAAACCAACTTGCCTTCATCCATCCGGGCAAATCGTCGATTTGCTGAATTTTCGAAGAAAATAAAAAATAAAGACAAGAACGACTATAGTGAGTCTGGTATTAGTGCCCGTTTCTGCCCCGTCAGAACATATTAATTAAAAGAGATCTAACAGGTGAAATAAAATGGACCAGAAATACGACGTAATAATAATCGGCGCTGGCCCCGCAGGCACAATAACCGCAAGAAGATGCGCAGAACATGGCCTCAAAGTATTGGTTCTTGAGAAAAGGCCAGAGATAGGTTCCCCTAAAAGATGCGCAGAAGGCATAGGTCTTTCAGAAAACCTGTTCAAATTAGGCTACACCGGAAAAGAGCGATTTGTCAACCAGACAATAAACGCCAGCATGATATTCGCGCCAAACGGCCACTCAATTGAAATAGCTGCACACCCGCACGGCTTCATCATCGAAAGAAAAGTATTCGACAAGTTTCTTGCATACGACGCCGCAAAATCAGGCGCAAAAATATACACAAAAGCAGACGTTATCGACCTGATAAGAACCGGCGGCATGATAAGTGGCGTAAAAGTGATCTACAACGGCGAACAAAAAGAGATCAGCGGCAGGATAATAGTCTCTGCAGAAGGAGTAGAATCAAAGATTGCAAGACTCGCAGGCCTGAAGACAAAAAACACCCTCAGGACAATAGAGCCCGGTTACCAGTATGAGATGGCAAACATCGACCTTAAAGACCCGCACAAAGTATGCATCTATCTGGGCTCAAGTATTGCTCCGCGCGGATACATCTGGATATTTCCCAAAGGCAGCCACATAGCCAACGTCGGCATCGGAGCCTGTGTAAAAGACGAAAAGACAGCCAAATACTACCTTGACAGATGGATAGAAACCCAGCCAGGCATAAAAAAAGGCTCTATAATCGAAGAGAACGCCGGCGCAATACCCATCGGCGGTTTTCTAAAATCCATGACAACAGACAATTTCCTTGCAGTTGGTGATGCTGCCCACCAGGTAAATCCTCTTCATGGCGGCGGCCTCGAAGAATCCGCATATTCGGCAGAGATTGCAGCAGAAGTAATAAATGAGGCCATCTTTACCGGCGACACATCGCAAAAGACACTGAATAAATACAATGGGCTATGGTATAAGAAGAGAGGAAACACTCTGTCCAATGTCGAAAAAATCGTGAATATATTAGAAAAATTGACCGACTCAGACATGAACATGCTCGCAGATACCATCACCCCTCAGGATATATGTGACTTGCTTAATGGCAAGATTCATAAGGCAATAAAGATATTCTTGAAATATCCTAAGCTCGCCACCCTTATAAGACACATAAAATGAAAATCAGAGTAGTCTCTTTTCAGTGTGTTGATAATACGGTACTCTTCTCAACGATGGTTGTAATTCGTTTGGTTGTTCTCACCATGCGGATTTGCGGTTCCATCAATACGTCGATAATCAGCATACACCACCTTAAAATCTAATTAGCAACCATTTCGGACGGAAGTACCAAATATTCCAAAACCAGTGCAGTCACTTGAAAATCAGACTCACGAACCAAACAACCAATGCGCTCTGAGTCCAAAAAGTTGCGGCTTTGACTATATCTAGAACACCGGACCTGTAACTTGTTTGAATAAATATTGGCATTCATGAAAATCCAATGGTCATAATAAAATATTTAAAAGGAGTTTATCATATATAATCAACATATTTAATATCATGAATTCTTGTGGTTCAATGGAACATCAAATAAAGCATTTAGGCATCATAATGGATGGAAACAGGCGATTCGCAAAGCGCCTCATGAAAAATCCATGGCAGGGTCACGAGTGGGGCGCAAAAAAAGTTGAAAGCGTCCTCGACTGGTGCCTCGAACTGAAGATCCCTGAAGTGACACTATGGTCATTTTCAATCGAGAACATGGACCGCCCTAAAGTAGAATTTGACTATCTTATGAACCTCTTCGAAAAGGAATTCTTGGAAGTTGTAAACAAAGAGAAGATACACCAAAACAGAGTTAAAGTCAAAGTGATAGGTCGGATAGATCTGCTGCCTGACCGTGTCCGGCAGTCGATAAAAAAAGCAGAAGACGCGACAAAAGATTATGATGATTTCACCATAAATTTTGCGATAGCATATGGCGGGCGCCAGGAAATACTGGATGCCACAAAAAAGCTCATCATCGCTGCAAAAGAGCCTGGATTCAATATAGACAAGATAGACGAAAAAACATACAGGAAATACCTGTATACAAACGGCACTCCCGACCCGGACCTGGTCATAAGGACTTCCGGCGAACAGAGGACATCCGGTTTCCTCATCTGGCAGGCAGCATACAGTGAACTTTATTTCTGCGACAAGCTATGGCCTGAATTTGAGAAAGCTGATCTGCTGAAAGCGATTGACGAGTATACGCATCGGAAAAGGAGATTCGGTAAATAGGGTCTATCAGGGATATGTTATCTGTAGCGCTGTTTCTTGTTGATCAGGTCATTCAGTTTTTCTTCTCCGAAAGTATCTATTATTTTCTTAAATGCATCACCGATCAACTCGTTATTATTCGAACTAAGACCCCATACAGATCTCGTCGGTACAAGACCATGTCTCCGAAATCCCCTTACCTCGACAAAACCGCATTGCTCAAGGATCTCAAGATGATAAGAGGCAGTCCTGTGAGAGATGCCAAGATGATACGATATTTTTTCAGTCTGCATTTCATTTTTTTCCTGGTTATATAACAGGTAGATTATCGCAGCGCGCTTATCATTCGTAAAAAGATATCCATTGATGTGGCTCCGGTTGATAAATTCAAGTTCATCTCGGTCGGATTGGTTTATTCCATCGTCGTCTCGTTGTTCAATCGGGCACATAATATAACCTTTGGATGACTACAGATGTTACTTACAACAAAGTAACTCTAATATGTTATTTATTATGAGTAATAATTGTACAGAATATATATAAATATATTCATTGTACGTATGTAGCCGACAGCGATTTACTACTAACCAATTAATATTCTTGACAGAGATTAAAAACAATGACCTTAGAAATACCCTAAAATTATTCAGTTCCTTTTATAGTTAACGTCGTTACTAAATGGACAAACTTAGCCAAAAACCAAGAGACGTTAATCTATCCTTATGAATCATCGATTCATAGGATTTTCGAAATGTTCATCCATTTCGTATTTCGAAAATTGGAAATTTGATCAAAATTTTCAAAATCCTAAAATTGCAAAGCAATTTTAAGGATATGGTGAAGACATTATTTTGAACAACAGTTCAAAAGCTTACCATCCACCCATATAGCCAATATGGGATGAGTTCCCAAAGTTATGTCTTCAACTTTATACTTTTTCAGAAACCATCCTTATCTTTTGTTCAGTCTTCAGGATATTGAATTTAATGCCCGCATGCTTCTCTTCAAGATCATTCAGGATACCCCTGATCTTGTATCTGAACGATGTTTCACCATACGGGCATGTCATTGGCATGCACTCGATTTTCTTTAGCCTGGCATATAATGCCGTCTCATTTTCAGGTACGATAGAAAGCGGTTTTATGATCTTGATAAGATCCTCGTCTTCAACAGGCACATTCACAACCTCGCCGATATCTACAGGTGCATCATACCCGAAATATTTCGCTATGATTGCCTGGACTTCATCATCCATATTAGAAGCCAAAGCGATCCGGTCTGCATTGATTTCAATTGCCTTTCTCTTCAGTAAAGATTCCCTTAGCTCCCTGCAATACACGCACACGTCCGCATCTTTGCCGTCAAGCTTACGGGAAACCTCATCTATAGTTACCCCGAAGACATCTTTATACGTAACAAGAAAGAATGGCACATTCAAATCCCGACAGAATCTCCTGGCTTGTGAGATCATCTTTTTCCGGTATCCTCTGATGCCTTCATCAGCAAAGACAGCCGATATCTTAAGATCCCCGCGCATCTTATTCAGCTTATGCAAAAGATAAAGAAGCAGCATCGAGTCATTATCCCCCGACACCCCGACAGCGACATGAGCGCCACGGGGCATCAACCCATCTAATCGTATCGTTTTCCTCATATTCTTGTCAACAGAATCAAAGAAATGTTTCCTGCATAGCGCGCGGCCTTCATATTGCCTTGAGATTACCGCATTCTTCTTGCATATTGAGCATTGCATGCCATAACTTTGCATAATCAATTTAAAAATCAATCTCTTTTTCGGCCATATACTCAACGCTTAAAAAACATCATTTCCAATAAATGCCTATGCATGACTTACTCAGGAAATACGGCATATTTCCAAAAAAGAACCTCGACCAGCACTTCCTCATAGATGAAGAAGCAATAAAAAAAGAGATAGATGCAGCACAGATAAAAAAGACAGAAACCATCCTCGAGATCGGTCCCGGTCCCGGCACACTGACAAAAGAACTCATAAAGCACGCAAAAAAAGTAATCGTTATCGAGCTGGATGCCGCGCTTGTAAACCTATTGAAAAATGAATTCCATGAATCGATCGAGATAATCAACGCAGACGCCTTGAAAATAGAATATCCTCCCTTCGACAAATGCGTATCAAACATACCTTATTCAATATCAGGAAAGCTCACCATAAAACTCGGCGAACAAAAAAAGACGTCCGTCCTCATGTACCAGAAAGAATTCGCAAAGCGCCTGATCGCATTGCCCGGAAAGAAAGAATACTCAAAGATATCCGTTATGGCGCAATACTACTTCACCCCGGAATACATCACAACCGTACCCAGGACAAGCTACTATCCTGCCCCTAAAGTAGACTCCGCGATAGTGCGGCTCACACCCAGAAAAAAGAACCCCAAAATAAAAGACGTTGATCTGTTCAAAAAGACCGTGAGCGCCCTCTTCATGCACAAGAACCAGAAAGCAAAAAAAGCATTCTACCACTCAAGACACATGTTCGACTTAGGCAAAGAAAAAGCAAAAGAGATAGGAGAATCCATGCCGGACATGGAAACCAAAGTCTACGAGCTGGACATAGACAAGCTCGCAGAAATCTCCAACTACCTCAAGGCAAAGTTAAAAGGAGATTAATCAGACAGCCTCGATAGTCGAAGGCGGCTTCTTGGTAATATTGTAAGTCACGCTCACAACACCGGGAACCTCGGATGTTATTCTTTCCGATAACCTCTCTAAAACATCATAAGAAAGCCTCGTCGGTGTTGCAGTTCTCGCATCTGTGCTTTCCCAGCACCTGACCTCTATCTGGAAACCGAAATCCCTTTCTCCGTCTCTCATCCCGGTGACCCTGTCATCATGCAGGATTGCCAGATACTGGAATGCACCGGAATTCTTCAATTCCTCTTCGACAATCCTGGTGGCTTTCCTCACAGTCTCGATCCTCTCAGGCGTTGCTTCACCGATAACCCTCGCTGAAAGAGCAGGACCAGGGAAAGGCGGCCTGTTATATGTTTCAGGAGGAAGCCCCAAAGCCTTCGCAACCTGCCTTACAGCCGGTTTCCTGAGTTGTACAAGCGGTTCAAGAATCTTATACCCGAACGCCTTCTGTGGATCTATTCCCATCTGCTCAAAAACATTATGCTGTCTCTTTATGCCGGCAACAGTCTCATCAACATCCGTAAGTATTGTACCCTGGAAAAGATACTTGGCGCCGCTTTCCTTTACCAGTTTGCTGAAAACATTTTTATAGAATGTCTGGGTGATGGCCTCCCTTTTTTCTTCAGGGTCACTGATGCCCTTGAGCGCATCAAAAAACGTCTTTCGCGCATCAAGCAGTTCAACATTGACCCCAAGAGTAGCAAACAATGAAACGATACGCTCAGGCTCGCCTTCCCTCATGATGCCGTTGTCGATAAAATATGTCTTGAGTCTATTGCCCAGCGCTTTGTGCGCAAGCATAGTAACCGCCGAAGAATCCACACCTCCGGAAAGGGCATTGATCGCAACCCCCTCATCGACAACAGAAGAGATCTCCTTGACTTTCTCATCAATGAACTCGCGAGGAGTCATCTCATCCGGATCAAATATTATTTCCTTGATTTCCATAATCATCACCAAAATTACTGAACCTGAAAAATCATGAAATTTATGTGCAATTTTTGGATTTCAAGCTTCTTTCTATGCAACAGCATAGAGAAAGGCTCAAAAATACATTCGGGATTTTTGAAGATTTCATTGTCAGTATATACTTTATACACAATAAAAAATATTTATATCTATCCTATTCCACAGGCGCCCATGATAATTTCATTTAACGCGTCTTCAACTGAATAAGTCCGAGCTTGCCGATAATTTCATTCACAGGCGGGCAGGGATGCCCCTGGGGCCGTTTAGGTATTGCTTTGGCAGAACCATCCGAAACCTTTGTTGTTGAAATTTTTTGCACAAACCCGGATAAATTCCAAAAGAGGTTTTGCGCAATTACTCCATTACCAAAAAGTTGACTATCAAGTCCTCTCGAAATACTTATCTATTTCCCATTTCGTGACCTGTAGGCGGTACTCATCCCACTCTGCGAGTTTTGATCGCACGTATATCGGATAAAGATGTTTTCCGAGCGCCTCAGCCACCACCTCGTCCTTCTGCATCTCAGATATCGCAGCAAAAAGCGTCGGAGGCAATGTCTTTATGTTCTTGCTCACACGCGTCTCATCATCGAACTTGTAGACATTCTCTTCAACCGGGTTCCCAAGTTCAAGCTTCCTCTTGATACCATCAAGCCCTGCCTTGAGCATGACAGCAAAAGCCATGTATGGATTGCATGACGGATCAGGGCACCTTAGTTCTGCTCTTGTAGACTGCTCCCTGCCTTTCGAATACCTCGGTATCCTGATAAGAGCCGACCTGTTGGTCTGCCCCCAGCATATATAGACCGGCGCTTCATAGCCCGGGACCAGCCTCTTGTAAGAATTCACCGTCGGCGAAAGTATCGCGCTCATGCCCGTCACATGATCGAGCTGCCCTGCGATGAAATGCTTTGCCACAGCCGACAGCTTGTACTTATCATTGTCATCAAAGAACTCGTTCTTGCCTGACTTGACGCCGAACATGCTCTGGTGCACATGCATGCCGCTCCCGTTCTCGCCGAATATCGGCTTCGGCATGAACGACGCGTGAAGCCCGTACACATGAGCGATCGACTTGACGACATACTTGAAAGTGATGGCATTATCCGCGGTGGTTAAGGCATCCGAATACTTGAAATCTATCTCGTGCTGGCCCTGGGCGACCTCGTGGTGGCTCATCTCTACAACTATCCCGAACGACTCGAGCGCAAGCGCTATGTCGCGCCTCACATCAGACGCAAGGTCCCTCGGCGCATAATCGAAATATCTTGCGATGTCATGCGGCAGGGTCAGAAGCTCTCCGTTCTCGTTTCTTTTGAATAGGAAGAACTCAAGCTCCGGCCCGACAAAATATTCGAAACCAAGCTCTTTTGCCTCCGCAATCACTTTCTTTAATATGTATCTCGGATCCCCTTCAAACGGCTTTCCGCTCGGCATGTAGACATCGCATATCATGCGCGCAAAGACGCATTCTTTCGACTTCCATGGTATCACCGCATAAGTCTTAGGGTCAGGCATAAGATACATGTCGCTCTCGCAGATCCTTGTGAAACCCTCGATAGACGACCCGTCGAACCATATCCCCTTATCAAGCGCCTCATCGATCTTATCTGCAGGTATTGTGACTGATTTGATCATCCCGTGGATGTCGGTGAAAATCAGTTCCAAAAACTTCACCTTATCTTTTTTTGCCCTTTCTATGACTTCCGTCCCTTTCATACAAAACACCTCACTTATCACATTATCATAAACTATCATAAACTTCATTATCATAAATCACAAGAGATATAAATACATATCTCCGTCACAAGTCCTCGTCAATCCCTCGATCGTATTGCCGCTGGACCATATTCCGTTTTCAAGAGAATCCTTCAGCCTCTCATGAGGGATCGTCACATTTCTGATGGTCCCAGAGATATCAGAAAACATGAACCTCACAGATCTGACCTTGCCTTTTCTTGCCCTTTCTATGATTTCCAATTTGTCCATATCATTCCCCTATATGCGGTCATTCACAACTCATAACTGTTTTTTACAATTAATATACTTATCTGGCCATTGACAAAACAAATATATAGTTTTAAGACTTAAATAGAATCAAATGTTTAATTTTGTCATGGATCATGGTATGATAATGAACAGGTGGTGTTCTTATGGATATAGATGAAACCGACAACATCATACTCAATATACTTCTGGATGACTCCAAGCTCTCCTTGAGGAAGATCGCAGGCAAGGCAGGCATCTCCGCGGCGACAGTCCTGAGCCGCATAAAGCGCCTTGAGAAAGAGGGATACATAAAAAAGTACACCGTACTTCTCGACTACGAGCGCCTCGGCTACGATATCGATGTCCTGATAGACATAAAGATATCGAAAGGCAAGCTATTCGAACTTGAGAAGAAGCTGGCCAAATCAAAAAACGTCTTTGCAGTATATGACTGCACAGGCGCATTCGACGCCGTGATACTTGCCCGCTTCAGGAACCGCAGGACCATGGACGCATTCTTAAAAGAGATCCAGAAATACGACTTCATAGAGCGCACCAACACGCGCCTGATCCTCAACACCATCAAGGAAGATAACATCAAGTTGTAAATATATTAACTCAAACATCCAAATATTCAATCATGCCACGCCTGTCAACCTTAAAGCAGTTTCTGGACGATCTTTACGGTACCCCGGATTATAAATTCACCAAAAAAAGCGCATCCATCTCAGCCGAAAAGCCGCGCGCGATAACACATGGGACCAGTTACGTAAAAAAGATAGCCCTATGCGTCAACGCGACAAACGAGACGATAAAGGAAGCCATGAAGAGGAAAGCAGACATCATAATCGCCCACAACTCAGAGTTTCTCGACGAAAAATCAACAGAAGAAAAGCAGAAGATATTAAAAGACAACCAGATCACACTATACGTGACCGGGCAGTCCATGGACACATTATACGTCTACGGCACAGACTACATTCTCGCAAAAGCGATGGGCCTGAAAGTCCCACAGGTGCTTGACACAAAGACCGGCCGCGGCCTTTTCGGCAGTTCCCGCATCAGCACATATGAGATGTTCCTTCGGCGCATAAACTGGCTCACCCACGAGGCATCAGAATCCTACAAAAACAGCAGCGACACCATAAGAAAGGCAGCCATATACGCCGGCGAAACCCCGAAAGAAGCTATCCTCGAACTGGCATCAAAGAACGGCTGCAACGCGCTTCTTGCAAACACGGCAGACATTTCACTCAAGACAGCAGCAAAAGACATGGGCATCAGCCTCTTCATAGCGAACTACACCGCGACAGAGCGCATGAGCCTCGTTGCCCTGAAAAAGATCATAGACGACAGATTCACGACAACTGCCTTCATCCTGAAAGAGACCGATTATTGAAAGATGATTCATAAAAAACCTATTTAAAAAATCTCATTCATTCTTATTTTATGCCGATCAGAGAAAACATCGAGAAGATACAAAAAGAGATAGGCGGGAAGGCAACGCTCGTCGCAGCAGTCAAATACGCAACTTCTGACCAGATAAAGGCCGCCCTCGATGCAGGCATTACCCACATCGGATTCAACACATACCAGCAGATGGAAGAGATTGCGCCCCGCATCAAAGAAGACACGAAAACGCACTTCATCGGCACCCTCCAGAAAAACAAGGCAAAAAAAGTAGTAGGACTAAATCCCCTACTAATTCAGAGTGTGGACTCATATAAGCTTACAGAAAAGATAAACAACGCCGCAGAGCATATGAACAAAATCCAGGACATACTCATCCAAGTAAAAACAGACCCCCAAAAAAGCACAGGAGTTGCCCCAAAAGACCTCAATGAACTCCTGCTCAAAATAGGCACCCTAAAACACATAAAGATACGCGGCCTCATGACAATCACACCATTCGATGGGAATCCGGATGAATCGAGGCCATATTATCATGCGATGCATTCATATCTTAAAGACTCAGAAAAAATACTTAAAAGAAGACTGGACTATCTCTCCATGGGCATGTCAGGCGACTACATGGAAGCGATAGAAGAAGGCGCAAACATGGTGCGGATAGGAAGCGCCATATTCAGGTGATTCATAAAGACAGGTGACATAAAACCAAATCAAAGGCAATCACAATGAAAATAACTTTCAAGACAGGCGACCCGATAATAGTGGCAAGCGCAACCGTCACAGGCATAACCGTAAGGCCGTCAGACAACGAGCTAAAAGACATCATGAGACAAGCAGAAAAAGCAGCAAAATCGGCATGGAACCTCGACACCCTAAAAGACGAAAAGATATTCAAAAACTACCACAACCTCTGGAAAAAGCACGGCATGGACTACTACCGATACCGCTCCTCAGGCGACGCCCTGATAAGAAGAGTCTTGAAAGACAAGCACCTATACAACATAAACAACGTAGTCGACGCCATGAACGCGATCTCCGTACAGACCGGCTACTCCATAGGCGCCTACGACCTCGACAAGATAGAAGGCGGCATCACAATAAGAGATGCAGACAACGAAAAATTCATAAGCATAGGCACAAAAGAAAACATCACATTGAAAAACGAACTCGTAGTGGCAGACGAAAAAAAGATACTCGACCTCGGCATATCGACATCATCGTCTGAACTCGCAAAAGTCACACAATCAACAAAAAACCTCCTCATCAACATATACGCAGTGTCAGTTCATGAACAAAACCTTAATAAAGCGCTCGACCAAACAATAGAACTGATAACGCGCTTTGCAGGCGGGAAAGCGAGAGATATAGAAATATTCAAAAATGCGGTGACAATGATGGCAGAAAAAAAAGAAAAAGACATACAGGACCTTGGACTGACAGTAAAGAAGAATGAAGACTTCTCGGAATGGTATACCCAGCTCATAAAGAAAGCAGAGCTCGCAGACTACTCATCCGTATCAGGCTGCATAGTGTTCAGACCCAACTCATACAGCATCTGGGAAAAGATTCAGTCCTACGTCGACAAAAAGATAAAGGCCCTCGGCCACAAGAATGTGTATTTTCCGCTGTTGATTCCCGAAAAGCTCCTCACCAAAGAGCAGGAGCACGTCAAAGGCTTCACCCCCGAAGTCGCATGGGTGACGCATGCCGGCGAGACCGAACTGGATGAGCGCCTCGCAATAAGGCCTACATCAGAGACCATCATGTACGAATCATACTCCAAATGGATAAGGTCCCACCGCGACCTCCCGCTTCTGTTGAACCAGTGGTGCAACGTAGTGAGATGGGAATTCAAGCACGCAAAACCTTTCCTGAGAACAAGAGAATTTTTGTGGCAGGAAGGCCACACTGCCCACGCGACAAAAGAGGACGCAGACAGGGAAGTCATGACAATCCTAGAGCTATACCGCGACCTCATAGAGAACGTCCTTGCGATACCCGTACTCACAGGAAAGAAGACCGAATCCGAGAAATTCGCAGGCGCTCTATACACGACAACGCTTGAGGCGCTCATGCCGGATAAGAAAGCGCTCCAAGCAGGCACATCCCACCACCTCGGCCAGAACTTCGCAAAAGCCTTCGACATAAAATTCATAGACGAAGACGAACAGACAAAGCACGTCTGGCAGACCTCGTGGGGGATCTCGACACGCCTGATAGGCGGGCTCATAATGGTCCACTCAGACGACAAGGGCCTAGTGATGCCGCCACAGATAGCCCCGACGCACGTAGTCATAGTCCCGATAATATTTGACAAGACAAAAAAAGAGACAATCGAAAAATCAAAAGAGCTGAAAGCCGCCCTGGAAATAGAAGGCCACACCGTCATCCTGGACGACCGCGAAGAGCACAAGGCCGGCTTCAAATACAACGAATGGGAACTGAAAGGCATCCCTATAAGGATTGAGCTTGGCCCAAGGGACATGGAAAAAGGCCAGGTTGTGCTCGTCAGGCGCGACACAGGCGCCAAATCATTCATAAAAGAAAAAGACCTGGTAGCAGAGACAAAAAAAGCGCTAGATGCCATGCAGAAAGACATGTTCAGCAAAGCAAAGGCCTTCCTCGAAAAGAGCATATTCAAAGCAAAAGACATGGCTGAATTCAAAAAAAATATAGAGAACGGCTTCATCCTTGCCGGCTGGTGCGAAAGCCCTGGCTGCGAAGAGAAGATCAAGGAAGAGACAGGAGCGACCGCAAGATTAATCCCATTCGACAGCAACAGCAAGAGCAAACTGGAGAGCAAGGCCACATGCGTCTGCTGCAAAAAACCGGCAAAGCACATGGTCTACTTCGCAAGAGCATATTGAAAGTGATGAATGGGATAGATATATGTTTAAAAAATTTTGGAAAAAAGCATTCGAATCTGAAAAAAATCTAGAGGTTAGGAAGCGACATGAAGAGAGAGTGAAATATCATTCTGCAGTATTGCTTGCAATACTTTTAGCAGGAGGATTTGTAGTTGGCAAGACTACTCTCGCAGATGTTATTTCTGGAACTTTATTGACAATTATAATTTCTGTAATCTATATACTGATTCTTATATACATAGAAAAGTATTCTGATTATACTGACAAATTAATTAAAAAATCTGATTCTGAAAAGAAGAAATATGCTTAAAATAAATTACGTTTAACTTTTATTGAATTTCTCCACTTCTCATGCTCACATCTCTAAAAACCAACCCTTACTCCGGTTTATGTCATGGTTATGACCAAAAAGCGCGCACTTAAAGTTCCAAGAGAAATCAAATCTTTCGGTCTTAACCACACAAAAACCACATCCTATTTATATCCAAAACCCCAAATACAACATAGATAATCAATCGATAACGATGTGATAACATGAAAAAATCAACCCTCGCCCTCCTCATCCTCCTCACCGTAGTCCTCTCAGGCTGCACAGGCGCCGAAAAACCCATCGGCGGCGACACCGACGAGCACGGCTGCCTCATAGCCGCCGGATACAGCTGGTGCGCATCAAAAGAGAAGTGCTTAAGGACATGGGAAGAGCCATGTCCCGGCATGGTAAGAAGCTTCGATGAATGCGCTGCCCTCGGCTATCCCGTAATGGAATCACAACCGCGTCAATGCACCACCCCCGAAGGCGAAACCTTTGTAGAGGACATAGAACCACAAAAAGATGAGCTATGCACAAAAAAAGACACCGATATAAGCATGACCCTTGACGAAGCCAAAGAGATAGCGCAATCTGGCGAATGCACAAAAGAAGGATCATTAAAAGGCACATACGTCTGCAACGAATACACAGGCACATGGTGGATGGACTTGGACCTTGAAAAGGAAGGCTGCAGCCCGGCATGCGTCGTCAATGTAGAGACAAAAGAATCAGAGATAAACTGGCGATGCACAGGACTTCTAAGATAAATATCTTTTTCACCATAAAACCAGATATGAAAATGCTCATATCGACAAACCCCGCAAAAAACTATGAAACCTTGGGCAACGTAGTGATCACAACAGACTCCGGGGTAAAAGAAAAAGTCCGTCAGGCAAAAGCAGCAAAAAAAGCATGGAAAGACCTCGGCACAAAAAAAAGGATTGCCCTCCTAAAGCCAATTTACAACGATTTCAAAAAAAGAAAAGACGAACTGAGCACGCTCATCACAAAAGAGACAGGAAAGACCATAAAAGAAAGCATAAGAGAGCTTGACTTCTATCTTGATTACTTCAGATGGTTCCTTGAAAACGGGAAACTGGCCCTGAAAGAACAGATAACGCACATAGATCAAACCACCATCCACAAAATAGTATACGAACCCATAGGCGTGGCAGCAGTCATCACCCCGTGGAATTTTCCTTTCGGCATTTTTGTCTGGGGCGTGATACCCAATCTGATAGTTGGCAACACAGTAGTCTTCAAGACATCCGAAGAATGTCCGCTTACAGGAAAACTCATAGAAGATATAATGCGCTCCCACCGCCTGCCCGACGGAGCATTCATCGAAATCTACGGCGCAGGCGACACAGGCAGAAAACTCGCAAAAAGCGACATAGACTTCATCTGGTTCACCGGCAGCACAGAAGCAGGAAAAGAACTATACAGAATTGCAGCAGACAGATTCATCAAAGTCATCCTTGAGTTGGGCGGCTCAAATCCCGCCATCATATTTGAAGATGCGGATATCAGCCATTTAATAGATAAGATATATGCGAAGCGCTACAATGTCTGCGGTCAGACCTGCGATTCACTAAAAAGGCTGATAGTCCACGAGTCAAAATATGAAGAAGTCATAAAATTGCTCAAAAAAAAGATAGAATGCAAAATCGTCGGCGACCCCGAAAAAACAGAAACAGATCACGGTAGCCTCGCAGCAAAAAGACAATTAGAATTATTAGAATCCCAGGTACAGGACGCACTGGACAAAGGCGCAAAAATAATCATCGGCGCCAAAAGACCAGAAAACATTGAAGGCGCATACTACCTGCCGACAATCCTCACAGGCATAACAAAAGACATGCGCATCTGGCATGAAGAAGTGTTCGGCCCGGTCCTTCCCATGATATCATTCAGGACAGAACAAGAAGCAATAGACCTTGCAAACGAAACAAAATACGGTCTGGGCGCTATCATATTCACAAAAGACAAAAAGAGAGCAGAAAGAATTGCAAGAAACCTCGAATCAGGCACAATAGAGATAAATGGCAGCGACCATTGGCTCCCATGCAACCCCTTCGGTGGCTTCAGGCAATCAGGCATAGGAAAAGAACACGGCATCCATGGATTCCATGAATTATGCCGGATAAAATTAATATGTGAAGAAAAATAAAAAAATAGAACCTCAGGACAGGATCTCAACAACCTTTATCTTGAAATTCAGGACTTTCCCTGCAAGAGGATGATTAAGGTCAATCAAAACCGCATCATCCTTCACTTCAGTGATCTTCGCCGGAATCTGCTCACCGTTCGGCGTTGTCGCCGCAAGCATCATTCCCGCCTTAAGCTCCTGATCTTTTGGCAGGTGCTCTTTCGGGACTTCCTTTAGCAGCTGCGGATTATGATCGCCATATGCATCTTTAGGCTCTAATTTGATATCCTTCTCTTCATCCTTATTCATCCCGACGACAGCATCATCAAAACCCTTTATGATCTGTCCTCCTCCGACCTCGAATTCCAGCGGTTCGTTGTGTTGCTTCGAACTGTCAAAAACCGTACCATCATCCAAAGTACCTTCATAATCTACCTTGACTTTATCGCCTTTTTTGACTGGCATCTTATCAACTCCTTTTATATAAAAACAAGAACAAAGCTTGTTTTGACCCTATCAAGAATAGAGAAAAATAACAAAAAATAAAAAAGAAAAGAATCATTCAGCAAGCGCGTCATCATCTGACACATCTGATTCTTCATCATCGCTTGGAGCTGCCTTAGCAGCCTTTTTTGCGCGTTTAGCCTTAACTGGTTCCTTTTCAGTATCAGTTTCACTATCACTTTCGCTGGAACCGGATCCCAATTTTACATTCTGAGCCTGCTTGCCGCGTTCAGTCTGTGCAGCGTCGAAAGTCACATCATCATTTTCATTCAATGTTCCGCTTCCTATGGCGCTGTGATGGACAAAATATTCATTTCCGTCATCGCCTGCGATGAAGCCATATCCTTTTGTAGTATTAAACCATTTTACTTTACCATTCATTTTAATCGTACTCCTGTTTACAAAGAAAAACACTCTTTATCTGCCTGTATATCGATTCGGTGCCTCTTTCACATACAGTATTTTTCTTGTTGTTTTCATTCCGATACTCTGGAACAATACATAAAATTTCACTTATTATTATTTAAACATATGGGTGAAACCAATGATTTTTAGCATAAAATCACCTTTTTAAGCAAAACCTCTTCCATTTCTTTTCCAGGTCAGATATCTCTAGAGAAAAAACACGCATCAACTCTGCATTTTTTCTTGCAGTCCCCCAGTC
>JBDRKP010000055.1:0-6376 GCA_043813875.1 archaeon | reverse complement strand
ATACATATATAAAAATAATCATATGATAAAATGTCAACCAGAACATTGACAACCGTGATGACATGGACAACGTGGACGACTACCCGATGATGTGCGGTCTTGAGACCCACGTGCAGCTCCCCTCACAGACCAAGATCTTCTGCGGCTGCAGGAACCCCGTGAACATCAAAGACGAAAGAGAACCCAACACACTCACATGCCCCACCTGCCTCGGGATGCCAGGCTCAAAGCCGCGCACAAACCAGAAAGTGATCGAACTGGCGCTCAAAGCCGCGCTCGCACTCGACTGCAGGATCGCAAAAGACATGTACTTCTCAAGAAAGACATACTTCTACCCGGACATGAGCAAGAACTTCCAGACAACCCAGTTCGAGATACCCCTGGCCACATCCGGCACCATAGAGATAGACATCGACGGCAAAAAGAAGAACATACGCATAAGGCGTATCCACATAGAAGAAGACCCCGCAAAACTGATCCACGAAAACAACAACACACTGGTCGACTACAACAGGGCAGGCGTGCCTCTCATAGAAATAGTCACAGAACCCGACTTCACAAGCGCCAAAGAAGCAAGGATATACCTGTTCAAACTGGCGCAGATACTCGAATATCTCGACCTCTACAATCCCGGGTCAGACGCATCGATAAAGACAGACGCGAACATATCGCTCAAAGGCGGCGAGAGGGTCGAAGTGAAAAACATCACAGGCACAAAAGAGATCGAGCGCGCCCTAAGCTACGAATACATCCGCCAGAAGAACGTCTGCAAAAGAGGCATAAAGATCACCCAGGAGACCCGCGGCTGGAACGCATCATCCGGCACCACCAAACTCATGAGGAAAAAAGAGACAGAAGCAGACTACGGCTACATCTTCGAGCCGGACCTGACAGAGATTTGCATAAAAGACAAAGAGAAAGACGACATAAAAAAACAGCTCCCCGAACTTCCCGACGAGAAGAAGGCGCGCTTCATAAAGCAATACGACATCAGCCAAAAAGCAGCAGAAGGCATAACATCCGAACAGAAGCTTGCAGACCTCTTCGAGAACATCGCAAAGACAGTAAAAACAGACATCGCAGCATCATGGATCGGAGGCCCACTCCTGAAAACCCTCAACTACAACAACATGGCATACAGGACCTCAGGCCTGAAAGAGAGATGGCTGACCGCCCTCCTCCTCGACTTCCAGAACAGGAAATATTCCGACCTTGTGACAGAAAGGCTCCTCTGGAAAATGATTGACGACAAGACAGACCACATCACAGCAGCAAAAAAATACGGCTACTCTGCGATCGACAGCAGCCTGGACACAAAAAAGATCATAGAAAAAGTCCTGGAATCCAACAAAAAAGCAGCAGACGACTACAGGAACGGCGAAGAGAAAGCCCTCAACTACCTCGTCGGCCAGGTCATGAAAGAGACAAAAGGCTCTATAGACGCGAATACAGCAAGACAGGCACTGATAAAAAAGATTAAATAATTACTCATTCATTCTTTACGTGGACCCGTAACTCAGCGGATTAGAGTGCTTGGCTTCGGAGATACGCCAAATCATACAATCATATCGTTGATACCAAGCTGTCGGGGGTTCGAATTTCGCAGAAGCAGGCATTTGTTGCATCACTCTTGCGAACGAAAATCCCTCCGGGTTCGCCAATACTTCTCTTAAAGAAACGAGCGACAAGCCAAAGATTTAAAACATATATAAATAAGCACCACAATAAATATTATACTCTCTTTAAGGGTGTATCTATGAAAAACAAACTGATCATAATTACAATACTATTATCGCTGATAGCCCTCACAAACACCGCCTTATCGCAGTATCCGTACAGTGTGAACATCAACTCAGACAAGGACGCGATCCTTGCAGGCCAGAGAATAACATACACAGCATCAATAACAAACAACCTCAACCAGAGCGACATCACAGAACTCTCGATAATAGGAGGGACACAGACAAGCTGGGTAACGCTAAACGACTACTCAGTTGAACTGGCTCCAGGCGAAACCAGGACATTCAGATTCTACATAAGCCCGCCATTCGACACGCCGGTAAACAAATATCTATTCCGCATGAAAGCCGTATCCAAAAACGACACAAAAATATTCATCTCAAAAGACATCAATATATACGTGATTGAAGTCTCAAAAATAGAACTCACAACATTCGCAACAGACAAGGACTATTACCTGATAGGAGAGAAAGTGACACTGACAACAGGCGCCAAAAACCTGGGCACAGGCAGATCAAAAAACGCCACAATAAAGATAAGCCTGACTGGCTCAAAAAACGATGAAAAGACAATAAAAATACCGCCACTTGAAGTAGAACAGGAGCACATAGAAAAAACAGAATACACATTCGACAAATATCGCGACAAAGGCACATACGGACTCACAGGCACGCTCTACAACGAAAAAAGCGAAATGATCAACACAAAAAAGACATCATTCGAGATAGAAAAGAAAGCAGACATCCAGAAAAAGCGGGCAGAATCATCGACAATCCTCGAAAAGACAATAAAGATAGAAGCCATAAATAACGGAAACGACAAAGGGACAATAAATATAATAGAATACAGATCAAAGATCCCCCAGATTATCGAATTTGAGAACCCGCCAACAGAAGAGACAATAAACGGCCAGACAAGATATACCTGGACCTGCGAACTTGAGCCGCTGGATACCTGCACGATAACATACAAGATCAAATACTGGGCATACTTCATCGCAGCAATAATCATGATCGCCATAATCTACCTCATAATAAACATCATTGAAAAGCCGCACATAACAAAGGCATACAAGAAAGGCATACCGCATACGATCAGCATAGAAATAAAAAACAACAGCAGGCGCCCGCTGTTAGATGTCCAGGTCCAGGACATGATACCGACGATATTCGAAGTCCTTGAAAGCAACACCACGATAAAGCCCGCATTGGTAAAGCGCAAAAAAAACGGCATCCTGCTGGTATGGAAACTGGGAAAGATGTCGCCAAAAGACGAGCGGATAATATCCTACAAGATCAAGCCCATACTGGACGTCGAAGGAAAGATAGACGTGCCCCCTGCAAAGATAATAGGAAGAGATCCGATGGGAATAAAGCGCAAAGGCATCTCACAGCGCATACAGATAGATTAAGCATAAAAAGATTCTTGAGCAAAATCCACACAGACAGACAACAAAATATAAAAACTTAACCCTTGAATATAGACTATCATCTTCTATCCCGTTGTAACTCAATTGGTAGAGTGCTCGGCTGTAGACAAGTACCTTTCGGTGCTTTGGATTAGCAAGCATTCATATATGCGGCGCCCAAAAGCGCAGCCACCGAGTTGTTCCCGGTTCAAGTCCGGGCGACGGGATCAATCTTAATGTACCACTTAGGACGGATACTTAAATATTCGGGTGATCAAGTGGTCTCTATGAACACAATTAGAGAAGACATATATCAGGAAGAGCACATCTATTCGCGCCTAAAGGATGCGATAGAGAAGAATGCAGAGGTTCTTGCGGAGGATAAGAAGCTTATTCTCGACTTCGACAAGACCTGTTCAGCCAAGGGGCTGTCTATACCAAGAAAGATGCTTTATCTTAAGCATTTAAGGATACTCTCAAAGCTGAAAGGCAAGAGTTTCGGCCAGATGGACAGGCAGGATATGGAAGGCGTCATGGCTTCCATTATGAACAATAAGCGATATTCTGACTGGACAAAGGAGACTTTTAAGATTGTCCTCAAGGTGTTTTACAGGTGGCTGTATAAAAAAGAGAGTAGCGATTCTTTGCCTGATGTCGTTAAATGGATACAGGGAACAAGGCCGCCAAACAAGCTTAACAAGGACGAGCTTATCACGAAAGAAGAGCTCCAGAAGATAATGGATTCTACCGGCAATATTATGTATAAGGCGTTGCTTTCGGTTCTCTATGAGGGGGCTTTGAGGCCTGGCGAGTTATTGCAGATGCGGATGAGAGACGTTATATTTGAGGACAGCATAGCCAGGATAAAAGTCACAGGCAAGATGAAGAGAAAACTAGGGGAGCGCGAGGTTTATCTTGCACAGAGTGTGGATATGTTGAAATCATGGATGAATTGCCACCCGTTTAAAGAGCAGGCAGGTTATCCGTTGTGGATTGTGATGAAAAAATCACTGACAAAGGAAAATGAGACTTACGGAAAGCCTGTGTCTTTGAGGCTGCTGACTAAGAATATCGGCTATCTGGCAAATAAGGCAGGCATAAAGAAGCGCATATATCCTTACCTGTTTCGCCACAGCGCAGCAACGCAGTATTATGCGGAACTGGGCGAGGCCCTGGCCAAGAAATTTTTAGGCCATTCTCTGGATTCGAAAATGTCGAGAGTGTATTGCCATCTTAATGAGCAGGATGTTCTCGATGCTTTCAAGCGCAGCAGGGGCATTGAGAAAAAGGAAGAGAAGCAGGACACAGACAGATGCCACAGGTGCGGCCATGTCAACGGCTATGGCGCAAAGATTTGCATGTGCGGTGCGCCACTGAATATGAGAGGCGCATTGGAGCAGAAAGCGAAAGCGGAAGAAGAGAAGGCAAGATTTGACAGGCTCGTAAAGTTTGCCGGCATTCTTGAGAGGTCCCCAAGGATCATGAAGATACTGGAAGACCCTGAATTCCAGAAAGAGCAGGCGGAACTGTTGGCCGGGAATCCGGCGCGTTAATAGATATGGACCGACATTAGTTGTCTGGATGTTGACAAATGCCAAAGATGATCTAATAAATCAACTGGATAATATTTCAACGTCCGGATGACTCATTTTAGGTTTTAAGCACTGCAATTTCGTTTGAAGCGTATTGTAGTCTATTTTTTTATACCCTTTATCTACAGTAAGAAATATGACATTTTCCTTTTGATTATGGTATATTATCGAATTGGAGTATATGTTTATGTCCTCGTCATTAGGTTTTTCAGGTAAGGAATAAATGATCTTTTTGATTTCACTTCTTTGGATTCTTTGCGCATCATCAGGTCTGAACGTTTCAGTATCCTGAACGATATTTCTGATGTTTAATTCAAACATTGTCCTGATATTTTCAATTGTATGATATACTTCTTCTACATCGCATTTTTTAAGTTTCTGAACCATCGTCTTTAGCCATTCCTGATCTCTGGTTTTACCTGTCTGGATGGAATTCATGATATAATATAATTCCAGCTTATCATATTCTTTCTTCTTTAAAGGAGATCCCGCTAATTCGTATATTAAAATAGTATGCATGATTCTCCTTCTTTCAATTATGCGGTTTAATTCAAATATCACTGTACTGCAGATGACTTTTATTTTATCCTCATTGAACCGGTTTGCACAGATAATAGAATTAGAATCAATATCTGTTGGTTGAAAACCGTCATAAGTGATGTTTTGAACATAAGATGTTCCGATAATTATTCCTGTATCACAGAAATCCTTCATAAACTAACCTGGTTAATGTTGGATAATATGTCTTTGCCTATTGAATTTGGTTTCATTTTTATATTGAATGATGATTTTACATTTTTCATAAATTCATGATTTGATGCATCCGCATTTCTCACAGATTTTAATATCCTTTGGGATGTATTCATTTTTATTTTCTCTGCATCTTCACCGTCTGCTGTTAAATACAGATTAACGACTGCGAAGGCTATCCATGAATCATTAAATGATTTATTAAACATCTTGATATCGGGGATACTGTTATTATTTGAAATAATCACTTTTTTGGCAATGTCTATAAACTCAAGCAATACCAATTTTCCGGCATCGAAATCATAATTCGTAGTGATTAAACTCAAAGACAGATTTGACAGCTTCCGGTTTATGTCATCTGCATCCCTTTTTGTTATCGCTTCCTGCAGATCCAGTTTCGACAGATAAACCCGTTCATTATAATTTTCATATTGCTTTCTTTCCCAATGAAATGGATTGCTATTACAATCAAATGTGTCTGCTATTTTAATTGTCTTTTTTTCAATGCTGATTATCTCATCTTTGGTGAAATCACCAAATCCCGCCAGATCTTCAATAGTAGGAATAACAGTTGACTGGCCTATTGCCGGCTTTGCAATTTCTATCCCATACAGATACCATCCGCGGGTTATGAAATTCAGCTTTTTATTAGTCCTTATTAATTCAGAAATAACTTTATTGAAAAATATTTCGTCTAATTTCTTCAAATGTTGCTTTTTCTCACAATACTTATCTAATACATTATGAAAATAAAGTATAAAAGACATGTTCTTTGGGCTTAGATTAACTCTTAGATTATAAGGATTTAGTTTAAAAAAGTATCCGTCAATTGAACGAATTTTATCGCCAATTGTAAAACCTTCGTCATTTTTCATTATGTTCACGG